>NZ_DASSES010000092.1:0-26936 GCF_035695185.1 Frateuria sp.
ACTTCCTTCACCGCGGCGATGATGCCCTCGGCGATCAGGTCGCAGCGCACGATGCCGCCGAAGATGTTGACCAGGATGGCCTTCACCTTGTCGGAGGAGAGGATCAGCTTGAACGCCTCGGTCACGCGCTCCTTGGTCGCGCCGCCGCCGACGTCGAGGAAGTTGGCCGGCTCGCCGCCCGCCAGCTTGATCACGTCCATGGTGGCCATCGCCAGGCCGGCGCCGTTGACCATGCAGCCGATCGAGCCGTCCATGGTCACGTAGTTGAGGTTGTGCTGCACCGCGGCCGCTTCGGCCTGGTCTTCCTGGCTCAGGTCGCGCATGGCGACCAGCTCGGGATGACGGAAATCCGCGTTGTCGTCGGAGTTGACCTTGCCGTCGAGCGCGGCGAGGTTGCCGTCCTCGAGAATGGCCAGCGGGTTGAGCTCCACCAGCGAGAGGTCCTTCTCGTTGAACAGCTTGTACAGGCCCAGCATGATCTTGGTCAGCTGGTTGACCTGCTTCGGGTTCAGGTCCATCGCGAAGCCGAGCTGGCGGCACTGGTAGGGCTGCAGGCCCTCGACGAAGTCGACCACGATCGTGTGGATGTCCTCGGGCGTGTCGCGGGCGACCTGCTCGATGTCCACGCCGCCGTGCTTGGAGGCGATGAACGACACCGACTTCGAATCGCGGTCGACCAGCACCGACAGGTACAGCTCCTTGGCGATGTCGGTGGCGTCGGTCACCAGCACCAGGTTGACCGGCAGCGCGCGGCCGGCGGACTGGTAGGTCGCCATGTTGGTGCCCAGCATGCCCTTGGCGGCAGCGCGCACGTCGTCGAGGCTCTTGCAGAACTTGACGCCCCCGGCCTTGCCGCGGCCGCCTGCGTGGATCTGCGCCTTGACCATCCACTGCGAGCCGCCCAGCGCCTTGGCGGCGTCGACGGCGGCGTCGGGGGAGTTGGCAACCTTGCCCGGCGGGACGGCAATGCCGTACTGCGCGAACAGCTCTTTGGCCTGGTACTCGTGGAAATTCATTCCTATACCTCGAGCGAACGGGGAAAACGTATCGGGCCGCACGCGCGCTTGGGGCAGCGTGGACGCGGGAGAGGTCGGACGGCGGCTTGGAGCACGCTGCCGGCGTGCAGTGCGCGCCGCCTGGAGTCAACCGGGCACGAATCGCGCAATACGGCCGGGCATTTTCGCGCAAACGCGGCCATCATGGAAAGTGCCGCCCATGAGCCATCCGTGCGCCATGCCGCTGGCGGCGCACGCCGGGCTGTCTATACTCGGCCGAACGCCGCGTCGAAGCCGTCCACGTGCCTTCCTCGATACCCACCGCCGAACCACCGGTTTTCCAGGCCGCCCGCCCGGCCGCCTCGGCGATCCGCCACGAGTTGTTCTTTCTCAACTATTTCCGGTTGGCGCAGGCGCTGGTCTACGCCGGCCTGGCGCTCAGCTCGCCACGGCTGACCTGGCCGACCGTCGACCAGCCGGTGCTGGCCTACGTGGTGATCGGGGTCTACCTGCTGTTCGCCGTGGGCATGCTGCTGCAGACCCGCAACGCCATGGCCAACGCGCGGCTGGTGGTTTCCGGCGCGCTGGTGGTGGACATCATGGTCGCCGTGCTGGCCGCCTGGCTGATCCACGAGGCGCGCATCGGCATCGCCATGATGCTGGCGGTGAACCTGTGCACCGGCGCGCTGGTGCTGCCGCTGCGGCTTTCCAGCTTCTTCGCCGCACTGGCCACGCTGGGGATGCTCGGCCACACGCTGATCGCCCAGACCCCGGGCGACGGCGACCTGCTCGAGTCGGGCCTGCTCGGCCTGGCCTATTTCGCCAGTACCACGCTGTGTCACGTGCTCGGCCGCCAGCTGCGCGCCACCGAGGCGCTGGCCGAACAGCGCAGCCTGGACCTGGCCAACCTTTCCCAGGTCAATGAACTGATCATCCGGCGCATGAAGACCGGTGTGCTGCTGGTCGACGACGCCAACCGCATCCACCAGCTGAACGAGTCGGCCTGGATGCTGCTGGGCAACCCGCCGGTCGACCAGCGCGACCTCGGCAAGCTGGCGCCGGAGCTTTCGCGCCGCCTGTACCACTGGATGACCTCGGGCAAGCTGGACGAAACCGCCACCCAGCTCGCCGATGGCGTGCCGGAAGTGGTGCCGCGCTTCACCCGCCTGGCACCGAACGACGACTCGCACGTACTGATCTTCCTGGACGACACCTCGCTGCTCTCGCGTCGCGCGGAGGAACTGACCCTGAGTTCGCTGGGCCGCCTGTCGGCCTCGATCGCGCACGAGATCCGCAACCCGCTGGCTGCGATCCGCTACTCCGCCCAGTTGCTGGCCGAGTCCAAGGAGCTGGCCTCCGGCGACGCCCGCATGGTGGAGATCATCAACAACCACTGCGTACGGTTGAACGAGATCATCGAGAACATCCTGCAGCTCTCGCGGCGCGAGCGCTCGCGCCCGGAAACGCTGGACCTGGGCCGCTGGGCCAACGGCTTCGTGGACGAATACAAGCAGGGCAACGATATCGGCGGCGATTCGCTGCGGGTGATCACGGGCCACGCCGCGGTGGCGGCGGTGGCCGACCCGCAGCAACTGCAGCAGGTGGTGTGGAACCTGGTGCAGAACGCGCTGCGCTATGGCCGCATGCCGGGCGAGCCGGCGCGGGTGATGGTGGTGGTGCGCCAGGGCGAGCACGGTGTGCCGATCCTGGAAGTCATCGACCGCGGGCCGGGCATCGCGCCCAAGGTGGCGGCACAGATCTTCGAACCGTTCTACACCACGCACGAGTACGGGACCGGCCTGGGCCTGTACCTTGCCCGGCAGATGAGCGAGGCCAACCAGGCCTCGCTGGAATACGTGCGCGTGGCCGGTGGCGGCAGCTGCTTCCGGCTCACGCTCACGCCACCGGCACGGCACCCGGCCGACGGCGGCGAACCGGCTTGAGCTCCAGCTCCCTCGCCCCTCCGGGGAGAAGGTTCGGGGGCGGAAGAGTTCTGCTGCGCATCGCGTCGAGGAAAGAACGTGGGGCCCCGCCTCACGCCGGCGCTACCGCGCTACGGGATGAGAGGAGCAGCGGGTTCCCCGCGAGCCCTCTCCCCAACCACCTCCCCGAAGGGGCGAGGGAGCAGAGCGTGAAGCGCGTGATCACGCCAATTCCTGGCCTGGATCAGAGCACAGAACCGCCAAACTGCTATACCCTTTCCGGTGTTACCGCCTGACGAAGAGAACCATGTCCGCACAGACCGTCCTGGTCATCGACGACGAACGCGACATCCGCGAGCTGCTCACCATCACGCTGGGTCGCATGGACCTCAAGGTCGAGGCGGTGGGTACCGTGGCAGAGGCCCGCCGGGCCCTGGCCGAACACAGCTACGACCTGTGCTTTACCGACATGCGCCTGCCCGACGGCACCGGGCATGAGGTGATCGAGCTGATCGCCGCGACCCACCCGGATACGCCGGTGGCGATGATCACGGCCTATGGCAACGTCGACGCCGCGGTGAACGCGCTCAAGGCCGGCGCATTCGACTTCGTTTCCAAGCCGGTCGACATCCAGATGCTGCGTCGCCTGGTGCGCACGGCACTGCAGCTGGCCGAGGAGCGCAAGAGCGGCGGCACGGCGACGCCCGGTGCCGCCGGCCGGCTGGTCGGCGATTCGCCGGCCATGCAACAGGTGCGCGCCACGATCGCCAAGCTCGCGCGCAACCAGGCGCCGGTGTACATCGCCGGCGAATCGGGCGTGGGCAAGGAGCTGGTGGCGCGGCTGATCCACGAGCAGGGTCCGCGCACCACCGGGCCGTTCGTGCCGGTCAATTGCGGCGCGATCCCGTCCGAGCTGATGGAGAGCGAATTCTTCGGCCACAAGAAGGGCAGCTTCACCGGGGCCAGCTCCGACAAGGAAGGCCTGTTCCAGGCGGCCCATGGCGGCACGCTGTTCCTGGACGAGGTGGCCGAGTTGCCGCTGCACATGCAGGTCAAGCTGCTGCGCGCGATCCAGGAAAAGGCGGTACGCCCGATCGGTGCGCGCGAGGAGGTGCCGGTGGACGTGCGCATCCTCTCGGCCACGCACAAGGACCTGGGCCGGCTGGTCGAGCAGGGCCAGTTCCGCCAGGACCTGTTCTACCGCATCAACGTGATCGAGCTGCGGGTGCCGCCGTTGCGCGAGCGCCGCGGCGACGTGCCGCAACTGGCCACGTTCATCCTGCGCTCGCTCGCCGCCAAGAGCGGCGGTACACCCGGGCGCTTGCGGCCGGATGCGCAACACGCGCTGGAGGAATACGACTTCCCCGGCAACGTGCGCGAACTGGAGAACATCCTCGAGCGCGCGATGGCGATGTGCGATGGCGACAGCATCGGCGCCGACGACCTGATGCTGCCGCAGCGCCCGCTGCGCCAGCCCGATCCGGTCAACAGCGCCCATGCCGCCATGCACGCACCGCCACCGGGCGCCGCGGTCGCGACGCAGCCGCCGGTCCCGCCCGCGGCGGCCGGCCCGGGCAGCGGCGTACCGCTGGACGATTACATCAGCAACCTCGAACGCACCGCGATCATCAAGGCGCTGGAGGAGTCGCGCTACAACAAGACCGCCGCGGCGAAGAAGCTCGGCATCACCTTCCGCGCACTCCGCTACAAGCTCAAGAAACTCGGCATCGACTGAGGACTTTTTCCCGAGCTTTGCTCCCTCTCCCGCTCCGGGAGAGGATTGCGCTGCCCTTGAACCTTTCTTCCGCGGGCTTTCTGGAGCTTCGTCGCCCGATCGGCTTCCCCGCGAGCCCCGCCCCTCACCCTGCCCTCTCCCCGGAGGGGAGAGGGTTCAAAGGGCGGCGAGCGGCGCGCACTCGCTCTCCGGGGGGGAGGGTTGGGGTGAGGGGCCGTGCTGGCCTTGAACCTTTCTTCCAAAGGCTCTCTGGGGTTCGTCACCCGGTCGGCTTCCCCGCGAGCTCCCCTGGGCCGGCTCAAGGTACCCGCCAAGACATCCTCGCTGGCTGCACCGGGGGCGGAGGGGGTGGACTTACTCCCCCGCCTCCTGCCCACCCAGCGCCTGGCGCATGGTTTTCAGCAATTGCTGCGTGTCGATCGGCTTGTCGACCAGGTAGAGCCGCTCCAGTGCGGGTAGCTCCTCCAGGTCCGGCGGCGCCTCGGGGCGGGCCAGCAGCAGCACCGCGCGTCGGTAGCCGTGCTCGATCAGCGCGGCCAGCGTGCGTACGCCGGTGAACAGGTTCATGTCGGCGTCCATCACCACCAGGTCGGGCACGCCATGCGCCTCGATCCACTGCAGCGCCGCGGTGCCGCTCTGGCTGGCGTGCGGCTGGTAGCCGTAGCCGTCGAGGATATCCACCAGCAGCGACAGCGGGCCGGCCTCCTCCACCACCACCAGCACGCGCTCGGCTTCGCCCAGCAGGCTCTCGCCCTGGGCTTCCTGCGCCTCCGCCTCGACGTCCGGTTCCTCGATCGGAATGTAGAGGTGGAAGGCCGTGCCCTTGCCCGGCTCGCTGTCCAGCCGCATCACGCCCTCGTGGCCGGCGACGATGCGCTTGCACGAAAGCAGGCCGAGGCCGGTGCCGTTTTCCTTGGTGGTGAAGAACGGCTCGAACAGGTGCTCGCGCACCTCCGGCGGCATGCCGGGGCCGGTGTCGGCGACCGTCAGGCACAGGTATCGGCCCGGGTGCGAGTGCTCGCCGGGCTGGAAGAAGTCCTCCGCCAGCTCGCATTCGCGCGCCACGATCCGCAGCTGGCCGCCGGCCTCGCCCATGGCCTGGATCGCATTGAGGCAGAGGTTGAGCAAGGCCTGCTGCAGCTCGGTGTGGTTGCCCTCGAAGGCCAGCTCGCGGTCGTCGACCTCCACGTCCATCGCCACCGCGCGGGGCACGCTGCCCCGCAACAGCAGGCCCAGCGCATCCATCAGCGCGCCCACGCGTACCTGCTCGGCGCGGCGCGCGCCACGGGCGAAGGAGAGCATCGATTGCACCATCTGCAGGCCACGGCGGCCGCAGTCGCGCACCAGCGCGCCCAGGCGGGCCAGGCGCGGGTCCTCCTGGTAATCCTGCAGGCTGTCGCCCGCCAGCAGCAGCGGTTGCAGCAGGTTGCGCAGATCGTGGCTGAGCCCCCCGGCCAGCATGGCCAGGCTCTCGAAACGCTGCGCGCGGATCAGCTCGGCCTCGGCGCGGCGCTTGGCGCGCACCGCCTCGGCCTCGGCCAGCGCACGGCGCACGGCGCTGGCCAGGCGGGTGGGGTTCTGCTTGAGGATGTAGTCCGTCGCCCCGTTGCGCAGCGCCTCGACCGCCGCCTCCTCGCCCAGCGTGGCCGAGACGTAGATGAAGGGAAGGTCCTCGTCGTGCTGGCGCAGCAGTTCCAGTGCGCGCTGGCCGGAAAACCCCGGCAGGCTGAGGTCCGACAGGACGATGTCCGGCTGGAACTCGGCCAGGCAGGCGGTGTAGCCGGCCTCGTCGTCGACCAGGCGTACCTGGTAGTCGATGCCGTCGGCATCGAGTTCGGCCTGGATCAGCTCGGCGTCGATCGGGTCGTCCTCGACCTGGAGGACGCGGATCGTCGGCAGCGGGCGTGTGGCGGCGTTAGGCATGCAGTCTATTGCGCTCCAGTTTCGTTCCGTCGTCCAGCACCCGCGTCATTCGTGCTCCGGAAGCTGGTTGAGTACCGCCCAGAAGCGGCCCAGCGTGCGCACCGCCTCGAAGAACTGGTCCACGTCCACCGGCTTGATCACGTAGGCGTTCACGCCCAGGTCCCAGCTGCGCGCCAGGTCGCTCTCCTCCCGCGAGGAGGACAGGATCACTACCGGAATCAGTCGCCAGCGCTCCTCCTCGCGCAGCCGGGTGAGCACCTCCAACCCGTTCATGCGCGGCATCTTGATGTCGAGCAGGATCACCGAGGGGTCGACATCCTCGCGCCCCTGCCAGGGACCGCGGCAATGCAGGTAATCCAGGCAGTCGACGCCGTCCTCCACATGCACCACCGGATTGGCCAGGTTGGCCTCGCGCAGTGCGTCCATGGCCATCTCCGCATCGGCCAGGCTGTCTTCGACCAGCAGCACGGGTCCCAGGTGACGGTTGTTCATGACGGACGCCTCGTGGTGCGCGCCTCGGCCAGTTCGGTGGCCGGCAGCGAGAAGTGGAAACTCGCGCCACGGTCCGGCTCGGCCTCGGCCCAGACCCGGCCGCCATGGCGCGCGACGATGCGGCGCACGTTGGCCAGCCCGATACCGTTACCGGGAAACTCGGAGGCGCGGTGCAAGCGCTGGAACACGCCGAACAGCTTGCCGGCGTATTCCATATTGAACCCCGCGCCGTTGTCCGCCACCGTGAAGACGTATTCACCGTCCCGGTCACGTTCCACCGCCACCGCGATCCTGGCCACGTCGCGGCGGCCCGTGTACTTGACCGCGTTGCCGATCAGGTTCTGCCACACCGTGCGCAGCATGTTCTCGTCGCCGATCACGATCGGCAGCGGGCTGATGGTCCATTCGATGCGCCGATCGCCCGCCTCCGATACGGCCAGGGCGCGCGCCTCCTCGACCAGTGACTGCATGTCCACCGCCTGCAGCCGCAGCGCACCGCGCCCCAGGCGGGAGAACACCAGCAGGTCGTCGATCAGCTGCGCCATCCGCGTGGCGGAGGTGGAAATCACGTCCAGGTAGTGGGCGGCGGTCTCGTCCACGTGGTCGCCGAGGTGGCGCTTGAGCTTGCCGGTGAAGCCGGCGATATGGCGCAGCGGCGCGCGCAGGTCGTGCGAGACCGAGTAGCTGAACGCCTCCAGCTCGCGGTTGACGTCGGAGATCTGCTCGACCTTGCCTTCCAGCTGGCGGTTGAGGTCTTTCACCTGCTGCTCGACCAGTGCGCGCGCGGTGACGTCGCTGACGGTGAGCAGCAGCACCGGCTGCTCGCCCTCGTGCTGCTGCAGCCGTCGGGCGTTGACCACCACGTGGCGGTCGATGCCGCCGACCGTGCGCTGGACCAGTTCGTAGTCCCACAACTCGCGATCGTGCAGCAGCACGTCGCGCAAGCGCTGCAGCAACGCGCCGTCGGTCCAGGCCCCCTCACCCACCTCCGGCAGCGGCCGCAGCTCGCGCTGTTCCTCCTGCGGCAGGTCGTACAGTTCGCTGAAGGCGGTATTGACCAGCAGCGTGCACAGCTGCGCATTGAGCAGCGCGATCGGCTCGCGTACCGCCTGCACGATCATCTGGGCACGGCGGACCGCCTGGCTTTCGCGCGTCTCCGCGCGCATGCGCCGGGCGATCTGGCGTTCGGAGACGAACACGATGATCGACAGCAGCACGACCTGCGCGATGGAAGTGATCGCCAGCACCAGCGCGCTTTCGAAGGCGCTGCGCCGCGCATGGGCGCGGCGCTCCATCAGCACGGTGCCTTCGTTGCGCACCACCGTGTCGATCTGGTTGTCCATCGGGAACAGCGTGCCGGCATCGTGCAAGGCGGCCAGCGCGCCGGCGCGGTCGCCGCGCTGGATGCGCGCGAGCGCCTGCTCCAGCAGCGCCAGCCGGCCGTTGACCACGTTGCCCAGCGCGCCGATCGCGGCCTGCTGGGTCGGGTTGTCGCGGGTCATGTCGCTCAGCTGGCCGAGCAGTGCCGGAACGTCGTTGCCCGCCTGCCGCGCCTTGTCGAGCAGCGTGGTCTCCCGGGCACCCTCGAGCAACCGGAAGATCGCCGCCTCGCTGCTGCGGGTGACGTAGGCGATGCGATAGGTGAGCGACTTGACCTCGGACGAATGCGTGACCAGCTGGCTCGCTTCCATCGCGTCGTCATGGCTGGTGCGCGTGGCCAGGTACGGCAGCAGCACGATCACCAGCACGGCACACAGCAGCCCGATCATGCGCCAGCGCGGCACCCGCCAGCGGTGGAGACCGCGACGAAGCTCGGGCAGCAGGGCGCGATGGCGGCTGGGCATGCGGGGAGGGTTCCTCACGGCGCTTCGGCCAGGTGGAGCTTACGGGCTCCCGCTCTCGGCCGGTAAACAGGCAATGAAAGCTTACGCCGTGTTAGGCACGGGTGATGGCAGCCCACGGTGGGCTCCCTGGCGTCCTCCCAGGCAAGGGCTGGCCGTAGCGCCCCGCGCTGGCGGCCTCGAACCTCTCCCCGCAGGGGCTTCCGGGAGGGCTTACGCCCAATCGACCGTGCCGCGAGCCCCGGCCCCTCACCCTTCCCTCTCTCCGGAGGGGAGAGGGTTCAAAAAGCGCCCGCTCCGGTACCGACCGCACCCGGCAGCTCCCTCCCCCGCCAGGGAAAGGGTTCGAAAGGCGCGCGGCCCCCTGATCGCTAGTGCACCGGTCTGGCCTGCATGCGGAAGTGCAGCTCGCCGCCGGCGAGGATCTGCCCATGGTGCAGGAACGGCCCGGCCAGCGGCTTGCCGTTCAGGGTGACCTCACCGACGTAGGGGTGCGCATCGTCCAGCGGCGCGGCGCTGACGGTGAAGTCCTTGCCGTTGGAAAGATGCAGCGTGGCGCGTCCGACGAACGGCCGGCCGATGGCGTAGACATCGCTCGCCGGCGTCACCGGGTAGAAGCCCAGTGCGGTGAAGACGTACCAGGCCGACATCTGGCCCAGGTCGTCGTTGCCGGAAAGCCCGTCCGGGCGCGCGGCGTACTGGCTGTCCATGATCTGCCTGAGCCGCTGCTGGGTCTTCCACGGCGCCCCGGCGTAGTCGTACAGGTAGGCGAGATGGTGGCTGGGCTCGTTGCCGTGGGCGTACCAGCCGATCAGGCCGGTGATGTCCTCGACGTGCCTGAAGTGGGCCGGGTCGATCTTCGCGTCGAACACCGCGTCCAGCCGGCGAACGAAGGCCGCGTCACCTCCCATCGCCCGGATCAGCCCCGGCACGTCCTGCGGCACGTACCAGGAGTACTGGTAGGCGTTGCCTTCGGTGTAGTCGGTGCCGTAGCCGGCGGCGGCGGGATCGAATGGCGTGCGGAAGGCGCCGGTGGACAGCCGCGCGCGCATGAAGCCGGTTCGCGGATCCCAGGCGTTCTTCCAGTTGCCGGCCCGCTTTTCGAACCTGGCGGCAATGTCCTTGCGCCCCAACGCCTTGGCCATCTGCGCCAGCGACCAGTCGTCGTAGGCGTATTCGAGCGTCTTCGAGGCGCCTTCGGGTTCCTTGTCGATCGGCACGTAGCCGAGCTTCATGTAGTCGGCCAGGTCGCCGTAGGGCGCGTAAGTGGCGCTGGCGACCATCGCGTCCAGTGCCTTGCCGGCGTCGAAGCCGCGCACGCCCTTGATCCAGGCATCCGCGATCACCGGCACCGCGTGGTAGCCGATCATGCACCAGGTCTCCAGGCCCTGGTACGCCCATACCGGCAGGATGCCGAATGGGCTGGCCTCGCGCGCGGCAACGAGCGAGCGGACGAAGTCGGAGCTGCGCGCCGGATCGAGCAGCACCATCAGGGGTTGCTGCGCGCGGTAGACGTCCCACAGCGACCAGGTCGAATAGAACTCGTAGCCGCTGGCCTTGTGCACGGCATGGTCCGGGCCGCGGTACTGGCCGTTCACGTCCATGCTCAGCGTGGGCGACAGCATGGCGTGGTAGAGCGCGGTATAGAACTGCCTGCGCACGCTGGCCGGCGCGTCGACGTCGACCACCGCCAGCGCCTTGTCCCAGTCGGCCCGGGCCTGCGCGCGTCGCGCGTCGAAGTCCCAGCCCTTGCCGTCGGTGTCGAGGTTGGCCACGGCATTGGCCGCGCTGACCGGCGAGATCGCCACCTTCACTTCCAGCGGTTGCCTGAGCGCGCCGAAGTCGAACACGCCGACCAGCGCGCGGCCGTTCTGCGCATCGTGGTCGGCCGGCTGGTTGCCGGGGCCCTTGAAGCCCTTGTAGGCGACATCGTCCCCGCGGTCGTAGAGCGTGCGCGAGGCGATCGGCTGGTTGAAGCGCATGGCGAAGCAGAGCTCGCGACCGGGCGCCCAGCCGCGGGTGGTGCGACAGCCGGTGACCGTGCCGTCGGCGGCCACCTGCAGCCTCGACCAGAGCACCTTGCCCGGGTAGTCGTAGATGCTCGGGCGCAGGTCCAGCAGCAGGTGCGCGCTCTTTCCCGCGGGGAACGTATAGCGATGCCAGCCCACCCGACGCCCGGCGGTGAGTTCGGCGCGGATGCCGTAGTCGGCCAGAGTCACCGCGTAGTAGCCGGCCTGCTCGACCTCGCTGGCGTGGTCGAAACGCGAGCGGTAGCCGCTGCGTGGCCGGTTCGGATCGCCCGGGTCCAGCTTCACCTCGCCGGCGATCGGCATCACCAGCACGTCGCCGAGGTCCGAGTGGCCGGAGCCGGAGAAGTGCGTGTGCGAGAAGCCCAGGATGCTGTCGTCGCCGTACTGGTAGCCGGCGGCCCACTTGTAGGCATGCTTGAAGTCCGGCATCGCCGTGTCGGGCGAAAGCTGGATCATGCCGAAGGGCACCGTGGCACCGGGAAAGGTATGACCGTCGCCGCCGGTGCCGATGCGCGGATCGACATCGCCGCCGTGGCCCGCGGCGGCGACGGCGAGGCCGGGCAGCAGGAGCCAGGCGAAAGCCAGGCAGGAAGGGCGCATGGGCATCGGGCGGGCTCCGGTTTGGATCGTTCCAAATGACCACGCTAGCAGTGCGCGCGGGTGCTTGCATGCTGCATTGCGCGAAGGCGGACGCCCTGGGCGTGTCGTTCCCGGCGGCCGCGTGTCCGCGACCGGCGCGGGCGCGCAGGCTGCACGGACGGCCTCGGTCGCGGGCCCCGCCGGGGAACGGCGGCCGGCCCGGGGCGGTTTCGGTGGTCGCACCGATCCGCTAGATTTGGATCGTTTTAAAAACCAGGCGCCCCCATGCACAGCAACACGCCGCTCGGCCGCAAGGTCACCGTGCGCGACATTGCCGCGGCCTGCGGCGTTTCGCGTGCCACCGTGTCGCTGGTGCTGCGCGGCAGCCCGCTGGTCAACAAGGACACCCGCGCCCGCGTCGAGGCGGAGCTGCGCCGGCAGGGCTATGTCTACAACCGCGCCGCCGCCAACCTGCGCCGGCGCACGTCCTCGTCGATCGCACTGGTGGTCAACGAGCTGGCGAACCCGTTCTTCGCCGAATTCGCCGCGGGCGTGGACGATGTGGTGGGCGAGGCGGGCATGGTCACCCTGCTCGGCTCCTCCAGCGAATCGCCGCAACGCGAGCAGGCCGTGCTCGGCTCGCTGATCGAACACGGGCCCGGCGGCATCATCCTCTCGCCCGCCGAAGGCAGCGACGCCGGCCAGGTGCTGGCCGCGGTCGGCGCGCGCACGCCGCTGCTCGTGTTCAACCGCGAGCTCAGCGGCGAGCAGCCTGAATACGCGCACTGGGACTCGCTGGCGCTGGACAACCAGCAGGGCGCGCGCGAGGCCACGGCGCACCTGGTGGCGCAGGGCCACCGGCGCATCGCGTTCTTCGGCGGCCACGGCGGTTCCTCTTCATGCCGCCAGCGTCGTGCCGGCTATCGGACGGCGATGCAGACGGCCGGGCTGGAGGTGTTGCCACAGTGGGAGGTGGAGTGTCTGCCGACGCGGCTGGATGCGGCACGCTGCGCCGAGGCCCTGTTCGCGAACGGGCCGGTCCCCACCGCGGCGGTCTGCTACAACGACGCGGTGGCGCTGGGCCTGATGCACGGGCTGGCCGAGCGGGGGCTGGCCCCGGGCCGCGAGTTCGCGCTCACCGGCTTCGACGACATCGCCGAGGCCGCGCTCACCACCCCGTCGCTCACCACGCTCGCCGCCGCGCCGCGCGCGCGGGGACGCCAGGCCGCACAGATGCTGCTGGAGCGCCTGCGCGCCCCGGAGGCCGAGGCCCGTCGCATCGTCGCCCCCGTGCGACTGGTCATCCGCGCCAGCAGCTGTGCGCCCCTCGCCTGACCGGACCGAAGGAGTCCACCATGGCCATCCTCAACGCCCCGCCCCCCTCGCCCGTCGCCCCCACCGAGGGGGCACGCGCGCGGTACACCCAATACCCGCTCGCGCTCGGGGTAGTCACCACGATCTTCTTCATGTGGGGCTTCCTGACCTGTCTCAACGACATCCTGATCCCGCACCTGAAGGCGCTGTTCGAGCTGAACTACAAGCAGGCGATGCTGGTGCAGTTCACGTTTTTCGGCGCCTATTTCCTGATGTCGCTGCCGGCCGGGCGGCTGGTGGCGCACCTGGGCTACAAGCTGGGCATCGTCGCCGGGCTGGCGATCGCCGGGGTCGGGGCGGCCGGGTTCTGGCCGGCCGCGGGGCTGCATTCGTACCTGGCCTTCCTCGGCGCGCTGTTCGTGCTGGCCACCGGCATCACGGTGCTGCAGGTGGCGGCCAACCCGTACGTGGCCTTGCTGGGCCCGGCCCGGACCAGCTCCAGCCGGCTCACCCTGGCGCAGGCGCTCAACTCCTTCGGCACCTTCCTCGCACCGCACTTCGGCGGGCTGCTGATCCTGTCGGTGGCGGTCAAGAGCGCGCTGGAAGTCAGCCAGCTCTCGCCGGCCGAACAGCTGACCTACCGCACGCAGGAAGCCCAGGCCGTGCAGGGACCCTACCTCGGCCTGGCCATCGCGCTGTTCGCGCTGGCCGTGCTGGTGTACCTGTTCCGCCTGCCCGCGCTGGAGGAGGCCACCGAACAGGCCGACCGTGGGCATCACACGCTGCTCGATGCGCTGCGCATCCCGCACGTGCTGTTCGGTGTGATCGCAATCTTCTGCTATGTCGGCGCCGAGGTGGCGATCGGCAGCTTCATGGTCAATTACCTCTCGCTGCCGCAGGTCGGCAACATGCCCCAGGCCACGGCGGCGACCTACGTGTCGTACTACTGGCTGGGTGCGATGATCGGCCGCTTCGCCGGGTCCTGGCTGATGACGCGCCATTCGCCGCGCGCGTTGCTGGCGCTGTTCGCGGTGGTCAACATTGCGCTGCTGGCGCTCACCATGAGCACCGGCGGCGTCACCGCCACCTGGAGCGTGGTGGCGATCGGCCTGTTCAACTCGATCATGTTCCCGACCATCTTCACGCTGGGCATCGAGCGCCTCGGCCCCTTGACCGAGAAGGCGGCCAGCCTGTTGATCATGGCCATCGTGGGCGGCGCGTTGATCCCCTTCGCACAGGGCGCGCTGGCCGACGCGATCGGCCTGCAGGCCGCCTTCGTCCTGCCGGCCGTGTGCTACGCCTACATCGTCTTCTACGGTCTGCGCGGCTCGCGCATCGTGGGTGTGCCGCCGGAGGAGCGATGAGCCGTCCCATCCTCTGCTTCGGCGAGGCGCTGATCGATTTTCATGCCGAGGGCGCCGGCGCGACCGGCTTCCCGCGCGCGTTCGTCCCCTTCGCCGGCGGTGCGCCGGCCAACGTTGCGGTGGCGGTGGCCCGCCTGGGCGGCACGGCGCGCTTCGCCGGCATGCTGGCGCGCGATCCGTTCGGCGACTTCCTGCTCGACAGCCTGGCGCACGCCGGCGTGTCGGTGGCCGACGTGGCGCGCACGGACGAGGCCAACACGGCGCTGGCGTTCGTCAGCCTGGATGCACGGGGCGAACGCAGCTTCAACTTCTACCGGCCGCCGTCGGCCGATTTGCTTTTCCGCCCGCGGCATTTCCGACCGGACGCCTTCGCGGACCTGGCGGTCTTCCATGTCTGCTCCAACAGCATGACCGACCCGGAGCTCGCCGAAACCACCCGCGAAGGCATGCGCCGCGCGCGGGACGCCGGGGCGCTGGTGAGCTTCGACCTCAACCTGCGCCCGGCGCTGTGGCCGCGCGGGTCGAACCCGCGGCCCGCGGTCTGGCCGGCGTTGCAGCTGGCCGACGTGGTGAAGCTGTGCGCCGAGGAATTCGCCTGGCTGGCCGAGGACGGCGCCTTGCCCGACCGTCTCTGGCGCGGCCGCACGCGCCTGCTGGTGGTGACCGACGGGCCGCGGCCGCTGCGCTGGTTCCAGCGCGGCGCCAGCGGTGAGCTGCCTTGCCCGCCGGTCGAGGCGATCGACACCACCGCCGCCGGCGATGCCTTCGTCGGCGCCCTGCTGTGCCGGCTCGCGGCCCTCGCCAGCAGCGCCGGCTTCGACGCGCTGCTGGCGGACGAGGCGGCGCTGCGCGGGATGCTCGCCTTCGCCGCCGCCTGCGGCGCGCTCACCGTCACCCGCCAGGGCTCGTTCAGCGCGATGCCGAGCGCGGCGGAAGTGGACGCCTTCCTGGAATCGAACCGATGACTGCCCTGCCCGACTTCCGCAGCGAAACCTTCCTGCGCGAGCACATCGCCCGGACGATGGCGTTCTACCACCCGCGCGCGATCGATCCGGCCGGCGGCTTCTTCCAGTATTTCAAGGACGACGGCACCATCTACGACCGCAGCCATCGCCACCTGGTCAGCAGCACGCGGTTCGTCTTCAACTACGCGCTGGCGGCGATCGAGTTCGAGGACACCGGTTACCTGGACGCGGCCCGCCACGGCCTGCGCTACCTGCGCGAAGCGCACCGCGATCCGGTCACCGGGGGCTACGCCTGGACCCTTCGCGACGGTCGGCCGGAGGACCGCACCAACCACGCCTACGGCGTCGCCTTCGTGCTGCTGGCCTGCGCCAGCGCGCTGCGCGCCGGCCTGGTCGAGGCGGAACTGTGGATGGACGAAACCTGGGCGCTGCTGGAAAGGCGCTACTGGGACGCGGCGGCCGGCCTCTACCGCGACGAGGCCGACGCCGATTGGAACTTCTCGCCCTACCGCGGCCAGAACGCCAACATGCACATGTGCGAAGCGATGCTGGCCGCCTACCAGGCCAGCCACGACGCGCGCTACCTCGACCGCGCGCTGCTGCTGGCCGACCACATGACGCGGCGCCAGGCCGCCTTGGCCGGCGGCCTGGTGTGGGAGCACTACGACATCCACTGGAACGTCGACTGGAACTACAACCGGGACGATCCCCGCCACCTGTTCCGCCCCTGGGGCTTCCAGCCCGGCCACCAGACCGAATGGGCGAAGCTGCTGATGATCCTGGAGTCGCACCTGGCCGAGCGCGGCCGCGAGGAGCGCTGGCTGCTGCCGACCGCGCGCCGCCTGTTCGACACCGCGCTGATGCGTGCCTGGGACGCGAGACACGGTGGCATCCACTACGGCTTCGCGCCCGACGGCAGCATCTGCGACGCCGACAAGTACTTCTGGGTGCAGGCCGAATCGCTGGCTGCCGCCGCCCTGCTGCACGCGCGCACGGGGCTGGCCGTCTATGACCAGTGGTACGAGCGCCTGTGGACCTACGCGTGGGAGCATTTCGTCGACCACCAACATGGCGCGTGGTACCGCATCCTCACCCACGACAACCGCAAGTACGACGACCACAAGAGCCCCGCCGGCAAGGTCGACTACCACACCATGGGCGCCTGCCACGAAGTGCTGGCGCTGATCCGCGCCGGCGGCCAACCGTAAACAGGGAAAATCGATGAAGGCACTCGCAGTCTGCATGACCGGCGCGCTGGCGTTGGCCACCACCCTTGCCGCCGCGGCGGATGCACCGCGCTACGACCCGCTCCGGACGTTCGCGCCGTTCACCTACCCCGACCCGGTCAACGCCTACCGCTCGGCCGACGGCAAACCCGGCCCGCTGTTCTGGCAGAACCGCGCCGATTACGCCATCCAGGCATCACTGGATCCGGCCAGCCGCGAGCTGCGCGGTCGCGAGACGATCACTTACACCAATCACAGCCCGGACGCGCTGGACGTGCTCTGGCTGCAGCTGGACCAGAACCGCTACAAGCCCGACGCGCGCGGCGCCTTCACCAGCAAGTTCCCGACCGAGTTCACCAGCGGCTACCACATCGCCTCGGTCGAGGTGGAGGGCGCCGGCGGCCATCTGCAGCCGGTGAAGTGGGTGGTCTCCGATACCCGCATGCAGCTGCGCCTGCCCGAAGCGGTGAAGGCCAAGGGCGGCACCGTGCGCGTGCATATCGCCTGGAGCTTTACCGTGCCCGGCGAGTTCGGCGGCCGCATGGACGTCAACGCGAGCAAGAACGGCGACATCTTCGAGATCGCCCAGTGGTACCCGCGCCTGTGCGTCTACGACGACCTGCGCGGCTGGGACACGGCCCCCTACCTCAACAGCGAGTTCTACCTGGAGTACGGCGACTTCGACTACGAGGTCACCGTGCCCTCGGACATGATCGTGGCCGGCTCCGGCGAGCTGGTGAACCCGCAGGACGTGCTCACGCCCACGCAGATCAAGCGCCTGGACGAGGCCCGCCACAGCGACAAGACGGTGATGATCCGCACGCCGGCCGAGGTCACCCAGCCGTCCAGCCGTCCGAAGCAGGGCGGCACGCTGACCTGGCACTTCCGCATGCAGAACACGCGCGACGTTGCCTTCGGCGCGTCCAGGGCCTACGTGTGGGATGCCGCGCGGATCAACCTGCCGCACGGCAAGACCGCGCTGGCGATGTCGGTCTACCCGGTCGAGAGCGAGTGGAGCCGCGCCACCGAGTTCCTCAAGGCCTCGGTCGAGTATTTCTCGAAGCAGTGGTTCCCCTATCCCTGGCCGGTAGCGATCAATGAAGCCGGCACCGCCGGCGGCATGGAGTACCCGGGCATCACCTTCGACCACAAGCGGGCCAAGGGCAGTGGGCTGCACGGGTTGATCGCGCACGAGATCGGGCACAGCTGGTTCCCGATGATCGTCGGCTCCAACGAGCGGCGCCACGCCTGGATGGACGAGGGCTTCAACACCTTCGTCGACATCTACGAGGACGAGGCCTTCAACCACGGCGAGTTCGCCCCCAAGCGCGACAGCGAGTACGCGCCGGGCAAGGGCAACCCGGCCGACGAGATCGCCCGGGTGATCGCCGATCCGGACGCGCCTGCCCTGCTCAACGGCGCGGATGAGACCTCCGAGAAGTACCGCCACCCGATCAGCTATTTCAAGGGCGCATTCGGCCTGGTGCTGCTGCGCGAGCAGATCCTCGGGCCGGAGCGCTTCGACGACGCCTTCCGCAAGTACGTCCATACCTGGGCCTTCCGCCACCCCTCGCCGTCGGATTTCTTCCGCTTCATGGAAAGCGAGGCGGGCGAGGACCTGGGCTGGTTCTGGCGCGGCTGGTACCAGCACAACTGGCCGTTCGACATGGCGGTGCGCAAGATCGAACCGATCGATGGCGACTGGTCGCACGGCGCCGCGGTGACGGTGGCGAACCTCGACCCGCTGGTGCTGCCCAACACGCTGCGGCTGACCTATGAGGACGGCAGCACGAAGGACGTGCGCGTGCCGGTGGAGACCTGGCAGCAGCACCGCGAGTATGTGGTGAGGGTGCCCGGCTCGCGCAAGGTGGTGTCGGCGGCACTGGACCCGGCGCACGGGTTGCCGGAGGCGGATCGATCCAGCGACGTGTTGAAAGTGGAGTGACCGGCACGGCGCCCCCCATCCGCCTGTCGGCACCTTCCCCCGTGGGACGGGGGAAGGCTCACTCGGGAGGCGCCACGCCGGTTCTTCCCCCCCGTGGAACGGGGAAGGCTCACTCGGGAGGCGCCATGCCAGTTCCTTCCCCCGTGGGACGGGGAAGCTCACACGGGAGGCGCCACGCCAGTTCTTCCCCCCGTGGAACGGGGAAGGCTCACTCGGGAGGCGCCATGCCAGTTCCTTCCCCCGTGGGACGGGGAAGCTCACTCGGGAGGCGCCACGCCGGTTCCTTCCCCCGTTCCACGGGGGGAGGTGCCCGGAGGGCGGATGGGGGGAGCCTCCCCTCAGCCCCTCGGCAACCGCTGCTGCAATGTCGCCATCCCCTCCCAGGGGTCGGTCCTCAGCCGCGACGCCCGCTCCAGTGCCGCCTGCATGCCGAACGCGGCGCCACTGTCGACCTTGCCCAGCTCCTCCCACCGCAACGGCATCGCCACCGGCGCGCCGTCGCGCGCCCGCAGCGACCAGCTGCACACGCTGGTCGCTCCGCGCGCGTTGCGCAGCCAGTCGATGAAGATCTTTCCTTCCCGCTGCGCCTTGCTGGCCGTGGCGATGTAGCGATCGGGCGCACGCTCGACCATCGCCACGGCCACCCTTTCGCAGAAGTCCTTCACCGCCTGCCAGCGGGGCCCACGGCGGAACGGCACCACGACGTGCAGGCCCTTGCCGCCGCTGGTGCGCACGAAGCTTGTCAGCTGCATCCCGGCCAGCAGTTCGCGGATGCCGCGCGCGCCCTCCACCACCGCTTCCCACGCCACCCCGGGCGCCGGATCCAGGTCCAGCACGATGCGGTCGGGTGAATCGGGCTTGTCCACCCGCGAACCCCACGGGTGAAACTCGATGGTGTTCATCTGCACCAGCTGCAGCAGGCCCTTGCGGTCGCTGATATAGACGTAGTCGTCCTCGCCGCCGTCCTTCTCCTCCAGCGGGATCGGACGCACGCTGGAGCCGAGCTTGGCCGCGTGGTGCTTCTGGAAGAAACACGCGCTGTCGGTGCCGCCGGGGCAGCGCACCATCGAGAGCGGGCGGTTGATGAGCCCGGGCAGGATCCAGTCCGCGACGGCCGCGTAATAGGCCGCCACCTCGCCCTTGGTGATGCCGTCGTCCGGATAGACCACGCGGCCGGGGTGGGTGATCCGGACGCCGGCGACATCGACCGGCTTGTCCGCATGAGGCCGTTTCGTGGCGAGGTGAGTATCCCGGTGCAAGTCGTTCACTGCAGGAGCGCGCCCTGTGCGCGACCGCCATGGTGATCCCGCAGGAGGCGGTCGCGCACAGGATGCGCTCCTGCAGGGTTGGATGCCTCAGCCCGCCTTGCGCCCCTTGCGCGTGGCGGTCGCCTTCTTCGCCGGGCTCTTGCGCGAAGACTTCTTCGCCGCCGGCTCCGCCTTCTTGGCGGCCGCCTTTTTCGCTGCCGGCTTCTTCTCGGCCTTCTCCGCCTTCTCCGGCTCCTCCTTGCCCTTGGCCGGCGTGCGCTGCTTGCCCTCGATGCTCTTCTTGAGCAATGCCATGAAGTCCACCACGTTGGTGGTGGCGTTGGCGTGCGCGGGCTCCTCTTCCTCCAGCGTGGTGGTGACGCCCTTGCTCTTGAGCCGCTGCTCGATCACCGCGGTCAGGCGCTCTCGGAACTCGTCCTTGTAGTTCTCCGGCTCGAACTTGCCGGACATCGATTCGATCAGCTCGCCCGCCATGTCCAGCTCGCGGTCGCTGATGCGGTAGTCCGACATCGCCTTGTCCGGCAGGGCGTATTCGTCCGCATCGACCAGCTCCTGCGGGAAGCGCAGCAGGATCAGCATCAGCGCGTCGTCCTTGGGCATCACCGCGCACAGGTATTCGCGGGTGCGGATCACCACCCGCGCGATGCCGATCTTGCCGGTGCGCTTGAGCGTCTCGCGCAGCAGCACGTAGCCCTTCTCGGCCTTCTTGCCGGGCACCAGGAAATAGGGCTTCTCGAAGTAGGCGGGGGTGAGCTGGCCGGCGTCGATGAAGGTGTCGATTTCCACCGTCTCGTGCGCTTCGGCGGCGGCGCTGCGGATGTCCGACTCCTCCAGCACGACGTAGTTGCCCTTGGAATACTCGTAGGCCTTGACGATGTCCTTCCAGGGCACTTCTTCGCCGGATTCGGCGTTGACGCGGTCGTAACGCACCGGCTGGTTGTTGCGCTGGTCGAGCATGCGAAAATGCAGGTCGACCTTGCGTTCGGCGGTCATCAGGCGGATCGGTACATTGAGCAGCCCGAACGACAGCGTGCCGGTCCAGATGGGGCGAGCCATGGCTTACCTCCACAGTGGCGGGTTTCGATGGTAGCCACGCGGCCCGTGCACGGAACGCCAAGGTTGGCCCGCTGGCACCCACGCGAGGGATCGTCCAGACTTGGCCTGATGAGCGCGCTGCCCGCCACCGCCCGCCTGTTCGCCTGTGCCGCCCTGCTTTTCCCGCTGGCGGCGCAGGCGGCCGCGCACCGGTACCGTTACGACACGGTGCACAGCCAGATCCTTTTCAGCGTGAGCCACGACGGCTATTCGCGCCCGTTCGGCCGGCTGCACATCGCCCGCGGCTGGCTGCGCTTCGACCCGCACGACTGGAGTCACGCCGCCACCGCCCTGGATATCGACCTGGCCAGCCTGGACATGGGCGATGCCGACTGGAGCGCCGCAGTGCTGAAGCCGGCCTTCCTGGACGCCGCCAGGTCCCGCTACGCCCATTTCGCCAGCACCTCGGTCGAGCGCAAGGACGACCAGCACGGCGTGCTGCACGGTGAGCTCACCCTGCGCGGCGTCACCCGCCCGCTGGACATCCCGTTTACCTTCAACCGCCAGGCGCGCACCATCTTCGGCCTGCACACCGTCGCCGGGTTTTCCGCCACCGCCATGCTCGACCGCACCGATTTCGGCATGACCGCCAACCAGGGCTCGATCGGCCAGCACGTCTCGGTGTGGCTGGAGATCGAGGCCATCCGTGAAGACCGCACCCCGGAGAGTACCGATGCTGCGCAATGACCCGTGGCGCTGGGGCGCCGTCGCCAAGTTCTTCCACTGGACGATCGCGCTGCTGATCCTGGGCAACGGCGTGTTCGGCCTGTTGATGGACCTGGCCCGTACACCGATGCAGAAGGTCGACTGGATGGCCCTGCACAAGTCGATCGGGCTGACCGTGCTGGCGCTGCTGGTGCTGCGGCTGCTGTGGCGCGCGTTCAACCGCCCGCCGCATGAACTGCCCGCGCCGCCCTGGCAACTATGGGCCGCGCGCGTGGTGCACGTGGTGCTGTACCTGCTGGTGGCTGCGCTGCCCTTGTCGGGCTGGTGGTTCAACTCGGTACGCGGCTATCCGCTGCAGTTCTTCAAGCTCTTCAACCTGCCCGCGATCGCAGCCAAGAACCCGGACCTGCGCCACCTCTCGCACCATGTGCACGAGTATCTGTTCTGGATCCTGCTGCTGGTGCTCGCCGCGCACGTCGGTGCAGCGCTCAAGCACCACGTGTTCGACGACGACGACGTGCTGCGGCGCATGTGGCCGTTCGCCCGCCTCCGCCACGGCCCCAAAGGAGAATCCGCATGACCCGACCGGCCTTGGGGCGCCTCGCTCCGCTGCTGTTCTGCCTCCTCCTGCCCGTTGCCGCCACGGCCACCGATTACCGCGTGCTGCAGGACCAGAGCACGCTGGCTTTCACCGCGACGTTCCAGGGCGCTCCGTTCCAGGGCAACTTCGCGCAGTGGCAGGCGGCCATCCGTTTCGACCCTGCGCACCTGGCCGGCTCCAGGTTCGACGTCACCGTCGACACCACCAGCGCCAGTACGGGGGATACCGACCGCGACGGTGCCCTGCCGGGCGCGGACTTCTTCAACGCGACCCGGTATCCGGAGGCACACTACGTGGCGACCGAGTTCGTCCGGGCCGGCGCGCAGGTGATCGCCCACGGCCAGCTGACCCTGCGCGGCGTGGCCCATCCGCTCGACCTCACCGTGACCTTCGCCCGGCAGCCGGGCGGCACCGCGCTGATGGACGTCACCGGCACCCTCAAGCGGCTGGACTACGGGGTCGGCGGCGGCGAGTACGCGGATACCTCGGTGATCGGCAACGCGGTGACCGTCAACGCGCACCTCGCGCTGGCGCCGAAATAGCCTCGGCTAGCCGCCCACGAACGTCCGCACGGCCGCGGCGTCGAACGGCCAATCCAGCTCCCGTCCGTCCCGCGCGTCGCGCAACACCGGCACCCGGGTGCCGTAGCGCGCCTCCAGGGCCGGGGCATCATCCACCCACACGCTGTCGAACTCCGGCGACCGTGCCTCGGCGAGGACGGCGAGCGCCTGGTCGCACAGGTGGCAATAGTCGCGCTGGTAGAGAACGAGGTCGGCCATGCGGCGGCGAATGGACTGCCATACGTGAAGCGGGCGCGTAGAATAACGGGTTCGCCCCCTCCCCTGCAGCGCATCCATGGCCGTCAGCGTCTTCGACATCTTCAAGATCGGCATCGGGCCGTCGTCCTCGCACACGGTCGGCCCGATGCGCGCGGCCGCCCGCTTCGGGGAGCGCTGGCTGGAGGAGAAGGGCGTGCTCGAGCGGGTCGTCCGCGTGCGCGCCGAACTCTACGGCTCGCTGGCGATGACCGGCCGCGGCCACGGCACCGACAAGGCCGTGCTGCTCGGCCTCGAAGGCCACCACCCGGACACGATCGACCCGGACCTGATCCCCGACATCCTCGCCCGCATCCGCACCAGCGGCCGGCTGCGCGTGCTGGGCAGGCACGACATCGCCTTCGACGAAAAGGCCGACCTGGTCTTCAACAAGCGCCAGAAGCTGCCTTTCCACACCAACGGCATGCGCTTCGCCGCCTACGACGCCGAGGGCAACCAGCTCGCCACGCGCGACTACTACTCGGTCGGCGGCGGCTTCGTGGTCAACCACGACGAGGCGGCCGAGGACCGCATCGTCGCCGACACCACCGAACAGCCCTACCCGTTCGCCACCGGCGAGCAGTTGCTGGCGCAGTGCGAGCGCCACGGCATGACCATCGCCCAGCTGATGCTGGCCAACGAGAGCGTATGGCGCCCGGAAGCGGAAACCCGCGCCGGCCTGCTGACCATCTGGAAGGCGATGGCCGACTGCGTCTCGCGCGGCCTGCGCTCCCCCGGCACCCTGCCCGGCGGCCTGCACGTCGCGCGCCGCGCCCCGGCGATGGCCGAGGAACTGCGCAACCAGCCCGAAGCGGCGCTCAAGGACCCGCTCACCATCCTGGACTGGGTCAACCTGTATGCGCTCGCGGTCAACGAGGAGAACGCCGCCGGTGGCCGCGTGGTGACGGCGCCGACCAACGGCGCCGCCGGCATCGTGCCCGCGGTCGGCCATTACTACCTGCGCTTCTGCCCCAAGGCGGACGAGAACGGCATCGTCGACTACCTGCTGACCGCCGCCGCGATCGGCATCCTGTACAAGGAAAACGCCTCGATCTCCGGCGCCGAGGTCGGCTGCCAGGGCGAGGTCGGCGTCGCCTGCTCGATGGCCGCCGGCGGCCTTACCGCCGCACTGGGCGGCAGCATCTGGCAGGTGGAGAACGCGGCCGAAATCGGCATGGAGCACAACCTCGGCCTCACCTGCGACCCGATCGGCGGGCTGGTGCAGATCCCCTGCATCGAGCGCAACGCCATGGGCTCGGTCAAGGCCATCAACGCCAGCCGCATGTCGCTCAAGAGCGACGGCAAGCACCGCGTCAGCCTGGACAAGGTCATCAAGACCATGCGCGACACCGGCCGCGACATGAAGGACAAGTACAAGGAGACGTCGCGCGGCGGACTGGCCGTCAACGTCATCGAGTGCTGAGTCCCTGTTCCTTTCGGCGGTGACACCCACACGAAGCTGACCCCGCCGACGCCGTAGCGCGCGGCATTCCGGCACCACGCCGAAGAGGCGTGGCCATATCGTCATGACGCCCGCCGCCCCGTTGACCGGGTCTCCCGGCCGGACGTCCTTCCCGCCAGGTTCCGTGATGACCACCGCACAGATCGCCCGCCCCACCGCCTCTTCGGCCATCCCGCTCGGGGTCGCCTGCGGCATGGGCGCCGGTGCGCTGTGGGGGCTGGTGTTCCTCGCACCCGAGTTGGCTCGCGAGTTCACCCCGCTTCAGCTGACCGTCGGCCGCTACCTGAGTTACGGGGTGATTGCCGCCGTACTGGTGGCCCGTCGCTGGCGGGTCCTCGTCGCGCAGATCGGCCGCCGCCATTGGCGGCAGCTGACCTGGCTCGCGCTCGCCGGCAACACGCTCTACTACCTGCTGCTCTCCACCGCGGTCCAGACAGGCGGCATCGCCATGACGTCGCTGGTGATCGGGTTCCTGCCCGTGGCGGTGACCCTGGTCGGCAGCCGGGATCACGGTGCCGTGCCCTTGCGCAAGCTAACGCCCTCGCTGCTGTCGTGCGCCGCCGGCGCCGTTTGCATCGGCTGGCGGGCGCTGGGCAGTCCGGCGCATGCGGCCGGCGCGGCGCCCCTCGTCGGCCTCGCATGCGCAGTCGGTGCGCTGGCCTCGTGGACCGCGTACGCCATCGGCAACGCCCGTTGCCTGGCCCGGCTGCCTGCGGTCTCGTCCCATGACTGGAACCTGCTGACCGGCCTGGCCACGGGGGTCCAGAGCCTGGCCCTGCTTCCCCTCGCCGCGATCCTCGGTGGCAGCAGCCATGGGCTCGACGCCTGGACGCGCTTCGGCGGCGTGTCGGTGGGCGTGGCCGTGCTGGCCTCGATCGCCGGCAATGCGCTGTGGAACCGCATGAGCCGGCTGCTGCCACTGACCCTGGTGGGGCAGATGATCCTCTTTGAAACCCTGTTCGCCCTGCTCTACGGATGGCTCTGGGAGGCGCGCTGGCCGACGCTCCTGGAAGGCGCGGCGCTCTGCTTCGTGGTACTCGGCGTGGTCAGCTGCCTGATGGCCCATCGAGGCAGCCGCGAGGCAGGGCCCGTCCACTAACCCCGTGTGGTCACGCCAGGCGCCTCCTCCAGAGCCGGCTCCCCGCACCTTTCCGGCCGAAGGGCGCGAGTCCCCAGCGGCCGCTGTATCAGCAGCTCGCCGCGGGGTGTCCGGCCGGTGCATTCGAAGCCCAGGTGCGCGAGCACCCGCTGCACGCCGCGGCCCTCGATCTTGCGGTTCTCGATCGTGGCGACCAGCCGCAGGGGCGCACCCGGTTCGCGGGCGAGCGCCTCGAAGCCTTCGATGACGGTCCGCAACATGCGCCTGCCGAGTCCCGGACGTCGCTCACGTGGCGCAATGAAGATGCGCAGGAACCCGTAGCAGCGGTGCTGGTCGTCCAGTGCGATCGCCACCGTGCAGACACCGGCGATGTCGCCGGTGGCCGGCTCCTCGAGGAGGCACGCCACCTCCCATGAACGGCGCCAGGCCTCGTCCGGGTTGTCCAGCGCACGTTCGCGCATCCAGAATGCCAGGAGCTGTCGGCGCAGCGAGGCGGTGATGGCGCCGAACACCCAGCGGCTACGCAGGCCACGGATCGCCCCGGGTTCGCCGGCATCTGCCTGCGTCATGCTCTCGACCCTCGCGTGTGAAGCCCGGCCATGACACGACATGACCGGTGCAACGCACGATCATCCCTGTTTTTCGCACGCATGTCGCGAGCGGGAGCTGCCAGGCCTCCCGTCGATGCGACCCGCCCCGAGCGGTGTCGCCGGCGCGGTGGCATTCCTTGTTCAGACGGCGGGAATAGACGAAGCTACGGGACGCATCGAAGGCAGATGGACATGGACGTGGCCAAGATCGCACATCCCTGACCAATCTCCCCATGAAGCCCAGCACCTACGACTTTCGCCAATTCCAGGAAGAGCTCGCGGCACTCGACCGCAGCAACCGTCCCCAGGACAAGGAGAGGCCCATGCGCAAGAAGGAATCAGCCAGCGCCCACCTGGCCCAGGCCAAGGCGGCGTTCCTGGCCCTACGCGAGCGCTATGGGCTTACCGTCGCCGACGTGGTCGCCTTCTTCCCGGAGGAAGAAGGGATCGCTTACCTGCAAAGCCTCATCGCCGAAAAGGAAGCGAAGCCCGGGCGTCGATCGAAGAGTCCCCGGTAGCCACCTCGTCGATCGGGCCCGCCCGGCACGACGACAAGCGGCGGCCCAGGCCAGCGTTAGGGCTTCATGCGCCCGCCCACAAGCATCCCTGCCAGAGCGCCGGCTGCGCATACGGCGAACGCGAAGTTGCCGAGCCCCATCCGGGCGCCACCTTCAGCGAAAACTCCGCAGCAAGTAGCCAGGGCAGGAAGAACACCAGCGCTGCGGCGACCAACAAGCCGACATAGGCGCTCGCCCTGAGGATCCGCGGTCTCAACGCCGACGACTTTCCCGGGGAAGCTTCGTACGTCACAGGCACTCGCACCCATTGGAAACGACCAGGCGGATCTTGTGCCCGTCGCCCGGAATCGAAAGGTCCCGCCTCGGCTTCCGGCCACCAATGACGCCGTGTCGTGGAACGGCGATTCGCGCAGGGTCGGCAGGTCTTTTTTACGACATTTTTACCCGCGGACTCGGGCGCGATATCCGCTTCTTACCCGTCCGCTTCTACG
>NZ_DASSES010000093.1:0-23987 GCF_035695185.1 Frateuria sp.
CTGAGCTAAGCACCCGAAACCGAGCGAACTAGCCGCTCAGTTTAGGGCATCCTTGAGCGTCTTGCCAGCCTTGAACGCCGGCACCTTGGAAGCCTTGATCTTGATCGTCTCGTTGGTGCGCGGGTTGCGACCGGTACGAGCGGCGCGCTTGCGCACCGTGAACGTGCCGAAGCCCACGACGGACACGTCGTCGCCCTTCTTCAGCGCCTTCTGCACGGTCTCGAAGAAAGCTTCGAGGGCGCGGCCGGCATCGGCCTTGGTCAGCTCGGCCTTTTCGGCGACGGCGTTGATCAGATCGGTTTTATTCATTGAGACACTCCCTTAAACGGTTTGCTGCCCGCGTGATCGGTCTGGGACGAGAAAACACCGCCATGGAATGGCATGACCGGCGCCCCCCGCAACCCCGCATCGCGACGCCAAATGCACGGCGCTTTGACTGCGGTGCCGCCTTTATACCAGCGCCTCACGGCGGTCCGCAATACAAGCAGTACCAACGTTTTCGGCGGTTTGCGGCCAACGCGAACCACTTGCAAAAGAGGGCCGGAACGGCTACGGCCGCGCCCTCTTCGGGCGAGTCTGCGTGAAGGCCGAAAAAAGCCGCCCGGGGTACGGACGGCTTCGGAAAAAAACCTTGCTTATCAGTGGGCGCGGGTACGGTTCTCAGCCGCTTCCTCGGTCGCCGGCTCGACCGGCGAGTGCTCCTCGGCCGCGCTTTCGACCGCTGGCTTGGCCGGACGCAGCGGGTGTTCCAGGGCAATGTCGAGCACCTCGTCGATCCAGCGCACCGCGTGGATGTCCAGCGAGGAGGTGACATTCGCCGGGATGTCCGCCAGGTCCTTCTTGTTTTCCTCCGGGATGATCACGGTCGTGATGCCGCCGCGGTGAGCGGCCAGCAGCTTTTCCTTGAGCCCGCCGATCGGCAGCACACGACCGCGGAGCGTGATCTCGCCGGTCATCGCCACCTCCGAGCGCACCGGCACCTTGGTCAGCACCGAGACCAGCGCGGTGCACATGGCGATACCCGCACTCGGGCCGTCCTTGGGGGTGGCGCCCTCGGGTACGTGGATGTGCACGTCCAGGTTCTGGTAGAAGTCCGGGTCGATCCCGAGCTGGTCGGCACGTGCGCGCACCACCGACATCGCCGCCTGGATCGATTCCTTCATGACGTCGCCGAGCTGGCCGGTATGCACCAGCCGGCCCTTGCCTTGCACCACCGAGGCCTCGATGCTGAGCAGGTCGCCACCCACCGAGGTCCAGGCCAGGCCGGTCACCAGGCCGACCTCGTTCTCCTGTTCGGCACGACCGAAGTCGAAGCGGCGCACGCCCAGGTAATGCTCGATGTTCTCGGTCGTCACGGTGACCTGCGTCGCCGCCGGCTTCTTCTTCGCCTTGGTCGCGGTCTTTGCCGCTGCCTTGGCCTTGGCCTGCTTGACCTCACCCAGGGTGAGTTCCTTCACGACCTTGCGGCAGATCTTGGCGATTTCGCGCTCCAGATTGCGCACGCCCGATTCGCGCGTGTAATAGCGGACGATGTCGCGGATGGCCTCCGGCGCGACACCCAGCTCATCCACCTTCAGGCCGTTGGCCTTCAGCTGCTTCGGCAGCAGGTAGCGCTGTGCGATCGCCAGCTTCTCGTCCTCGGTGTACCCCGGCACGCGAATGACTTCCATGCGGTCGAGCAGCGGGCCCGGGATGTTCAGTGAGTTGGCGGTGGCGATCCACATCACTTCGGACAGGTCGAGGTCGACCTCCAGATAGTGGTCGTTGAAGGCATGGTTCTGCTCCGGATCGAGCACTTCCAGCAACGCCGAGGACGGGTCACCCCGGAAGTCCATCGACATCTTGTCGATCTCGTCGAGCACGAACAGCGGGTTGCGCGTACCGATCTTGTTGAGGTTCTGCACGATGCGGCCGGGCATCGAACCGATGTAGGTCCGCCGGTGACCGCGGATCTCCGCTTCGTCGCGCACGCCACCGAGGCTCATGCGAACGAACTTGCGGTTGGTCGCCTTGGCGATCGACTGACCGAGCGAGGTCTTGCCCACGCCAGGCGGGCCGACCAGGCACAGGATGGGCCCGCGCATGTTGTTCACGCGCTGGTGCACGGCGAGGTATTCGAGGATGCGGTCCTTGACCTTCTCGAGGCCGAAGTGATCGGCGTCGAGCACTTCCTGCGCGACGGCCAGGTCCTTGCGCACCTTGGTCTTCTTTTTCCACGGCACGCCCGTGAGCCAGTCGAGGTAGTTGCGCACGACCGTGGCCTCGGCCGACATCGGCGACATCTGCTTGAGCTTCGACAGCTCCTGCTTGGCCTTGGCCAGCACCGGCTTGGGCATGCCGGCATCCTCGATCTTCCGCTGCAGCTCCTCGAGCTCGTTGACGCCCTCCTCGCCCTCGCCCAGCTCCTTCTGGATGGCCTTCATCTGCTCGTTGAGGTAGTACTCGCGCTGGCTCTTCTCCATCTGCGACTTGACCCGGCCGCGGATGCGCTTCTCCACCTGCTGCAGGTCCATCTCGCCGTCCACCAAGCCGATCAGCAACTCCAGCCGCTGGCCAACGTCGGCAGTCTCCAGCACCTTCTGCTTCTCGGACATGCGCACGGTGAGATGCGCGGCAATCGAATCGGCCAGCCGCGACGGATCGTCGATGCCGGACAGCGTAGCCAACACTTCCGGCGGCAACTTGCGACTCTGCTTGACCAATTGCTCGAACAGCGACACCAGCGTGCGCGAGATGACGTCGAGCTCGCGCTCCTTGGCGCTGTAGACGGGCTCGATGACACGCGAGCGCGCCATCAGCATGCCGCCCTCATTGCGGTATTCCTCGATGGAAACGCGGGCCTGGCCCTCGACCAGCACCTTGACGGTACCGTCAGGCAGCTTGAGCAGTTGCAGCACGCCGGCCAGGGTGCCCACCTCGTGCAGGTCGCCCGCAACGGGATCGTCGATATCGGGGCTCTTCTGCGCCACCAGCAGGATCTGCCGCTCGCCCTCCATGGCGTGTTCCAGGGCGCGCATGGACTTGTCGCGCCCGACGAACAGCGGAATGACCATGTGGGGGTAGACCACCACGTCACGCAGCGGCAGCACGGGAAGTGCGTCGAGCGAGGCGCCGGTAGCGGTAACGGAGGCGTGTTTTGCCATCGAAAAATCCCCGAGGGTTTGTAAGGTTTACCTCGACACTGCGCCGAGGACTCAAACAGGTCAAGTGGAGTCGACCTGTGCCGCCGTCAAGTCACGCGCGACCCTTCAGCGCGGCCGCAGGAGGACCTGCAGTTTTCAAGCCAAGGCTACGCAGCCGGCGCCGGGCCGGGTGAGAACCACGACGCAATGCGCCCTGCGCCGCCCAACCCGAAGCAGGCGCCTGTGTGCTTGCCGCCAAAAAACAAACGGCCCCGGTAATTGCCGGGGCCGCTGTTTCTTGACGTTCTGGCGTCGATCAGGCGGCGTCGCCACCCTCGCCTGCCACGCGCTGCTGTTGCAGGTTGCCGCGGTAGATCAGGTAGGGCTCGGCCTGGCCTTCGATCACCGCATCGTCGACCACCACCTTGCTGACGTGCTCCAGCGAAGGCAGCTCGTACATGGTGTCCAGCAGAACCTGCTCCAGGATGGTGCGCAGGCCGCGCGCGCCGGTCTTGCGCTTGAGCGCCTTCTTGGCGATCGCCTGGAGTGCTTCCGGACGGAACTCGAGCTCGACGCCTTCCATCTCGAACAGGCGGCGGAACTGTTTGGTCACCGCGTTCTTCGGCTCGGTAAGGATCTTCACCAGGGCCGGCTCATCCAGTTCATCCAGCGTCGCCACGACCGGCAGGCGACCGACGAACTCGGGGATAAGGCCGAACTTGACCAGGTCGGACGGCTCGACCTCGGCCAATACCTTGCCCAGGTTTTCCGTGCGCTCTTTCGAGCGGACCTCGGCCGAGAAGCCGATGCCGGTAGTCTCGGAGCGCTGCTGGATCACCTTCTCCAGACCCGCGAACGCGCCACCGCAGATGAACAGGATGTTCTTCGTGTCCACCTGCAGGAATTCCTGCTGCGGGTGCTTGCGCCCGCCTTGCGGCGGTACCGAGGCCAGCGTGCCCTCGATCAGCTTGAGCAGCGCCTGCTGCACGCCCTCGCCAGACACGTCGCGGGTGATCGACGGGTTCTCGCTCTTGCGCGAGATCTTGTCGATCTCGTCGATGTAGACGATGCCCGACTGCGCCTTGTCGACGTCGTAGTCGCACTTCTGGAGCAGCTTCTGGATGATGTTCTCGACATCCTCGCCCACGTAGCCCGCTTCGGTCAGCGTGGTGGCGTCGGCGATCGTGAACGGCACGTTGAGCAGGCGCGCCAGCGTCTCGGCCAGCAGCGTCTTGCCCGAACCGGTCGGACCGATCAGGAGGATGTTGGACTTGCCCAGCTCGACCTCGTCGCTCTTCTGGCGCGACTCCATGCGCTTGTAGTGGTTGTACACGGCCACGGCGAGCGCTTTCTTGGCGCGGGTCTGACCGACCACGTACTGGTCGAGGGTTTCCATGATTTCGCGGGGCTTGGGCAGGTGGCTGCGCCCGGAGGCGGCCTTCTCCTCCAGTTCCTCGCGGATGATGTCGTTGCAGAGCTCTACGCACTCGTCGCAGATGAACACGGATGGACCCGCGATCAGCTTGCGCACCTCATGCTGGCTCTTGCCGCAGAAGGAGCAATAGAGAATCTTGCCGCTGTCGTTGGAACGGCCCTGCCGCTCGTCGCTCATATCAGGTCCTGCTGTGTTTCGGTTGCGGCGCCAGAATAGCACACGGCTCCGCGCCTGCTTTGGCCGGCGCGGAGCATGCGTTTCTGGCGATGTGGATCGGCCCGGGTCAGGGAGATCGGGGTCAGGCCGACTTGACCGTCTCGATGCCGCGGCGATCCAGTACCTGGTCGATCAGGCCATAGTCGCGGGCCTCGACCGGGTTCATGAAGCGGTCGCGCTCCATGTCGCGCTCGATCTTTTCCAGCGGCTGGCCGGTGTGGTCGACGTAGAGCTGGTTCAGGCGCTGGCGGATGTAAAGGATCTCGCGAGCCTGGATCTCGATGTCGGTGGCCTGGCCCTGGGCGCCGCCGGAGGGCTGGTGGATCATGATGCGCGAGTTCGGCAGCGAGAAGCGCTTGCCCTTGGCGCCTGCCATCAGCAGCAGCGAGCCCGCGCTGCACGCCTGGCCGATGCACATCGTGCTGACGTCGGGCTTGATGAACTGCATCGTGTCGTAGATCGCCAGGCCCGCGGTGACCGCGCCGCCCGGGCTGTTGATGTACAGATGGATGTCCTTGTCCGGGTTTTCCGACTCCAGGAACAGCATCTGCGCGATCAGCACGTTGGCGACCTGGTCGTTGACCTCGCCGACCAGGAAGATCACCCGCTCCTTGAGCAGGCGCGAGTAGATGTCATAGGAACGCTCGCCGCGAGCGGTCTGCTCTACGACGATCGGCACCAGGTTGAGGTTCTGGATCGGGGCCATGGCCATGCGTGCTTGTTCTCCGGATGAGGCCCGCGCTCGAGGCGGGCCTGATGATGGTGCCTGGCAGTGTCGCTCAGGCGCCGGCCGGGCGCATCACCTCATCGAAGCCCAGGTGCTTTTCGGTGGTCTTGGCGTGCTCGGCCACCCACTCGGCCACCTGGTCTTCCATCACGCGGTTCTGCAGCCCAGACATCAATTGGGGGTCGCCGTTGTAGAGTTCAACGACCTTCTCCGGCTCCTCGTAGGTCGAGGCGATCGCGGCCAGCTGTTCGGCCACGCGCTTGCGGTCGACCTTGAGTTCCTGCTTGCGGGCGATCTCGCCCATCAAAAGGCCGGCAATCACACGCTTGCGGGCCATCGGCATGGCCGCGTCGATCAGCTGCGGCGGCGGCTGTTGGCCACGCGGCACGCTGCCGGCAGCGAGGTTGCGCGCCTCGGACTGCACCATCAGGTTGGGAACCTCCAGCTCGCCGTGAGCGTCGGCCAGCTTCTCGGCCACCTCGGCCTTCAGACGGCCCATCAGCGTGGCCTTGAGCTCGCGCTCGAGGTTGGCGCGGACTTCCTGGCGGAAGGTGTCGAGATTGCCGTCGGCGATACCGAACAGCTTGGCGAATTCCTCGTTCACCTCGGGCAACTGCGGCGCCTGCACCTTGATGATCTTGAAAGTGACCTGGGCGGTCTTGCCGGCCAGCTGCGGATTGCCGAAGTCCTCCGGGAAGGCGATCTCGGCCTCGAACTCGTCACCTGCCTTGCGGCCGGTCAGCGTCTCGTCGAGCGCCTTGAACAGCGTGCCCGAACCCAGCACGCTGCCGGCGCGCTCCAGGCCCTCGGCCGGGAAGCGGTAGTCGCCCGCGGTGGCGGCGTATTCGAACATGACGAAATCACCCTCGGCCGAGGCGCGGTCGACTTCGTCGAAGCTGCGGCGCTGCAGGCGCAGGGTTTCGATCATCTTCTCGATGTCGGCGTCGGTCACTTCGGCGACCGGGCGGCTGATCTCCAGCGTGGCGACGTCGACCTCGGGGAACTCCGGCATCACCTCGAAGGTCGCGGTGTAGGCGATTTCACCGTTCTCCGGCTTGCCGGTGGTGTCGATCGAGGGGTTGGCGACCGGACGCAGATTCTCCTTCTCGAAGGCCTCGCGCAGGGTGCTGCCGATCATGTCGGACAGGACCTCGCCACGCACCTGGGAGCCGAAGCGCTGCTGGATGACGGCCGCCGGCACCTTGCCGGGGCGAAAACCCTTCAGGCGCACCGTGCGCCCCATCTCCGCGATGCGCGCGCTGATCTGCGACTCCACCTGGTCCGCCGGGAACCGCACCGTGAGCTTGCGCTCGAGCTTGCCGACGTTCTCAACCGAAAACTGCATGACGACTCCTGGTGACTCTCGTGATGGGCCGGCGTGCGGGCCGGCCTTGCAGAAACTGCCAAGGGAATGGTGCGAAAGGAGGGACTCGAACCCTCACGGGGGTTACCCGCCAGAACCTAAATCTGGTGCGTCTACCAGTTCCGCCACTTTCGCATCGCGCCCGCGGACGGGAAGCGGCGGATTCCAAACGGAAATCGGCCCAAGCGCCCCGCCCCGCTAAGTCGATGATTCCCTTGCGCCAAAGCGGGACATTTTACGGTTGCGTGGCCGGGCAGCACAAGCAGGGCACGGCCTGCGCCGCGTGCGCGCCTTCGACTCCCTCTCCCCGGGCAGAGTGGGACAGGTGAGGGCACAAGGCTGGCCGGGAGATCGCTCAGGCAAGCCTTGCTTCCCCCGAGCCCCGCCCTGCCCCGACTCCCCGCCCGGAAGGAGGGGCGTAGCACTGAAAGAAAACAGGCGCCCGGTTTCCCGAGCGCCTGTCTGTATTGGTGGGCCGTGTAGGATTCGAACCTACGACCAATTGATTAAGAGTCAACTGCTCTACCAGCTGAGCTAACGGCCCGTACTTTCAATTTTAATGGGGTGGGCGATGGGATTCGAACCCACGACATCCGGAATCACAATCCGGTACTCTAACCAACTGAGCTACGCCCACCATTGATCCAAAGGAAGCTGGCGCGCCCGACAGGAATCGAACCTGCAACCGTCGGCTTAGAAGGCCGATGCTCTATCCGATTGAGCTACAGGCGCATGTCCAAGAGCATAACGCCTGCTGGTCGGGGCAGAGGGATTCGAACCCCCGACATCCAGCTCCCAAAGCTGGCGCTCTACCAGACTGAGCTATACCCCGTAGCAACCTGTGGCACGCATTCCGCGTTCCGAAGCCCTCGAATGCTACGGGCGACGCCTCACCTCGTCAATCCGTTCCAGCGCACCGGATTCCGTTCCGGCCCCATCAGCACCTCGGCGCGATGGACAAGTCATGTTGCGAACCCATGCCTTGCAGTGTAAGTGGCGCGCCCGGAGAGATTCGAACTCCCGACCACCAAGTTCGTAGCCTGGTACTCTATCCAACTGAGCTACGGGCGCGCGGTGAAACTGGTTTGCCGTGGCAGCATCGCCGGAGCGGTGGGTGCCGAAGCAAGAAGCGGAATTATTCAGATCGGATGCGGTGACGTCAACACCTTTTTCAAAAAATCTTCGCTTTCGTCCCGGCGAGAATGATTTTTGCCAGTCGACCTTACTCGCGTTTGGACGTCCAAACGGACAAGCGTCCGCGCCGTACCGAGAAACCCGGCCCTCCCCTGCATTGCGGGGAAGAGCCCGGACCGGCATCAACCGTGCGGCTGCGTGGCGGGATCACCCAGCTTGGGCGAACCGGCGTCGCCGCGGGGCGGCAGGTTCGGCGGCACTGGTCCTCCGGAAGAAGGCTTGGACCAGTCCGCCGGTTCGCCCGGCTCGCGGCCGGCCATGATGTCGTCGATCTGGCGCGCGTCGATGGTCTCGTACTGCAACAGCGCGTCGGCCATCACGTGGAGCTTTTCCAGGTTGTCGGTCAGCAGCCGCTTGCTGCGCGCATAGGCGCGGTCGAGGATCTCGCGCACGACCTCGTCGATGCGACGAGCCGTCTCGTTGGAAACGTTCTTGTGCTGCGTGACCGAGCGACCGAGGAACACCTCGTCCTCGTCCTCGCCGTAGGTGACCGGGCCCAACTCGTCGGAGAGTCCCCATTTGGTGACCATGTTGCGCGCCATCTTCGTGGCACGCTCGATATCGTTGGAAGCACCGGTGGTGACCTTGTCGGCACCGAAGATCAGCTCCTCGGCCACACGACCACCGTAGAGCGAGCAAAGCTGCGACTCGATGGCCACACGGTTGATCGAGTACTTGTCCGCCTCCGGCAGGTACATCGTCACGCCCAGAGCGCGTCCGCGCGGAATGATGGTGACTTTGTAGACCGGGTCGTGCTCGGGCACCAGGCGGCCGACGATGGCGTGCCCGGCCTCGTGGTAGGCGGTGAGCTTCTTCTCATCCTCGCTCATGGCCATCGAACGGCGTTCGGTGCCCATCAGGATCTTGTCGCGCGCCTTGTCCATGTGGCTCATGCGCACTTCGCGCGCGTTCTCGCGGGCGGCGAACAACGCCGCCTCATTGACCAGGTTGGCCAGGTCTGCGCCGGAGAAGCCCGGCGTGCCGCGCGCAATCACCATGGGATTGACGTCGCTGGCGGTCGGGACCTTGCGCAGATGCACCTTGAGAATCTGTTCACGACCTTTCACGTCCGGCAGACCGACCACCACCTGGCGGTCGAAGCGACCCGGGCGCAGCAACGCCGGGTCGAGCACGTCCGGGCGGTTGGTCGCGGCGATGACGATGATGCCCTCGGTCCCCTCGAAGCCGTCCATCTCGACCAGCAGCTGGTTGAGGGTCTGCTCGCGCTCGTCGTGGCCGCCGCCCAGGCCGGCACCGCGATGGCGGCCGACCGCGTCGATCTCGTCGATGAAGATGATGCACGGCGCATGCTTCTTGGCCTGCTCGAACATGTCGCGCACGCGGCTGGCACCGACGCCGACGAACATCTCCACGAAGTCCGAGCCGGAGATCGAGAAGAACGGCACCTTGGCCTCGCCAGCGATGGCCTTGGCCAGCAGCGTCTTGCCGGTGCCAGGCGGACCGACCATCAGCACGCCGCGCGGAATCTTGCCGCCGAGCTTCTGGAACTTGCCCGGGTCGCGCAGGAACTCGACCAGCTCGCCGACCTCCTCCTTGGCCTCGTCGCAACCGGCCACGTCGCTGAAGTTGACCTTGACCTGATCCTCGCCCTGCAACTTGGCGCGCGAGCGGCCGAAGCTCATCGCCCCGCGCCCGCCGGCACCGGCCTGCATCTGGCGCATGAACCAGATGAATACGCCCACGATCAAAATGATCGGCAGCCAGTTGACCAGCAGGCCGAGCAGCGAGAAACCGTTGTTGGACGGCTCCTGGGTCACCACCACGTTCTTGTCCTGCATCTGCTTGACCACCCCATTGGTGGAAAAGCCGAGCACGGGAGCGACGGTGCGGAAGGCGCTGCCGTCCTTGAGCTTGCCCGTAATCGTGGCGGGGTTGTCGGCGCTGATCGTGGCGCTGGCGACGTTGCCGCTCTCCACGCTCTGCACGAAGCTGGAGTACGGAAGGTCGGACGAAGAGCCGCCGTGCGGATTGAAGCTCTGGAACACCGTCAGCAGGACCACCGCGATGATCAGCCAGAGCAGCAGGTTTTTCGCCATTTCGTTCATGCGCGGTTCTCGTCCGTTTGCCCGCCGCCGGCCTTCTTGCCGGTGGCGAGCGCATAAACCTCGCGCGATCGGGCGCGCGAAGCCTTGGGTTTACGCATGGTTACGCGCGCGAATTGCGCGCGCAAGTTGCGCAGGTAGTCGTCGAAGCCGGCGCCCTGGAACAGCTTGATCAGGAACGCGCCCCCCGGCTTGAGCCATTGCCGGGAGAAATCCAGCGCCAACTCGGCCAGGTCCATCGCGCGGATCTGGTCGGCCAGCGCCACTCCGCTCATATTGGGGGCCATATCGGACAGTACAAGATCAAGCGGCTGGCCGCCCAGGCGCTCCTCCAGCTGGCGCAGCACGGCCTCCTCGCGGAAGTCGCCCTGGATGAAATCGACCCCGGCAATTCCCTGCATGGGCAGGATGTCCAGGGCGATCACCGTGCCGCTGTCTCCCAAACGCTGACGCACCAGCTGCGACCAGCCACCGGGCGCGGCGCCCAGGTCGACCACGCGCATGCCCGGCCTGAGCAGCCGGTCGCGCTCGATCAGCTCCTCCAGCTTGAACACTGCGCGCGAGCGCAGTCCCTCGGCCTGCGCCTTCTTTACGTAGACGTCGTCGAAGTGCTCCCGGAGCCATCGGGAGCTGCTTTTGCTGCGGGACATGCGGCAGGGGGCACCGATGGGGAAGGACCGCTGCATGATACCCTTTACGGCCCCCCGACCGCGACGTGGACACCTGCCACATGCCGATCTCCCCCTCCCAGCGCCGCTACCTGCGCAGCCTTGCCCACGACCTGCACCCGGTAATCCTGCTTGGTGCCAAGGGGGCAACGCCTGCCGTGGTCAAGGAGCTGGATTTGGCGCTGAGCCACCACGAGCTGGTCAAGGTCAAATTGTCCGGCGGTGACAAGGAGGAGCGCGAAGCGCAGATCGCCTACCTCATCGACGGTACCGGCGCCGAGAGCGTGCAGCAGATCGGCCGGACGGCAACCCTGTTTCGACGCAACGAGGACGAGCCCAAGCTGGCCCTGCCCCGCTGATGGATCTCTCACTCGAACATCCCGAGGGCTACCTGTTCGTCCGCCGCGTCGGCGAGCGGTCGATAACCGTGATGGACCGGGAGTTGGCAGCGAGTTTCCTGCTGGCTCCGGATCGGCTGGTCGAGGGATGGGCCGTTGATGGCGTGGCGGCGCTGGACGAGAGTGCGGGCGAGGCCGTGCGCGCCCTCGGACCGGAAGTCGTGCTGCTGGGAACCGGCAACCGCCAGCAGTTCCCACCGGCCGCCTTCATGGCCGGCTTCCTGCGCAAGGGAATCGGCATCGAGGTGATGGACAATGCGGCTGCGGCGCGGACCTACGACCTGCTGGCCGGCGAAGGACGGCGGGTGGTGGCCGCCTTCATTCTGCCGCGGGCCTGACCCGCGCCACGAAACGCCGCCTGCGGGTGGGCTCCAGCCCGGCGCCTACCGCGACGGCAGGTAATCCAGGGGATCGACCGGATTGCCGTCCCGTCGGATCTGGAACTGGAGCTCGTCACGTGGCGCCCCGGTCGAGCCCATCTCGGCAATCAGCTGACCCGCGCTCACCCGCTGGCCTTCCTTGACCAGTCGCTTGCGATTGTGGCCATAGGCGGAGAGGAAGTCGTCGTTGTGCTTGATGATGATCAACTCGCCGTAGCCGACCAGCCCGTTGCCGCTGTACACGACCACGCCATCGGCGGCCGCGCGCACCGGGTCACCGGCGCTGCCAGCGAGTTCGATCCCCGGGATGGCGTCACCGCTCTGGAATTTCTTCATCAGCGCGCCGTCGGCCGGCCACCGCCAGGTCACCCCGCTCACCGCGCGAGTCGCCCCCTTGGGCACCGGCACGGAGGACGGTACTGGCGCCGCGGCCACAGCCGCAGGAACGGCGGATGCGGGAGGGGTCGGGGTCGGACGCGATGGCCTGGGCGTGACCGGTTTGAACACCGGTGCCCGGGCGCGCACTGGCGCGGCGGCAACGGACCGCCGTGCCCGCCCCGGCGAAAGCCTCAATACCTGGCCGGGCCAGATCGTGTACGGTGCATCGATGCCGTTCCAGGCAGCCAGATCCCGGAAATCGAGTCCGTGCCGGAAGGCAATGGAATACAGCGTGTCGCCACGCAGCACACGGTAGCTGCCAGCCGTGGCCCGTGGCACGACGACCGCGGTACGCGATTGCGTGGCACCGCGGTTCGGCTGGACGACGACCGATCGGCCACAGGCGGCAAGGAGAAGCGCGGCCGAGCATGCTGCCGCGAAGCGCGTCCATTTCTTCATGTCGACCAGCATACCCAGCCGACACGCCGATTTCACGAAGCGCCGGCCTGTCAACGCAGCCAGATCCACCACACCAGCAGCAGCGTCAGCACGACGATCGCCGCCCAGCCGATGCGCTCGATGTGCTTGTGAAGCACCCGCTCGGCGCGCTCGCCGAACAGGCGGACGAGCAGCGCCAGCAGCCACACGCGCTTGCCGCGCCCGACCGCCATGCAGAGCAGGAACGGGATCACCGGCACGCCCACGATGCCGGACGCCCAGGTCACGAACTTCATCGGCACCACCGGCTGCAGCGCGGCCAGCGTCAGCACCAGCAGCAGGCCCAGCCAATGCTGGTTCATCTGCGCACGCAGGCTGGTCACACCCTGTTCGATCGGCGCGAGCAGGTGCAGTGAGGCGAGCAGCGGCTGCAGCGCCTGGAACGCCCAGTGGCCCAGTGCGTAACCGACCAGCGAGCCGAGCAGCGAAAAAAGCAGGCTGACGTTCGCATAGAAGAACGCCTTGTGCCGCTTGCCCAGCATCATCGGCGCCAGCATGACCTCGGGCATGATCGGGAAGATGAAGGCCTCGACGAAGCTCAGCCCGCACAGGTAATACACGGCCCGGGGGTCGCGTGCCCAGGTCAGTGCACGCGAGTAAAGCGCTCCAAACAGCCGCATCTAGAGGTTTCCTTCTCGCCGGAGGGGCGGCATCAGCCGATGCCGCCGAGCAGAGGCACGAAGCTGACCGCGCCAAGTTCTTCCTGGATGAAATGGCCCTGCCCGTCACCGCGGATGCGCAGCAGCATCTGGCTGCTGGGCGAGCCGACCGGCGCCACCAGCACGCCATCCGGCGCGAGTTGGTCCAGCACCTGGTTGGGGATGGCGTCGCCCGCGGCGGTAAGAATGATCGCGTCGAACGGCGCCTCGTCCGGCCAGCCCAGCTTGCCGTCGTCGTGGCGCGAGCGCACGTTCGTCAGGCCGAGCTGGCGGAAGCGCCGGCGCGCCTGGCGCAGCAGCTCCTCGATGCGCTCGACGGTGAACACCTGGCCGACCAGCGCCGCCAGCACCACCGCCTGGTAGCCCGAGCCGGTGCCGATCTCGAGCACCTTCTGCGGGACGCCCCCGTTGAAATGTTCGAGCAGCGCCTCGGTCATGCGCGCGACCACCCACGGCTGCGAGATGGTCTGGCCATGGCCGATCGGCAGTGCGGTGTTCTCGTAGGCGCGCGAGTGCAGCGCCTGGTCGATGAAATGGTGGCGCGGCGTGTTGCGGATCACCTCGATCACGCGGGGGTCGCGGATGCCGCTCTCCTTGAGCGTGGCGGCCAGGCGGTCGCGTGCGCGCTGCGAGGTCATCCCCTCGCCCTTGAAGGCCGACGGCGGCAACGGATGGATGTTCATCGTCATCGCGTCAGGCCGCCTTCTCGCCCATGGCATCGGTCATCGCCTGCACCCAGCCGCTGATCTTCTCCAGCGCCTGGTAGCGGGTGAGGTCGACATGGATGGGGGTGACCGAGACGTAACCGCGGCGCACCGCGTCGAAGTCGGTGCCGGGACCATCGTCTTCGGCCCCGCCCGACGGGCCGATCCACCAGACCGGCTTTCCGCGCGGGTCGGTCTGGGCAATGCATGGTGCCGAACGATGCCGTTTGCCCAACCGGGTGACCTCGAAACCCCGGATCTCGCGCCAGGGGCGATCGGGCACGTTGACGTTGAGGATCGTGTCGGCCGGCAGCGGGTCGACAAGCAGGCGCCGCATCAGGATCAGCACCGCGTGCGCCGCCGAGTCGTAATGCTCGCCCGTGTGGTCGCGACTGGCCAGCGACACGGCAATCGCGGGCAGACCGAGGAAGCGCCCCTCCATGGCCGCCGATACCGTGCCCGAATAGATGACGTCGTCGCCGAGGTTGGCGGAGTTGTTGATGCCCGACACCACGATGTCAGGTTCATGGTCGAGCAGGCCGGCCAGCGCCAGGTGCACGCAATCGGTAGGCGTGCCGGCGACGCGGTAACGGCCGTCGTCCATCTTCAGCGCCCGGATCGGCGCATCCAGGGTGAGCGAGTTGCTGGCGCCGGATCGGTCGCGATCGGGCGCCACCACCGTCACCTGCCCCACGGCCGCCAGACTGTCGGCCAATACGCGTATGCCGGGGGCATCCACGCCGTCGTCGTTGCTTACCAGGACTCGCATGCTGTTCCGTCAAGAAAGTGCATGAACACGCACCCGTCGAGGCCGTGCTCTGATCCCTGCGAGTCTACCGGAGCGGCCCCCCTCTTTCACGGCCACGCGGCTACCCGCGGGAAACCCGACCTGCCTTGCTAGCATGGCCCGATGAAAAAGCGCCGCCCCCCCGTCCAGCCCGGCGAGGACGACATCCGCCTGTTCCGCGATGCCATCGGCCCGGTGCGCGAGATCCGCGCCGACGCGCCGCCACCGCCCGCACCCCGTCCCGAACCCCGCGCGCATATGCTCGAGGCGGATGAGGCTGCCGTGCCCGGCGAGCTGCTGGAGCTTGCGTTCGACCCCGCCCTGATGGAAATCGGCGAGGAACTCAGCTACCTGCGCGACGGCTACCCGCCGCGCCTCCTGCGCCAGCTCAAGCGCGGCCAGTTCAGCATCCAGGACGAGCTGGACCTGCACCACATGAACGCCGCCGCCGCGCAATCGAGCATCGCCAGCTTCCTCGCCGAGGCCCGCCAGCACGGCCTGCGCTGCGTCCGCATCGTGCACGGCAAGGGCCTGCGCTCGAAGGCCGCCGGCCCGGTGCTGAAGGTGCTCACCGACCGCCTGCTGCGCCGGCGCGACGACGTGGTGGCGTTCGCCTCGGCGAAACCCGCCCAGGGCGGCACCGGCGCGGTCGTGGTGCTGCTGCGAAACGCTTGACCGTCTGACTTTGAGGAGGAAATCCATGCGTCCACTCGGCCAGCGCTTTCTTGCCATCTATCCGGGGTTCTGACCGCAGCCTTGCGGTCGTGCTGTGCGGCTCCGCCGCCCGTAGTGGCCGCTTCGATACGATCCGGGTCCAGCGCGTCGACGTAGTCCAGCCGGATGGAACGCTCCGCATGGTCATCTCCGATCATGCGCGGCTGCCGGGCATCATCGTGCGCGGCGAGGAGCAGGCATTCGCGCGCCCCCAGGCCGGCATGCTGTTCTACAACGACGAGGGCTCGGAAAACGGCGACCTGATCTTCGGCGGGCGCCGTAGCGCCAGGGGCGAGGTCGTCGACTCGGGCAGCAGTCTTTCGTTCGACCGCTACGATGCCAACCAGCTCGTGCGGTTGGTTGGCGTCCACGACCGCCAAGACCGCATGGCGGGACTCGTGGTCTCCGACAGCCCGGCAAGCGCGCCGGGGCACCGGCGCATCTGGCTCGGACGCGGCGATGATGGCGCGGCCACACTGGCACTGATGGACGCCGCCGGACGCAAGCGGTTGCTGTTCCAGGTGCCGGCCGAGGGTGACCCCGGCCTGCTCTTCCTGGACACGCAGGGCCCGTGGTGCAGCGCCTCGCGCCGGCTACGAAGTAGCCCCACCGGTGCGTGGCGGATCGGCCGGCTGCGCGAGTTCCCGCGCCACCACCGTCGCATAGGCGCCGGCGGGCAGCTCGAACGCCAGCTCCAGAACGTCGTCGGCAAGCCAGCGCCAGTGCAGGCTCCGGGGCATCAGGCGCAGCGGGCGGCGCTCCTGCTCCATGCGGGCAGCGGCCAGGCCTTCGGCGAGATCCGGGTCCCGTGCAGCCACCTCGCGCTCGAGCGCACCGGCCTCGCCGGACGTCGGCGGCTCGCCCTGGCCCCACAGCGGGCCTGACGGGTGGATGTCGCCGCGTGCCAGACGGTCGGCCAGCGTGGCGTCGAAAATTTCCGGACCGAACCAGGAGCGGGAACCGGCAAGCGACCAGATCTCACCCTCGAGTGGCGTGTCCCACGCGCCCTGATCCACCCGCGTGGCGAGCACGCCGTTGAAGATGTGCGAGCGGGCGGCCGAAAGCAGGAAGCTGCGCTTGTCCCGGTCGACCCGGCGCCCGGCGAACATCGCCCGCGCCTGCGCCACGTTGCTGCCCTCTCGGCCGAAACGCTGCTCGCCAAAGTAGTTGGGCACGCCACGCGCAGCGATCGCACCGAGCACCCGCTCGGCGGCGGCGCGATCGCCCTGGACATCCCGCAGCACCAGCACGAAGCGGTTGCCGCGCAGGGCGCCACGCTTGAGCTTGCGGCTGTGACGGGTGACGGCCAGCACCCGGACCTCCGCATGCGGAAAGGCCGACCAGTCCGGATCCGGCTTGCCCGCCAGTTGCACCGTGAACGCCTGCCGGGTCACCGCGTGGCGGTCCTTCAGGCCGGCGAACCCCACGGCCACCGGCGACACGCCGGCGAAACGCGCCAGTTCGCGCGCTACCCAGTCGGTGTTGGCGCCGCGCTTCTCCACCCACAGCAGGGCGTGCTCGCCACTGCCCTCGGCGTCGTAGCCGAGGATTTCCTCGACAAGGAAGTCCTCCGGCGTCGCTCGCAGGTGGGCGACAAGTGGCGGAGTGCCGTGGGCGTAAGGAAGTTCTTGCACGGTGGTCCTTGGTTCATGGTCCTCGCGGAGGCTGCTTGCGCGATGCCGTGGTCCGGCATCGCCCAGGGCAAGCCCTGCAGGGGACGGCTACATGAGGAAGAGCGTGGCCAGCCCGAGGAAGATGAAGAACCCGCCGCTGTCGGTCATGGCCGTGATCAGCACGCTGGAACCCAGCGCCGGATCGCGGCCCAGCTTCATCATCAGCATCGGGATGCCGACGCCGCAGAACGCCGCCAGCAGCAGGTTGAGCGTCATGGCCGCGGTCATCACCACGCCCAGCGCGACGTTCTCGTACAGCAACCAGGCCACCACCCCGATCACCCCGCCCCAGACCAGGCCGTTGAACAACGACACGGCCAGCTCCTTGCGCCACAGCCGCTTGGCGCTGTCGGGGGTGATCTGGTTGAGCGCCAGGGCGCGCACGATCATGGTGATGGTCTGGTTGCCCGAGTTGCCGCCGATACCGGCGACGATGGGCATCAGCGTGGCGAGCGCCACCAGCTTCTCGATCGCGCCCTCGAACAGGCCGATCACGCGCGAGGCGATGAACGCCGTGACCAGGTTGATCGCCAGCCACGACCAGCGGTTGCGCAGGCTCGCCCACACCGAGGCGAAGATGTCCTCTTCCTCGCGCAGGCCGACGCGGTTCAAGGCCTCGCTCTCGCTTTCCTCGCGGATCACGTCGACCATCGCGTCGACGGTGATGCGACCGATCAGGCGCCCCCCGTCATCGACCACGGGCGCCGTCACTAGGTCGTAGCGCTCGAACGCCTGCGCCACCTCGTAGGCGTCGTCGCCCGGATGGAAGGTGTTGACGTCCGGCGCCATCACCTCGCTGACCATCTTCTCGGGCGAATTGACCAGCAACCAGTGCAGCGGCAGCACGCCGGTGAGCAGGTTGCCCTGGTTGATCACGAACAGCTTGTCGGTCTGCGCGGGAAGTTCCTCGAACCGGCGCAGGTAGCGCAGCACGGTCTCCAGGCTCACGTCCTCGCGGATCGTGACCATCTCGAAATCCATCAGCGAGCCGATCTGGTCCTCTTCCCAGGACAGCGCCGACTGCACCCGCTCGCGCTGCTGCGCGTCGAGGCTCGCCATCAGCTCGGGCAGCACCTCGGTGGGCAGGTCCTCGACCAGGTCGGCCAGCTCGTCGGCGTCCAGTGGCTCGACCGCGGCGAGGATCTCGCGCTGGTCCATGTCCGCGATCAGCGACTCGCGCACCGCGTCGGAGACCTCCAGCAGGATCTCGCCGTCGCGCTCGGCCTTCACCCGTTGCCAGACGGCCAGGCGGTCGCCCAGTGGCAACGCCTCGAGCACGAAAGCGATGTCGGCCGGATGCAACCCGTCGAGCAGCTGCTGCAGCTCCGCCTGGTCCTCGGGCGCAGGCGCGTCGGCCAGCCGCGCCAGCAGCGCGGTAACGGCTTCCAGCTGCTCGGGAAGCCGGTTGGCGCCGCGGGCTTCGGCCTCGCTCACGCGCGCTCCAGCAGCACGCAGGCCTGCGCCGCGATGCCTTCGCCCCGGCCGGTGAAGCCGAGCTTTTCGGTAGTGGTTGCCTTGATGCTGATGCGGGCGACCTCGCAGGCGAGATCCTCCGCCAGATTCGCACGCATTGGCTCGACGTGCGGCCCGACCTTCGGCGACTCGCCGATCACGGTGACGTCGACGTTGCCGATCCGGTAGCCCTGCTGCGACATCAGCAGCGTCGCGTGGCGCAGGAACTGGCGACTGTCCGCATCGCGCCAGCGCTCGTCCGAGGGCGGGAAATGCCTGCCGATGTCGCCGAGCGCCAAGGCGCCGAGAATGGCGTCGCACAGGGCGTGGATCACCACGTCGCCGTCCGAATGCGCGATCACGCCGCGGTGGTGCGGGACACGCACGCCACCGAGCACGACGAAGTCCCCCTCGTCGAACGCGTGTACGTCGAAACCCTGGCCTATGCGCATCACGCCGTCCTCGATAGCAGGAACTCGGCCAGGGCGAAGTCCGCGGCCGTGGTCACCTTGATGTTGTCTTCCGCGCCTTCCACCAGCAGCGGCGCGACGCCTGATCGCTCCATCGCCATTGCCTCGTCGCTGACCACCACGTGTTCGCGGCCGGCGGCCTCGAGCGCTGCCACAAGCTGCCCGCGACGGAACATCTGTGGCGTGAAGGCGCGCCAGCGCTGTTCGCGCGGCTCGGTGAGAATGCTGCGGTGGTGGTCGTCGGCGCGCTTCAAGGTATCCCTCAGCGGCGCGCCGAGCAGGCCGCCATCGACCGCGGAGGCCCGGGTGACCAGGCGTTCGATGTCGGCGGCCCGCACGCACGGCCGGGCCGCGTCATGCACCAGCACGAAATCGCCCGCGGCAACCCCGACGGGCAGCGCACGCAGGCCCGCCAGAACCGAATCGGCGCGCTCGCCTCCCCCGGTGGTGGTCAGCACGGGCTTGCCCGCCAGGCGGTCGATACCCGGCCAGCGCGCGTCATCGGCCGCCAGCGCGACCATCAAACCGGCGATGCGCGGATGCGCTGCCAGCCGCTCCAGCGTGTGCAGGATCAACCCGCGCCCGGCCAGCGGCAGGTACTGCTTGGGGCAGTCGCCGCCGACCCGGGTGCCGCGTCCGGCGGCCGGTATCACGCACCACAGCGGGGCCATGTCAGTGCCCGCCGCCATCACCGGTTGGCGGCGCACTGGCGCTTGCGCTGCCGGCCGGTCGTTCGACCACCTGGTAGAAGGTTTCACCGGGCTTGATCAGGCCCAGTTCCGCGCGGGCACGCGCCTCGACCGCCTGTTCGCCGTGCTTGAGGTCGCTGACGTCGGCAGCCAGCGCCTGGTTGCGCTGGAGCAATCGGTCGTTCTCGCCGGTCTGCTTCTGCACGGCGGCGCGCAGGCCTCGCACTTCGTGCATGCCGCCGCTGCCGGCCCACAGCTTCAGCTGCAGGCCGATCAGGATCACGAGCAAGACCAGGGCGATCCAGCGCAGCATGGACAGTGCGGGCTCCGCGCGTCAGCCCGGCAGGCGGGCGAGGTTGGGGAACGCGTCGCGGCCGGCGTAGCGGGCGGCACTGCCCAGCTGTTCCTCGATGCGCAACAGCTGGTTGTACTTGGCCACGCGGTCGGTGCGGCAGAGCGAACCGGTCTTGATCTGGGTCGCGGTGGTGGCCACGGCGATGTCCGAGATGGTGGTGTCCTCGGTTTCGCCCGAGCGGTGCGAGACCACGGCGGCATATTTGGCGGCATCGGCCATGGCGATGGCCTCGAGCGTCTCGGACAACGTGCCGATCTGGTTGACCTTGATCAGGATCGCGTTGGCGATGTGCTTCTCGATGCCCTCGCGGAAGATCGACGGGTTGGTGACGAACAGGTCGTCGCCGACCAGCTGCACTTCCTTGCCGATCCTGTCGGTGAGCAGCTTCCAGCCGTCCCAGTCGCCCTCGGCCATGCCGTCCTCGATGGTGACGATCGGGTACTGCTTCGCCCAGCCGGCCAGCAGGTCGACGAACTGCTCCGGCGCATACGCCTTGCCCTCGCCTTCCAGGTCGTACTTGCCGTTCTTGAAGAACTCGGAACTGGCCACGTCCAGCCCGAGCAGGATTTCGCTGCCGACCTTGTAGCCGGCCTTGCCGACCGCTTCCAGGATGGTATCCAGCGCCTCGATGTTGGAGCGCAGGTTCGGCGCGAAGCCGCCCTCGTCACCTACCGCCGTATTGAGGCCCTTGCCCTTGAGCACGGCCTTGAGCGCGTGGAAGATTTCCGCGCCGGCGCGCAGCGCCTCGGCGAAGCTCGGCACGCCCACCGGCAGCACCATGAACTCCTGCACGTCGACGTTGTTGTCGGCATGCGCGCCGCCATTGACGATGTTCATCATCGGCACCGGCAGGCTGCCCGGCTTGCCGTGCGAGAGGTATTTCCACAGCGGCTCGCCGCGCGAGGCGGCCACCGCGTGCGCCGCGGCCATGGAGACACCCAGCAGCGCGTTGGCGCCGAGCTTGCCCTTGTTCGGCGTGCCGTCGAGCGCGATCAGCTTGCCGTCCAGGCCCTTCTGGTCGGCGGCGTCGAAGCCCTTCAGCGCTTCGGCGATCGCACCGTTGACGTTGGCCACGGCCTTGGTCACGCCCTTGCCGCCGTAGCGCGCCTTGTCGCCGTCGCGCAACTCCACCGCCTCGCGCGAGCCGGTCGACGCGCCGCTGGGCACGGCGGCGCGGCCGAATGCGCCTCCGTCCAGGGTGACTTCGGCTTCCAGCGTGGGGTTGCCTCGCGAGTCGAGGATTTCGCGAGCGTGGATCCGGGTGATCGTCGTGGTCATGGAAAGTCCGTCTGTCAGTGGCGTCAATGTCTTTGGCATCCGATGGGCTCGAGCTCACCGCCAGCGTGCCGGATAGTGGCTCAGGCCCACCCTGCGCTAGATATCCTGTTCGAGGAAACCGTGGCGCTTGGTCACGGCATCCAGCTCCATGAGCGTTTCCAGCAGCGCCTCCATCTTGCCGAGCGGCCACGCATTGGGACCGTCGGAAAGCGCCTTGCTCGGGTCCGGATGGGTTTCGGCAAAGAGGCCGGAGACGCCCACCGCCACCGCCGCACGCGCCAGCACCGGCACGAATTCGCGCTGGCCGCCCGAACTGGCGCCCTGGCCGCCCGGCAACTGCACCGAGTGCGTGGCGTCGAAGACCACCGGGCAATCGGTTTCGCGCATCACGCTCAAGGAGCGCATGTCCGACACGAGGTTGTTGTAGCCGAAGCTCGCGCCGCGCTCGCACACCATGATGTCGTCGTTGCCCACGGCCTTGGCCTTGGCCACCACGTGCTTCATGTCCCACGGCGCCAGGAACTGGCCCTTCTTGATGTTGACCGGCTTGCCAGCTCGCGCCACGTTCTGGATGAAGTCGGTCTGGCGGCACAGGAAGGCCGGCGTCTGCAACACATCGACCACCGCAGCGACCTCGTTCATCGGCGTGTATTCATGCACGTCGGTGAGCACCGGCACGCCGAGCTGGCGCTTGACCTCGGCCAGCACGCGCAAGCCCTCCTCCAGCCCCGGTCCGCGGAAGCTCTGGCCGGAAGAGCGGTTGGCCTTGTCGAAGCTCGCCTTGAAGATGAAGTTCACCCCCAGCCGGCCGGTGATCTCTTTCAGCTTGCCGGCCGTGTCCACCTGCAACTGCTCGGACTCGACGACGCAGGGGCCGGCGATCAGGAACAGAGGCTGGTTCAGGCCGATCTCAAAACCACAAAGCTTCATGGGTATTTCCTGTCATGGGCCTGCCCGCCGGCCGGGCTGCCGCTGGAGCCGCCGTTCCCGCACAGGGAACGTCGACCCATCGAGTCATGTACTACCGCGAGCTCACGCCCGCGCCTGTGCCCCGGCCAGCTTCTCGCCTTCACGCATCGCCTTGTACTCGCGCGCCGCCTCGACGAAGCCGATGAACAGCGGATGGCCGTCGCGCGGCGTGGAGGTGAATTCGGGATGCGCCTGGCAGGCCAGGAACCAGGGATGCTTCTGCCGGGGCAGCTCGACGATCTCCACCAGCAGGTCGTCCATCGACTTGCCGGAGACCACCAGGCCGAGATCCTCCAGATCCTGGCGATAGCGGTTGTTGAACTCGTAGCGGTGGCGATGGCGCTCGCGCACCACCTCGTGGCCGTAGAGCTCGCGCGCCAGCGTGCCGGTCTTCAGGCGGCACTCCTGCGAACCCAGGCGCATGGTGCCGCCCAGGTCCGAATGTTCACTGCGCTGTTCGATCTCGCCGGCGGCGGTGGTCCACTCGGTAATCAGCGCGATCACCGGATTGGCCGTGTTGCGGTCGTTTTCGCTGGAATCGGCGTCCTTCAGGCCCGCCACGTTCCGCGCGAAGTCCACCACTGCCGCATGCATGCCGTAGCAGATGCCGAAGTAAGGCACGCCGTTTTCGCGCGCGAACCGGGCCGACAACACCTTGCCCTCGAAACCGCGCTTGCCGAAGCCGCCGGGTACCAGGATCGCGTCGGCCTTGCCGAGCACCTTCTGCGCCCCCTCGGCCTCGACCTGCTCCGAGTCGATCCAGTCCAGGTTGACCCGGGTCTGCTGCTTGATGCCGCCGTGGCGAAGTGCCTCGCCGAGCGATTTGTAGGCGTCCCGGTGTTCGACGTATTTGCCGACGATCGCGATGGTGACCTCGTCCTTCGGGTGCTCCACCGCCTCGACGGTGCGGCGCCAACTGGACAGGTCCGCCGGCTTGGCGTCCAGGCCCAGGCGTTTGACCACGATGTCGTCCAGGCCCTGGCTGTGCAGCCACAGCGGGGTCTTGTAGATCACGTCCACGTCGACCGCGCTGATCACGGCGTTTTCCGGCACGTTGGTGAACAGCGCGATCTTGCGCCGCTCGCTCTCCGGCAGCGCCTCCTCGCAGCGGCACAGCAGGATGTCCGGCTGGATGCCGATCGAACGCAGTTCCTTGACCGAGTGCTGGGTCGGCTTGGTCTTGATCTCGCCGGCGGCCTTGATGAAAGGCACCAGGGTCAGGTGCATGAACAGGCACTTCTCCGGCCCGTGTTCGATGCGCAACTGGCGGATCGCCTCCAGGAACGGCAGCGATTCGATGTCGCCGACCGTGCCGCCGATCTCCACCAGCGCGACGTCGAAGCCACGGGTGGCCTCGTGGACGCAATGCTTGATCTCGTCGGTGATGTGCGGAATCACCTGCACGGTCGCGCCCAGGTAGTCGCCGCGGCGTTCCTTGCGGATCACCGACTCGTAGATCTTGCCGGTGGTGATCGAGTTCTTGCCGGTCAGGCGGGTATGGACGAAGCGCTCGTAGTGGCCCAGGTCCAGGTCGGTCTCGGCGCCGTCGTCGGTGACGTACACCTCGCCATGCTGGAAGGGACTCATGGTGCCCGGATCCACATTGATATACGGATCGAGCTTCATCATGGTGACCGAAAGCCCGCGCGCCTCGAGGATGGACGCAAGCGACGCCGCCGCGATGCCCTTGCCGAGCGAGGACACCACACCGCCGGTGACGAAAATCAGGGGGGTCATGGAATGCAGCCGTGCTGGAAATTCGGCATTTTAGCGGGTGACGGGCCCGGCGGCGAGA
>NZ_DASSES010000094.1:0-16588 GCF_035695185.1 Frateuria sp.
CGAGAGCACGCTGGGCCGCGGCGACATCTACGTCACCACCACCGGCAACAAGGACGTGATCCGCCTGGAGCACATGCAGGCGATGAAGGACCAGGCGATCGTCTGCAACATCGGCCACTTCGACAACGAGATCCAGGTCGAGAAGCTCAACGCCTCCGGTGCCGAGCGCACCAACATCAAGCCGCAGGTGGACAAGTACACCTTCAAGGACGGCCGCTCGATGTTCCTGCTGGCCGAAGGCCGCCTGGTGAACCTCGGCTGTGCCACCGGCCACCCGAGCTTCGTGATGTCCAACTCGTTCTCCAACCAGACGCTGGCGCAGATCGACCTGTGGGCGAACAAGGACCTGTACGAACCGAAGGTCTACATCCTGCCCAAGAAGCTGGACGAGGAAGTGGCGCGCCTGCACCTGGAGAAGATCGGGGTGAAGCTGACCACGCTGACGACCGAGCAGGCGGCGTACCTGGGCGTGCCGGTGGACGGGCCGTACAAGGCCGACCACTACCGCTACTGAGCGATCCGCTCTCTGTGTAGAGAAGGGGCCGCAGCGATGCGGCCCTTTTTCTTTGCGGGGTCCCCCGCGCCCCGGCCCCGGCGTCAAACATTCATCTATCGCTTCATCGCGATGAACGTATAGAATGCTGCCACGCACTGCAGGAGCGCATCGTCCATGCCCGCCATCAGCTTCGAATTCTTCCCGCCCAAGACCGACGAGCAGCGGACCCAGCTCGACCGTGCGGCACAGACGCTGAAGGCGCATGCACCGGACTACGTCTCGGTGACGTTCGGCGCGGGCGGCTCGACGCTGAGCTACACCGGCGAGACGGTGGCGCGACTGAACCGCCAGCATGGCCTGGCGGTGGCGCCGCACCTCTCCTGCATGGGTGGCACGCGGGCGGAGATCGCCGGACTGCTGGATGGTTACCGCGCGGCCGGCTACCGGCGCCTCGTGGCCCTGCGCGGCGACCTGCCCTCGGGCATGGCCTCGCCGGGCGACTTCCGCTATGCAGCCGAGCTGGTCGCGTTCATCCGCAAGCATTCGGGCGACCATTTCCACATCGAGGTGGCCGCCTACCCGGAGACCCATCCCCAGGCGGAGGACGCCTGGCGCGACCTGGCGCATTTCAAGGCGAAGGTCGATGCCGGGGCGGACGGCGCGATCACCCAGTACTTCTTCAACCCGGACGCCTATTTCCGTTTCGTCGACGACGTGCGCCGACTCGGAGTCACCGTGCCGATCGTGCCGGGCATCATGCCGATCACCAACTTCAGCCAGCTCAAGCGGTTTTCCGACGCCTGCGGCGCGGAGATCCCGCGCTGGATCACCAAGCGCATGCAGGCCCATGGCGACGACGCCGACGCGATCCGCGCGCTCGGCGCCGAGGTGGTGGCGCAGTTGTGTCGGCGTCTGCTGGAGGGTGGCGCGCCCGGGCTGCACTTCTACACGCTGAACCGGGCCCGGGCGACCCAGGCGGTGCTTGCGCAACTGCACTGAAGCCTCCGCAGCGGGCCGCTATGCTCGGCCCATGCCCCTGCTGCACTCCGCCCTGTTGCTGCTGCTCGCCCTGGCCACCCCGGCGGCATATGCGCAGGCGCCGATCTACCACTGCATCGCCGCCGACGGGCATCCGGTGTTCACCGACCAGCCCTGCGCCAGCCTGCAGGCCACCCCGGCACCGGCGTCCTCGGCCACCGGCGGCGCGCCCCTGCTGCGCCCGCCGGCCGTCACCTGCGCGGTCGACGAGGACCAGTTGCGCGACGCGGTCATCGATGTCTTCGCCAACCAGGATGCCAACCGCCTGGCGGGGCTGATGCTGTGGGCGGGCTACGGCGAGCATGCCGTCGTATCCGACATCCGTGGCCTGGCCGACATCATGCGCCGGCCGCTGATCGGCATCGACCTGGCGGCGGGCGCAACCATGTCCGAACTGGTCGTGCAAACCGCGTCCGAGGATGGCAGCGAGGAAGACAGCGAAACGCGCTTCGCCATCGAGCCCAGGGCCGGTTGCCTGTGGTTGCGCCGGGAATAGGCACGCGCGGGCGACGGCCCCCAGGCGGTATCATGGCCGGTCCCCTGCAAGGAGAACCCCCATGGCGCAGCAATACCCCGAGTGGATCTGGCAGAACGGCACGATCAAGCCGTGGCGCGAGGCCACCACCCACGTGATGTCGCATGCGCTGCATTACGGTTCGTCCGTGTTCGAAGGCATCCGCAGCTACGCCACGCCCGATGGGGCGGCGATCTTCCGCCTGACCGACCACCTCAACCGCCTGTACCAGTCGGCGCGCATCTACGACATGGTGCTGCCGTACTCGCAGGACGAGCTGGCCACGGCCTGCCGCGACGTGATCAGGAAGAATGGCCTGACCGCCGCCTACCTGCGCCCGGTGGCCTACCGCGGCCTGGGCGGCTTCGGCCTGTCGGCCGACACGCCGATCGACGTGGCGGTGGCGGCCTGGCCGATGGGCCCGTACCTCGGGCCGGAGGCGCTCGAACAGGGCATCACCGCCTGCGTGTCGAGCTGGCAGCGCTTCGCGCCGAACACCATTCCGGCCGGCGCCAAGGCCGGCGGCAATTACCTGTCGGGCCAGCTGATCGCGCGCGAGGCCCGCCGGCTCGGCTTCGGCGAGGGCATCGCGCTGGCCAATACGGGCCTGCTGAGCGAAGGCGCGGGCGAGAACCTGTTCCTGGTCTTCGACGGCGTGCTGCACACCACGCCGGCGAGTGCCTCGATCCTGACCGGCATCACCCGCGACACGCTCAAGACGCTGGCGCGCGAGGACGGCATCGAGGTGGTCGAGCGCGACCTGCCCCGCGAATACCTGTACCTGGCCGACGAGGTGCTGATGTGCGGCACCGCCGCCGAAGTCACGCCGATCCGCTCGATCGACGGCAAGCAGGTCGGCAACGGCACGGCCGGGCGGGTGACGCGGCGCCTGCAGGAGTTGTATTTCGGCCTGTTCGACGGGCGCACCAGCGACCAGTGGGGTTGGCTGGAGCCGGTGTGAGGGAAGGCAGGAACCGGTAAGAGAAGGGGCCGCGAAAGCGGCTCCTTTTTTTGCCCGGTTTCCCGCGAGTCCGGCCCCTCATCCCTTAACCTCCCGGAGGGGGAGCAGGCATCAGGCCGGTTCGAACACCAGGCTGGCGATGGCGCCGTTGGCATCGCTGCGCGGTCGCATCGATACCTGCCAGCCATACAGGTCGCACAAGCGGCGCACGATCGCCAGGCCGAGGCCCGCGCCGCTGCCGCCGGCGCCCTCGCCGCGCACGCCGCGCTGGAAAAGCCGCTCGGCATCTTCCGGCTTGATGCCGGGGCCGGTGTCGATCACCTCGATCCGGCCGCTGCCGACTTCCACCTGCACCAGACCCTCGAGCGTGTATTTGATGGCGTTGCCGATCAGGTTGGTCAGCGCCACGGCGAGCACCGAGGCCGGGGCGTTCACGCTCACGGGGTCGTGCACGGTCAGCGCGATGTCCAGCGGCTTGTCGCGCATCTGCGGGCGCTGGCTTTCGATCACGTCGGCGGCGACCCTGGCCACTTCCGTGGTCTCGCCGCGCGTCGGCCCGCGGCGCTCCGCGCGGGAAAGCAGCAGCAGCGCCTCGATCAGCTCGGTGGCCTGGCGCGAGGCGCGTTCGATGCGCTTGAGCCGCTCGCGCAGCTTGTCGGTGAGGTCCGGCGAACCCTGCAGCAGTTCGGTGGTGCTGGCGATCACGGCCAGCGGCGTGCGCAGCTCGTGGCTCACGTCGGAGTTGAACTCGCGGTCGCGCTCGACCATCGCGGTCAGCCGCGCGGCGTATTCGTCCAGCGCCAGCGCCAGCTCACCTACCTCGTCGTCGGCGAAATGCGGTGCCAGCGGATCGGCCTTGCCGGCCTTGCGGAAATCGCGCAGGCGCGCGGCCAGCTCGCTGACCGGCTTGAGCACCTTGCGCGAGAGCCACAGGCCGAGCACGAGCGAGAGCAGGCCGAACAGGAACACCGCGCCGATCACACTGAACAGGAGTTGGCGCTTGCCCAGCTCGTCGCGGGAGATGTCGTAGCGCAGGAAACTGTAGATGCCGTTCTTGTGCTCGACCGCGAGCTTGTAGTGGTGGGTCTTGCCGTCGGCGCCCGTGTCGCTGACGTCATGGACGCCGTTCTCCAGTTGCTGCCACTCCAGCGGGGCCTTGTAGATCGTGCGGTCGCTCCAGGTCCACGCTTCGACGATGCCGAACTTGGGCTGGCGGTCCGGATGCTCGTGCACCTGCCGGTTGAGGTTGTCCACCTCGTCCAGCAGCGTGGCGGTGACCAGCTGGTCCTCGACCCGGGCGCGGATATTGAGCGCGGAAAACGCGAACAACGCGCTGAGGCCGAAGCCGAACAGCGCGAAGGAGACGATCAGGCGGAACCGCAGCTTACGCCTGGACAGCATCCGGCTCGACCATGCGGTACCCGATGCCGTGGCGCGTGTGGATCAGCGGCTTGTCGAACGGCTTGTCGATCGCCGCGCGCAGGCCGTGGATGTGCACGCGCAGCGAGTCGCTGTCGGGCAGCTCCTCACCCCACACACGCTGCTCCAGGTCCTGCCGGGTGACCACCGAGGGGCTGGCTTCCATCAATGCCTGCAGGAGCTTGAGGCCGATCGGGTTGAGCTGGATCGACTTGCCGTCGCGGCTGACGGTGAGCGTGTCCAGGTTGTAGGTCAGGTCGGCGACCTTCAGCACGCGGCTCTGCGGACCCTTGCCGCGGCGCGCCAGCACCTCGAGCCGGGCGGCCAGCTCCTGCAAAGCGAAGGGCTTGGTCATGTAGTCATCGGCACCGGACTCGAAGCCGGTGAGTTTCTGCTCCAGCGCGTCGCGCGCGGTCAGCATCAGCACCGGCGTCTGCTTGTGCGCCTCGTGGCGCAGCTTGCGCGCGACATCCAGGCCGTCCATGCCCGGCAGGGTCAGGTCCAGCACGATCACGTCGAAGTCGTGCACGACGGCCAGGTGCAGGCCGGTCACGCCGTCACCGGCGAAGTCGACCACGTGCCCGCGGTCTTCCAGGTAATCGCCGATGTTGGTCGCGATATCGCTGTTGTCTTCGATCACAAGGACACGCATGCGCCACTCCAAGGGCCACTGGCCGCCAAGGGGAGCAAGCTTAACAAGCTTGCCGGAAGGGTGGCCGGCTCTCGCGAGCCGGGGCCAATAAAAAGGCCCAGATGCCCGACTCGTCGTCGCTGCACCTGGGCCCAAGCTTACTGCCCCGATACCGAATCTGCCGGCTCCGGCCTTGCGCCCGGCGCCAGCACATTGCAGTGGGGCCTTTATAGGGCCCGGGCGGTTACGGTGCGGTTAACCCCGGCTCACGCGCCCGTTAACCGACGTGTCCGGCGCGCACGTTCTAGTGCCGCACGCGTGAAGAAAAGCTCAGGCGCCTGCCTGCTCCTCCAGGTGCCGGATGATGTGACCGGCGACATCCACGCCGGTGGCCGTCTCGATGCCCTCCAGCCCCGGTGAGGCGTTGACCTCCAGGATCAGCGGGCCACGGTCCGAACGCAGCAGGTCCACGCCGGCGATGCCCAGGCCCAGCGCCCCGGCCGCGCGCACCGCGATGCGCTTTTCCTCCGCGCTCAGGATGGCCTTCGACGCGCTGCCGCCGCGGTGCAGGTTGGCGCGGAAGTCGCCCGGGCTGGCCTCGCGCTGCATCGCCGCGATCACCTTCCGGCCAACCACGAAGCAGCGCAGGTCGCTGCCCTTGGCCTCGGCGATGAACTCCTGCACCAGGAAGTTGGCGTACAGGCCGCGGAAGGCTTCGATGACGCTCTGCGAGGCGCTGCGTTTCTCGGCCAGTACCACGCCGGTGCCCTGGCTGCCTTCGTTGAGCTTGATGACGTGGGGTGGCTCGCCGAGCATCGCCAGCACGTCGTTGGTGTCGTCGGGGTTGTCGCCGAACACCGTCACCGGCATGTCCAGCCCGTGGGAGGCGAGGATCTGCAGCGCGCGCAGCTTGTCGCGCGCGCGCAGCACCGCGTCCGACGAATTGGGTGCGTACACCCCCATCATCTCCAGCTGGCGCAGGACTGCCGTGCCATAGAAGGTGGAGGTGGTGCCGATGCGCGGGATCACCGCGTCGAAGTCGCGCAGCGCCTTGCCCTTGTAGCGCACCGACGCGCCGCCCGGGGCGATCCGCACGTAGCAGCGCAGCGGATCGAGCACGCGCACGACGTGGTTGCGCTCGCGCGCGGCCTCGACCAGCCGGCGGGTCGAGTACAGCCGCGTGTTCCGCGACAGGATGGCGATCTTCATGGCAGCTGGCCGTAAGGGTGTTCGTGGGCGACCCGGCCCGCCGGCCCGGCGAAGGCCGGCCGCGGGCGTGGCTGGGTATAGGAAAGCCGGGGATCGACCGCGAAGCGCCCGAGCAACGCGCTGCGGCCGAGCAGCATGGGGAACAGCATGTGCCGCCGGTCGGTGAGGCTGATCTCGATGGGATAGCGTGCGCCGGCCAGCTGCACGTCGCTGCGCACGAACCAGCGCTCGCTGCCATGCCCGCCGGTATCGGTCACCACGCGCCGGTCCAGCGCCGGCGCCTGGCACTGCACGGTGCGCGGATGATGCCGGCCCAGGGTGAGCGAGAAGCGCAGCCAGGTCGCGCCGGCGCGCTCGAACACTTCCAGCGTATCCACGTGCAGCGAACTGGAACGCGCGCCGGTATCGAGCTTGGCCTTGAGCATGTCCACGCCCAGCTGCGGCAGTGCCAGCCGTTCCCGCCAACCGAGGGTGATCACGTCTGTCATCGCTGCACGGATGGTGGCGGGAAGGCCGGAAAGCGTGGCGGGCCGGACCCTCAAGGGGAGGTGAAATCAGCCCGGCCGGATCGGCCGGGCTGCGTGCAGGCTGGAGCGGGTGAAGGGAATCGAACCCTCGTCAGTAGCTTGGGAAGCTACAGCTCTACCATTGAGCTACACCCGCGTTCGCCGCCGATGTTAACCCGGGAGGCGGGAGTTGGGGAACGGGGGCCCGCGTGCAGGCCGGCCGGGGCATTCCCGCACCGGCCATGAACCCTACATGGCGGCCGGCTGAACCGTGGGCACCGCGGCGCGCTGCAGCATGAACGGCCAGCCCATAATCGGTCATCGCCTCGTGATGCCAGCCGTTTGCATGCCTGACACGGCGGAGGAAAGAACCATGCGTGGACGTTCGAGACTGCAGCTCTTCTGGCGCGCCTGCACCGCCACCCTGCTGCTGTGTGGCGCCGGGGCCCTGCACGCGCAGGCGACCGACTCCACCGGCGATCCGCCGGACCGCGTCGCCCGCCTCTCCTACCAGGAGGGCGACGTCGGCCTGCTGCCTTCGGGAGCGCAGGACTGGGGCGAGGCCGTCATCAACCGTCCGCTGACCACCGGCGACCGCCTTTCCAGCAGTGACGGCGCCCGCGCCGAGCTGGAGCTGGACGGCGCCACCGTGCGCCTGGACGGCGGCACCGACGTGGGATTCCTGCAACTGGACGACCAGCTGGCCCAGCTGGAGCTCACCCAGGGCACGCTCGACCTGACCGTGCGCCGGCTCGACGACGGCCAGAGCTACGAGATCGACACGCCCACCGTGGCGCTGGTGGTCGACCACCCCGGCAAGTACCGCCTGGACGTCGACCGCGACGGCCGCGCCACCCGCGTCACCGCCTTCGACGGCAGTGCCACGGTGTACGGCGAGAACGACGCGCAACGGCTGGTGGTCGCCGGGCGCAGTTACCGCTTCGGCGATTCGGCGCTGAACGATGTGACGGTGGAACAGCTCGCCGGCGGCGACGACTTCGACCGCTGGAGCGAGGCGCGCGACCGTCGTTATGCGGACTCCGGATCACGCCGCTACGTGTCCGAGGACGTGATCGGCTACCAGGACCTGGACCGCTACGGCCACTGGCAGGCCGATCCGGAGTACGGCCAGGTCTGGTACCCGGCGCACGTCGACACCGGCTGGGCGCCCTACCGCGATGGCCACTGGGCCTGGGTGGCCCCGTGGGGCTGGACCTGGGTCGACGATGCCCCCTGGGGCTTCGCGCCCTACCACTACGGCCGCTGGGCCTGGCGCAGCCGCGGCTGGTGCTGGGTGCCCGGCCCGATCGGCTGGCGCCCGGTCTACGCGCCGGCGCTGGTCGCCTTCGTCGGCGGCAGCCACTGGCGCGTGGCGCTGGGCAGTGCCCCGGTCGGCTGGTATCCGCTCGGCCCGGGAGACGTCTACGACCCCTGGTACGGCGGCAGCCGCCGCTACTACACCCAGGTCAACGTGACCAACATCCACGTGCACGACAGGCGGATCGCGGACCGGGTGGACCGCCGCTACCGCGACTGGCACCGCGGCATCGCCCCGCCGGTGCGCGCACTGCGTGGCGGCGGCCCGCGCGGCTTTACCGCGGTACCGGCGCACAGCTTCGCGAGCGCCGACCGCGTGCAGCGCCATCGCCTGCAGATCCACCCCGGCCAGCTTGCCGGCGCCCGCCTGCTGACCCGCCACGGGACCCCGAAGCCCACCTCGCGCAGCTTCGCCCCGCCGCGCCCGGCCCAGGCACGCGCGCTGCCGGCGCAGGGCTTCCGGCGCGAAGTGGTGGCGCTGCACGCGCCACGGGTGGAACGCGTGGCCGCGCGCAACGCCCCGATCCGGCCGTCCGTGGCCGCGCCGACCCACGTGCGGATCCTGCGGCCGCGTGGCGGAACCCTGCCGACCGTCGCGCACATCGCCCCGGCCTGGCGGGCCGGTTCGGGCCGCGAGGCCCCCCGTGCTCCGGCCGCTGCCCGCGAACGCGAGGTCCGCAGTGCGCCGGCGCCGGCCCGCATGGCCCCGCGCGAGGCGCCGCTGCGCCCGGGCGAGCTGCGCTCGGCGCGGTTCGTGCGCGCCCATGCATCACGCGCTCCGGCAGAGCCGCGCCCGGGCGTGAGCGTCATCCACGACACTGCGACCGATCGCGAGCGTGCTGCGCGTGCCGTGCCCACGCTACCGCGGCCCGCGCATTTCGAGCGCGCGGACGCGGCGCGAAGGCTACCGACGCGGCATCCGGACGCGGCACCCGGCGTGCGCTTCCAGCGCGCACCCGATGCCGATGCGCGTGCCCGTGCCTCGCGCATCGAGGCGGCCCGTGCTCAGGCGGCGACGCGCGTGCCGCCGTTGCGCCGCAATGATCGCCCCGCCCAGCCCGCCAATCTGCGCCGGCCCGATTTCGACACGCAGCTGCGCACCCGCACCGCTCCGCCGCCGCCACGCTTCCAGCGCCCGCCGGACTTCCGCGAAGCACGGCCCGTGCCGCACGCGGCCCCGATGCAACGCGGATCTGCGCCAGCGCCACGGCAGGCACCGGCCCGGGCGCCCGCCCCGGCGCCGAAGCCGGGGCACCAATCGACACGGCGTTTCGAGGCACACCAGTGAGCCAACAGGCGGCGCCCACGCGGCGCCGCCGCTACAATGCGCGACCCCGTGGCATGGCCTGCCCGCCATGTCCATCGCAATCCAGGCGCACGCCGTGAACGACCAGCCTCCGCACCCCGACCGCCCCCCGTACCTGCGCCGCATCCGCAGCTTCGTGCTGCGCGAGGGCCGCATGACGCCTGCGCAACAGCGCGCCTTCGACGCGCATTGGGCGCGCTTCGGCATCGACTACCGCGGTGAGCTGCAGGATCTCGCCAGCCGCTTCGGCCGCGTCGCGCCGCGCGTGCTGGAAATCGGCTTCGGGAACGGCGAAGCACTGGCCTGGGCCAGTGAACACGATCCGGCGCGCGACTACATCGGCGTGGAAGTGCACGGCCCGGGCGTAGGCCGGCTGATGAATGCGCTGGCCGCGCGCGAGGCTTCCAACGTGCGGCTGTACAAGCACGACGCGGTGGAGGTGCTCGAGCACGAGATCACACCAGGCACGCTGGCCGAGGCGCGGATCTGGTTTCCCGATCCCTGGCACAAGAAGCGCCACAACAAGCGGCGCATCGTGCAGCCGGACTTCGTCGCCCTGCTCGCCACACGCATGGCGCCCGGTGGTCTGCTGCACCTGGCCACCGACTGGCAGCCCTACGCCGAACACATGCTGGAGGTGATGGAGGCGGCACCCGCCTGGCGCAACGCGATCGCCCCCGGCCAGTACGCCGAGAAGCCGGCCTGGCGCATCGAAACGCACTTCGAGCGGCGCGGGCTGAAGCTCGGCCACGGGGTGTGGGACCTGCTCTACCGCAAGGTCTGAGTGGGCGCCTCTCCCCCGGGAGGCGGCCGGGCTGAGGCTTCGCACTGGCCGCAAGCCGATGCTTGTCCCGAGCTCCGATAACCTCCTTCCCCACCCGGCTTTCCGCGAGCCCCGGCCCCAGGTTCACCGCCCACTGCGACGCCCCGCTTATACTGGCGGGACAGACAGGGACGGGCCCGGCCGCGTGAGGCATCCACTGCACAACCCCATCCGCTTTCACCACCAGCCTCACCTGGACGCTCGCTAGTGGCCCTCGCGCTCACCCCCGAAATGATCCGGGTGCTCGGGCTGGTGGGCTTCACCATGCTGATGCTGGTGCTGGAGTGGATCCGCGCCGACATGGTCGCGCTGCTGGTGGTGGTGGTGATCGGCCTGACCGGGCTGATCCCGTCCGACCGCGTGTTCAACGGCTTCGCCGGCAACGCGGTGATCGCGATCATCGCGATCATGATCATGGGCGCGGGACTGGACCGCGCCGGTGTGCTCTCGCTGACCGCCAGCTTCGTGATGCGCATGGCACGCGGCAAGGAATCGCGCCTGGGCGTGGTGATCAACTCGGTGACGAGCCTGTTCAGCGCGGTGATCCCGAGCCAGGCGCTGGCCGCGCTGATGATCCCGGTGACCAGCCGCCTGTCTGCGCGCACCGGCGTGCCGATCTCCCGGCTGCTGCTGCCGATGGGCTTCTGCATCCTCACCGCGACCAACACCACGCTGATCGCCAACTCGCCGCTGATCGTCCTCAACGACCTGATCGCCAGCGCCAACGCCAACCTGCCGCCCGGCGCGCACACGATCCCGAAGTTCGGCCTGTTCAGCGTGACCCCGGTCGGCCTGGTGCTGGCGCTGCTTGGCATCGGCTACTTCTGGCTGTTCACCCGCAAGCTGCTGCCCGAGCGCGAGGACGAGCGGCTGAAAGTGACCCCGGGCCGCACCGAGAGCTACTTCGCCGAGACCTACGGCATCGGTGGCGAGACGGCCGAACTGACCGTCACCGCCGAAAGCCCGCTGGTGGGCATGAGCATCGGCGAGGTCGAGCAACTGCATGGCGCGCCGCTGATCTTGGCGATCAAGAGCGGCAACGACGCGCGCATGGCGCCGCCGGTCGACTACGTGATCTGGGTCGGCTCGGTGCTCGGCGTGCTGGCGCCGCGCGAGGAGATCAACCGCTTCGCCAACAACCAGCTATGCAAGGTGTCCCCGCGCATGCGCCAGCTGGGCGAACTGTTCAACCCGACCCGCGCGGGCATCTCCGAGGCGGTGCTGCCGCCATCCTCGCGCTTCCTCAAGCAGAACGTGGGCGACCTGCGACTGCGCAAGCGCTATGGCATCTCGGTGCTGGCGATCAACCGCGGCGACCAGGTGTTCCGCGACGACGTGCGCGGCGTGAACCTGCGCGCAGGCGACACGCTGGTGCTGCACTCGAGCTGGCGCGACCTCGCGCTGGCCGCCGAAGACAAGGACCTCGTCGTCGTCACCGACATCCCGAAGGAAGAGCAGCGCCCGGGCAAGATCTGGCAGGCCGTCGGCTTCTTCCTGCTGGCCAAGTGCCTGGCCCTGTTCACCCACCTGGACCTGTCGGTGGCGATGATGACCGGCGCGATCGGCATGCTGCTGACCGGCGTGCTGAACATGGACGAGGCCTACAAGGCGGTCAACTGGAAGACGATTTTCGTCACCGCCTGTCTCATTCCGCTCGGCTGGTCGATGGATGCCACCGGCACGGCCGCCTGGCTGGCGCAGGAGGTGCTCGACAAGCTGGGCGGCGCCTCGCCGTGGATCCTGCAGGCGTGCCTGGCGATGCTCACCCTGCTGTTCTCGCAGGTGATGTCCAACGTGGGCGCGACGGTGATGATGGTGCCGATCGCGATCAGCGTGGCGGTGGCCACGGGGGGCAACCCTTCAGCCTACGCACTGATCGTGGCGGTATCCTCGTCCAATACCTTCCTGCTGAGCTCGGGCCACCCCGCGCTGATGATGGTGGCCGGCCCCGGCGGCTACCGCGGCAAGGATTTCCTGCGCGTGGGCGTGCCGCTCACGCTGGCGATGCTGGTGACCACGCTGGTGGTCATCAATCTGCTGTTCCGCTGATCGGCGGGTGAATTTCCCAGCGGCCTGAACAGGCCCCTGGCGCCTTACTTGCAGGCGGGTTGCGCCTGTCTCCCATTGACGAGAATTGCACTGGCGGCTGCCTACCCTGTTTCGAAGCCTCTTAACACCAGGCTTAGGGAACGGGGATATCCGGTTTTGCCTGCTAACGCAGGTGGTGCCGTGTCAGTCGACGGGGAAGTCACGTCTGCCGGCATGGCCTGATCAGGACGATGGGACTAGCCACTATGCAGTACTCCCGGATACTTATCGCTTGTCTGACGGCCGCCTGCGTTTCGGCTCTGGCGATCGCCATCCTTTACCGTTTTGCCGAAGCCTGGGGTCTGGTCGACCGTCCGGATGAACGCAAACATCACGTCGGCCACATCCCCCTGATCGGCGGACTGGCCGCCTTCGTCGGCGTCCTGGCCGGCGCCGTGGTCGACGGGCAGGCCCCCTTGTTCACCAATGTCCTGCTGGCCACCGCGGCGGTGCTCGCGGTGGTCGGCGCGCTGGACGACCGCTTCGATCTCAGCGTTCGCACGCGCCTGCTGGTGCAGACCGCCGCGGTACTGACCATGGTCGCCGTGACCGGTGTCCATATCCACACGCTCGGCCACCTGTTCGGTCAGGAGTTCGAGCTGGGCGTGTTCGGCATCCCGCTGACCGTGGTCGCGGTGATCGGCCTGCTCAATGCCTTCAACATGATGGACGGCATCGACGGCCTGGCCGGCATGCTGGCACTGGTCAGCATCGCCGCGATCATCCTGTACCAGGGCCAGCCCCAGTGGCCTGGCGTGATCGTGCTGGTGCTGCTGGCCGGCGCGCTGGTGCCCTACCTGGCGGCGAACCTCGGCCTGGCCGGCAAGAAGATCTTCCTCGGCGACGCCGGCAGCATGGTGGTGGGCTACATCCTGGCGTGGACGTTGATCCACCTGAGCCAGAGCGTGCCGGACACCGAGCTTTCCACGATCGACGTGCTCTGGTGCGTGGCCCTGCCGGTGCTGGACACGCTGCAGGTGGTGGTGCGCCGGATCCGCGAGGGCAAGAGCCCGTTCAAGCCCGACCGCGGCCACATCCACCACATGATGCTGCGCGCCGGCCTGGGCCCGCGCACCACGCTGGTGGCGCTGGTGATGCTGGCGATCGGGCTGGCGCTGACCGGCATGCTCACCCACTCGCTGGCGCCCGGCAGCAATCTGCTCGCCTTCGGCGCACTGACGGTGATCTACGTCACTGCCATGGGGCGCATCTGGCAGAAGCAGCAGGCGGCACCGGCGCGGCCCCAGCCGCGTCCCACGCTGGAGCCGGAACGGCTGCCGAGCAACGTGGTGCGGCTGCAGTCCTCGGTGACCTTCCTGTCCTCCTACGGCAAGAACTCCCACGGTCCCAAGCGCGGCTCGGCTGCCAAGTAGGAACTGCCCCGGGCGGCGCGGCACGGCCGCGTCGCCTTCCCGGCCTCCCCGACGTGCGCATGGCAGAGATGCATGCACCCCGGCCTGGCCCCCGACACGCGGTTTGCCTCTCCCACCGGTCGAGTCACCGGGGCGACCGTATCCGCGCGCATCACGGCGCCGTACACCCGCTCTTCCGTGACATTGCACGCGGCATCGACCACGAATCCCCAACAATTGCCGTCATCCCCACCCAAGGAAGTCGCCAGAGCGTGAGTTCGACCGCCGATCAGATGAAGCAGGACAGCCTGCCCTCCCGGCTGCAGCCGTGGGCCGGCCGACACTCCCGGGCGGACCGCAACGCGCTCGATCGCGGATGGCACGGCACGCAGCAGGCAGCACGATGACGCGCAAGCTCAGAGCCATCAGGGACCAGGTGTCGCCGTTGGTGATGGCGCTGCCCGATTGCGCTTTCTACCAGTACAAGTACCTGATAACCCACGGGCGGCCGTGCCACTTCCAGCAGCCGCGCCGCTTCTCCGAGAAGATATTCCACCGCATGCGTTATCCCTCGCCGCTGTTCTCGCGGCTGGCGGACAAGGTCGAGGTACGCAGCTACGTCGCCAACACGGTCGGCACGCAGTACCTGGTGCCGGCCTACCTGATCGCCGAAAAGGTGACACCGGAGACCTTCGACGCGCTGCCCGGCTGCTTCGTGATGAAGGCCAACCACAGCTTCGGCCAACTGCGCATCGTGCTCGACAAGCGCAACGAGGACCCGGTGGCGCTGGCCGCCCTGGCCAACCAGTGGATGGCCTCGGAGTTCCCCATGCGGATGCGCGAGAAGCACTACCGCTACATCCGCCCGCGCATCATCTTCGAACATGCACTGCTCACCGACGGTCGGCCGCCGGCCGATTTCAAGTTCAACGTGTTCAACCCGGGGCACGGACAGAAGCCGTATGTCTTCATCCAGCACATGCAGGGACGCTTCGAGCACCTGACCCAGGACCTCTACCTGGAGGATTGGCGGCCGGCACCCTTCCAGTTGCTGCACCAGAAGACCAGCGGTTGCGTCGCGCCGCGCCCCGAGCAGCTGGACGAGATGCTCCAAGTTGCCCGCAAGCTGGCCGAACCGCTGGGTTACATGCGGGTGGACCTGTACGTGCACCAGGGACGGGTGTACGTCGGCGAGCTCACCCTGACGCCAGGCGCCGGCCGGTACGTGTTCGACCCGAAGGAGTGGGACGAAACGCTGGGAGCGAAGTTCGGCTGGCCGGAGCCGGCCCCGTACGGAGAGGACCTGCCACCCGGCGGCAGGAATCCCTCGGCGGTGGCGCCACGCGTCGCCAGCACGCTCGACTGAAGTCGGGAGTCGAGCGATGCCGGCCATCCTGCCCGCGCGGCCGCGAACGAGCCATTAGCCTGCCCCGCTGCGTGGCACACCGTGCTGCACGGTGCCGGCCGCCCCCTCACCCTGGGCCTCCAGAGCAGGCGCGCCGTGTTGGGCATGGCGCGCAGCCGGTGCCTGCGCGCAGGGCCGGAGAGAAAGTGCCGAAGACGCGCCGTGGCTGCTGAAGGGCTTCGACAAGCCGGCGGCGCTGTTCGAGTCGTCCGCGGTCCGCCGCCCTTCCTGATCGCGCCCCGGGAACCGAGAAGGATCCATGCGGGCTTCGCTCGCGCACGCAGTCGAGGAGACTGCGCGGGTGCCGACCGGCCGCCGGAAACGCCGGAGCACCCGCGCCCCACGGCTCGAGCGCCCGGGCCGCGGCCCTCACCCCGCCCTCACCCCGGAGGGAAAGGAACAAGGTGAGTGGACAGGTTCCCAACCATGCGAGCGGTCGGGAATAACGAGGAGTACCGACTTGCCGGTGGAAGGGGCTGACAAGCCGTCGGCGCGCGGTTCAGCGCCCCGCGCGCCCCGGCCCCTCACCCTGCCCCACCCCGGACGGAGCGGGACAAGGCGGGTGGCCTGCGTGTCATTGACCGAGCAGGTGGTCGATCACGCGCTGTGCCATCTCGTCCACGGAGGCACCCGACGTCTCCAGGTGCATCTCCGGCCGTTCCGGCCGCTCGTAGGGCGAGTCGATGCCGGTGAAGTTGCGGATCTGGCCTGCACGCGCCTTCGCATACAGCCCCTTGGGATCGCGCTGCGCACAGACCTCCAGCGGGGTGTCGACGAAGACCTCGCGGAACTCGCCGTTCTCGAACAGTCTGCGCGCCATGCCGCGTTCGCTGCGGAACGGGCTGATGAAGGACACCAGCACGATCAGGCCCGCGTCGACCATCAGCTTGGATACCTCCGCCACGCGGCGGATGTTCTCCACGCGGTCCTCCTCGGTGAAGCCGAGGTCGCGGTTGAGCCCATGGCGCACGTTGTCGCCGTCGAGCATGTAGGTGTGGTAGCCCATGGCGTGCAGGCGCTTCTCGACCACGTTCGCGATGGTCGACTTGCCCGAGCCGGACAGGCCGGTGAACCACAGGCACGCCGGCGTCTGGCCCTTGATGCGGGCACGGGCCACGCGATCGACTTCGGTATGTTGCCAATGGATGTTGTCCGCACGGCGCAACGCGAAGTCGAGCGTGCCGGCGGCGACCGTGGCGTTGGTCTGGCGGTCGATCAGGATGAACGCGCCGAGCTCGCGGCAGTCCTGGTAGGACTCGAATGCGATGGCGTGATCCAGGCTCAGGTTGCAGAAGCCGACCTCGTTCAGTTCCAGGCGCTTGGCGGCACGCTTTTCCTGCGTGTTCACGTCGACGCGATGCTTGATCTCGGTGACCTGCGCCGTGACCAGCCGGGCGCCGACCTTCATCCAGTACGGGCGGCCCGGAAGCAGCGCCGCCGCATCCATCCACAGCACGTGTGCCGCGAACTGGTCAGCCACCTGCGGCGGTGAGGACGTGGTGGCGATCACGTCGCCACGGCTG
>NZ_DASSES010000095.1:0-6072 GCF_035695185.1 Frateuria sp.
AGGAGCGCACCTGTGCGCGACCGCCGTGGATTACGGTCGCGCACAGGTGCGCTCCTGCAGGATTGGCCTTCAGCGACGGTGGCCGCTGATGCGGACCCAGTCCTCACGCGTATCCACGCGCAGCTCGTCGAACCACTCGGCGTAACGCGCCAGCAGTTCGTCCTGCTGGCCGGCCAGGATGCCGGAAATGGCGAAGGGTGCGCCCGGCTTGCAGGCGGCGGCGAAGGTGGGGGCGAGTTCGCCGAGCGGGCCGGCGAGGATGTTGGCGACGAACACGTCGGCCGGTGCAGCGGGTTCCTCACCGGGCAGGAACACGTGCAACCGGTCGGCCACGCCATTGCGTTCGGCGTTGTCGCGCGAGGCGGTCAGCGCCTGCGGGTCGTTGTCCACGCCCACCGCGCCGGCGGCGCCCAGCTTGAGCGCGGCGATGGCGAGGATGCCCGAGCCACAGCCGTAATCGGTGAGCTGGCGGCCGGCAAGGTCCAGCCCGTCGAGCCATTCCAGGCAAAGCGCGGTGGTCGGATGGGTCCCGCTGCCGAAGGCCAGGCCAGGGTCCAGCCGCACGACCACGATGTCCGCATCGGCCGGTGGCTCGATGTTCCACGGGTAGATCCACAGCCGGCGACCGAAGGGCATCGGCCTGAACTGGTCCATCCAGGCGCGTTCCCAGTCCTCGTCGGCGACCTCGCGGAAGGCGAGCTGATCCGGCTCCAGCCACGGCAGCAGTTCGCCGAGTGCCTCGACCAGGCCGCGGCGGTCGGTGCCGGCCTCGAACAGCGCATCCAGCGTGATCGTGGGCCACAGCGGCAGCTCGCCCACGCCGGGCTCGAAGATCGCCTGCTCGTCGGGCGTCTCCGCGTCGGCGTCGCGCAGGGTGATCGAGAGGGCGCCGAGGTCTTCCAGTGCTTCCTCCACGCGCGGCTGCTGCTCGGCGCGGAGGGTGAGGGCGAGTTCCAGAAAAGGCATGGGTGTGTGCGGTGCTGCGTCGGGTGATGCCGTAGGGGCGCCCCTGTGCGCGACCGGGCCGCATGGCGGTCGCGCACAGGGGCGCTCCTACAGAGGGTGCCTGCGGGGGCGGGTTACTCGCCGCTGGCCTTCTGTTCCTTCTGCTCGGCCATGCGCTTTTCCAGGTAATGGATGTTCTGGCCGCCGTGCTGGAAGCCGGCGTCGGCCATGATGCGCTGCTGCAGCGGGACGTTGCACTTGACGCCTTCGATCACGGTCTCGGCCAGGGCCAGCCGCATGCGGCAGATCGCGGTCTCGCGATCGGGGCCGTAGACGATCAGCTTGCCGATCATCGAGTCGTAGTTGGGCGGGATGCGGTAACCGTCGTAGAGGTGCGTGTCCACGCGCACACCCGGGCCGCCCGGGGCCTCGAAGCGCTTGACCGTGCCGGGGCTGGGCATGAAGGTGTCCGGGTCCTCGGCGTTGATCCGGCACTCGATCGCGTGGCCGCGGATCTGCACGTCTTCCTGCCGGATCGAGAGCTTCTCGCCGCCGGCGATCAACAGCTGTTCGCGGACCAGGTCGATGCCGGTGATCAGTTCGGTCACCGGGTGCTCCACCTGGATGCGGGTGTTCATCTCGATGAAGTAGAAGCGGCCGTTCTCGTAGAGGAACTCGAAGGTGCCGGCGCCGCGGTAGCCGATGCGGATGCAGGCGTCCACACAGACCTTGCCGATCTCCGCGCGCTGCTCCGGCGTGATGCCCGGCGCGGGCGCCTCCTCGACCACCTTCTGGTGGCGGCGCTGCATCGAGCAGTCGCGCTCGCCCAGGTGGATCGCGTTGCCCTGGCCATCGGCGAGCACCTGGATCTCCACGTGGCGCGGGTTCTCCAGGAACTTCTCCATGTACACCTGATCGTTGCCGAAAGCGGCCTTGGCCTCCGACTTGGTCATGGTGATGGCGTTGGCCAGGTGCGCCTCGGTGCGCACCACGCGCATGCCGCGGCCACCGCCGCCGCCGGCGGCCTTGATGATCACCGGATAGCCGATATCGCGCGCGATCCGCAGGTTTTCATCGACGTTGTCGCCCAGTGGTCCGCCCGAGCCGGGCACGCACGGCACCCCGGCGGCCTTCATCGCCTTGATCGCCTCGACCTTGTCGCCCATCAGGCGGATCACGTCGGCGGTCGGGCCGATGAAGATGAAGCCGGACTGCTCGACCTGTTCGGCAAAATCGGCCCGCTCGGAAAGGAAGCCGTAGCCCGGATGGATCGCCTGCGCGTCGGTGATTTCCGCCGCGGCGATGATGCGCGGGATGTTGAGGTAGCTGTCGACCGACGGCGCCGGTCCGATGCAGATCGCCTCGTCGGCCAGGCCCACGTGTTTGAGGTTGCGGTCGGCGGTGGAGTGCACCGCGACCGTCTTGATGCCAAGGCTGTGGCACGCGCGCAGCACGCGCAGCGCGATCTCGCCGCGGTTGGCAATGACGACTTTTTCTAGCATGGGAAGCTCCGAAGGAGCAGGGAACGCGGAATCGGGAACAAGGGACGGTAAGGGCGCGATGCCGCAGCCTTTGCCGTGCCCTGTTTCCGGTTCCCCGTTCTCCGCCGAATCACGCAATCACGAACATCGGCTGGTCGAATTCGACCGGCTGGCCGTTCTCGATGAGGATCGCCTGCACCGTGCCGGCGACGTCGGCCTCGATCTGGTTGAACATCTTCATCGCCTCGATGATGCCCAGCGTTTCGCCGGCCTTGACCTGCTGTCCGACCTTGACGAAGGCCGGCGCGCCGGGCGTGGCCGAGGCGTAGAAGGTGCCGACCATCGGCGCCTTGACCACGTGGCCCTCAGGGAGTGCGCTGGCGGCAGGCGCGGCATCGGCGGCCACCGGCGCGGCAGCAGGGGCGGGCGCGGCAGCGACCGGGGCGGCCTGCAGCGCCATCGGCGCGGCGGCGACGGTCATGCCGCCGGTGGGCACGCGCGAGAGGCGGACCACTTCCTCGCCTTCCTTGATTTCCAGTTCCGCGAGGTTCGATTCCTCGAGCAGGTCGATCAGCTTCTTGATCTTGCGCAGATCCATGGGAGTGCCTTCTTGTTCGGGGCCGCGCGGGCGGCCGGTCGGGTCTTTGGAGAGGTAATCAGGCCGGCGCGAGCCGCTGCAGTGCAGCCTCGAGCGCCAGCGCGTAGCTGGTCGCGCCGAACCCGCAGACCACCCCCACCGCCAGGTCGGACAGGTAGGAGTGCCGGCGAAACGGCTCGCGCGCGTGCACGTTGGACAGGTGAACCTCGATGAACGGGATCGCCACCGCCGCCAGAGCGTCGCGCAGGGCGATGCTGGTGTGGGTGAAGGCGGCCGGGTTGATCAGGATCCAGTCCACCCCGTCGGTGCGGGCCTGGTGCACGCGTTCGACCAGGGCGTGCTCGGCGTTGGCCTGGAAGCTCGACAGCTGATGCCCGCCCGCCTGCGCCTGCGCAACCAGCCGCGCGTCGATCTCCGTGAGCGTTTCACTCCCGTAGATCTCCGGCTCGCGCGAGCCCAGCAGGTTGAGGTTGGGCCCGTGCAGGACCAGCAATTTCGCCACGCGACACCTTGGCAGCAGCCGGAGCGGCCCGGCGAGGAGGCGAAGTGTGCGCGTCCGGAGTGATGTTGTCCAGTTCGACGCAGTTCGGCGATGTTTGGCGGAGAACTGGCGCACAAACCGTGCGTGGGCGTATGGCGTCGAGGCCGTTGGCAGGAGCGCGCCGGTAGGTGATCGCCGGCTGCCCGGCGCGCCCCTACAGGGGGTCCTTGCCCAGCCAGCGCTCCAGCGTGGCGGGATCCAGCACGCCGGCGTGGCTGGCCAGCACCGTGCCGTCGGCATCGAGCAACACGCTGTACGGCAGCACGCTGGCGCTATCGCCCAGTTGCCGCGCGCTGTCCGGGTCATCCAGGCGGCCCAGCAGGATCGGGTAGTTGACCGGATAGGCCTCGAGATAGGCGCGCACGTTCTCCGGCGTATCCATCGCGATGCCGACCACCGCCGCACGGGTCCCGCCGAACCGAGCCTGTGCTGTCACCAGTGCCGGCATCTCCTTCAGGCACGGCCCGCACCAGCTGGCCCAGAAATTCACCAGCACGCGGCGGCCGGCATAGTCGGCGAGGCTGTGCGTGCGGCCGTCCAGGTCGGGCAGCTGCAGCACCGGTGCCGGCCGGCCGGCCAGGTCCGGTCCGCGCCGTTCGCGTGCAGCATGCTGCAGCCAGCCGCCGGCTGCGGCGGCGAGTACCGCCAGGGCAAGGATCAGCCAGCTCGCGCGGGTCATCATGTCAGCGCGCCGCCTCGGTGAGCGCCTGCTCGACCAGTCCGGAGGTGAGCACGGTCGGCAGCTTGTGCCCCTCGCCACCGCCGCGCGGGAACACCACGTAGAGCGGCACGCCCGGCGAATGGTAGCGCTGCAGGAAGGCGGCGATCGTGGGGTTCACGTCGGTCCAGTCGCCCTTCATGTAGACCGCGCCGGTGCGCTGGAGCAGCGCGCGGAAGGTGGCCGTGTCCAGCACGGTGTGCTCGTTGGCCTTGCACGTGACGCACCAGTCGGCGGTCATGTCGACGAATACCGGGGTGCCGGCGGCGCGCAGCTCGGCCAGCCTTTGCGGGCTGTAGGCGACCACGCCGGAGTCCGCCTGCGCCGTGCGCAGCGGCGGTGGCAGCTGCGCCAGTCCGTACAGCGGCACGGCGGTGGCCAGTAGTGCCAGCAGCACCGGTGCACGCACCAGGCCGGCACGGCCGCGGCTGCGCTCGAACCACCACAGGGTCAACGCGAGGAACACCGCGGCGACCAGCAGCAGGCCCACTGCATCGGCACCGCGCTGGTTGGCCAGTACCCAGGCCAGCCAGGCGGCGGTGAGGTACATCGGGAAGGCCAGCAGTTGCTTGAGCGTCTCCATCCAGCGCCCCGGTCGCGGCAGCCGCCTGGCCAGCGCCGGCACGAAACCGACGGCGAGGAATGGCAGCGCCAGGCCCAGGCCGAGCGCCACGAACACCAGCAATGCCGCCAGGGCGGGTGCGGCAAAGGCATAGGCCAGCGCGCTGCCCATGAACGGTGCCGTGCAGGGGCTGGCCACCACCACGGCCAGCACGCCGGTGAAGAAATCACCGCCCATGCCACCGCGCGTGGCCCATCCGGCGCCGGTGTTGCCCAGCGAAGCGCCGAACTGCACCAGCCCGGACATCGACAGGCCCACCGCCAGCATCACCAGCGCCAGCACGCCCACGAGCAACGGCTGCTGCAGCTGCGTGCCCCAGCCCAGCGCGTGGCCGGCCGAACGCAGGGCGAGGATGCCCAGCCCCAGCGCGACGAAGCTGACCAGCACGCCGGCGGTATAGGCGACCGCGTGCGCCCGCGCGCGCGCCGGGCTCTCGCCGCTTTCCAGCAGGCCGACCGCCTTGATCGACAGGACCGGCAGCACGCACGGCATCAGGTTGAGCACCAGGCCGCCGCCGAGGGCGAGCAGCAGTGCGAGCCACAGGCGGGTCTGCAGCGGGCCCGGCGCGGCGGCGGCCGGCGGCTCCGCCGCGGTGGTGGTAGGCGTCCCGGTCGACGGGGCGGCGCTGCCCAGGTCGATGTCCAGCGTCCGCGTCATCACCGGGTAGCACAGGCCGCCGTCCTGGCAGCCCTGGAAGCTCGCCTCCAGCACCAGTCGCGTGCGCCCGCCCGGGTCGCCCGTGAGCGTCACCGGCAGCTCCAGCTCGTTGAAGTAGACCGTGACGCTGCCGAAGTGCGGGTCGTCCTTGCGCGTGCCGGCCGGCCACTGCGGCGTCAGCGTGAGGCCTTCGCCGTCGCGCAGCTGCAGCCGGGTCTGGTCGCGGTAGAGGTAGTAGCCGGGCGGCATCGTCCAGCGCAGCAGCAGGTGGTGCGGGTCCTGCGCCAGTGCGTCGAGCTTGAAGGCCTGTCCGGCCGGGAGCGGCGGGTCCCCGCCCGCGGAGCCGCGGGTAGCCCCGAGGCTCCGCAGCGCGGCGCCGCGCGAACGGCCGCCGGACGTGGCGACGGCGGCCGGCAGCGGCAGGTCCAATGGCTGGGTGTGCGGCGGATAGCAGATCTTCGGGTCGACCTCGTGGCAGCCCTGGAACTGCACCTCCAGGCGAAGCCGCCT
>NZ_DASSES010000096.1:0-19929 GCF_035695185.1 Frateuria sp.
AGCACGTGGCCGAGATCCTCCATCATCTCCAGCACGTGGCGCGCCTCGTTGGCGCCCATCGAGACGTGGTCCTCGGCATTCGCGCTCGTGGGGATGGAATACACGCTGGCCGGGTGCGCACGGGTGGCCAGGTCGTTGACCAGCGCGGCGGCGGTGTACTGCACGATCATGAAGCCCGAATCGGTACCGTCCTCGTTGCCGGTGAGGAACGCCGGCAGGCCGTCGTTGGTGGCCGGATCGACCAGCTTGTTGAGGCGGCGCTCGGAGATCGAAGCCAGCACCGGGATGGCGGCCTTGACGTAGCTCATCGCCAGCGCCAGCGGCATGCCGTGGAAGTGGCCGGCGGAGATCACCTGTTCCTCGATGAACTGCGCGCCCTCGGCATCCGGGAAGATCAGTGGGTTGTCGGTGACCGAATTGAGCTCCACGTCGATCACGCGGCAGGCCTGCGCCCAGGCATCCCGCACCGCGCCGTGCACCTGCGGCATGCAGCGCAGGCAGTAGGCATCCTGTGGCTGGTGCTTCTTGCCGCCCTTGAACGGCAGGAAGCGGTCGTAGAAGGCCTCGCGGCCGTGCCGCTGGTTGGCTGGGACCCAATCCCAGCCGATATCGAAGGACAGCGCCTGGTCTTCCGGCAGCGTCCACGCCTCGGCCGACCACGGCTTGAAGCGCGGCACCAGGTGGTAGGGAATGTCGACCAGCGTGGAACCGGCTAGCAGTTGGCGCACATGCGACGCCGCCTCGACCTGGCCCGGATGCGGGCGCAGCGCATGCACCTCCTGCCGCAGCGCGCCGCTGCGGCCGGCGAAGGCATCCAGCGTCATCGATGCGGCCAGGTCTGCCACGCCGAGCAGGTATTCAAGCTCGTCCAGCGCCAGCACCGCGGTGGCGAGCATCTGCGCGGTACCGTTGTTGAGTGCCAGTCCTTCCTTGAAGGACAGGCGGATCGGCTCCAGCCCGGCGCGCTTCAGGGCTTCCCCGCCTGGCAGCCGCTCGCCTTCGAAGAAGGCCTCGCCGCCGCCCAGCAGCACGATCGCCAGATGCGAGAGCGGCGCCAGGTCGCCGCTGGCGCCGACCGACCCCTTCTCCGGCACCACCGGCACCACGCCGCGGTTGAGCATCGCGGTGAGCGCCTGGAGGGTGGCCACGCGGATGCCCGAGTGCCCGCGCATCAGGGTGTTGATGCGGATCACCAGCATCGCCCGCACCACTTCCGGCGCGAACGGCCTGCCTACGCAGACGGCGTGGGTGACGATCAGGTTGTGCTGCAGTTCCTCCATGAGGCTCGCGCCGCTGCGGGAGGGATGGCGCGGGTCGGTCTGGTCGATGACCAGCTCGTCGCGCAGGCGATGCCCGCCGAGAAGCTTGTCGGCGTTGCTGCCGAAGCCGGTGGTGACGCCGTAGGTCGGCTCGCCGCAGCTGACCTTCTCGGCCAGGAAATCGGCTGCGTGGCGCACGCGCTCGAGCTGCGCCGGATCCAGCGCCACTGCCACGCCGCGCCGCGCCGCGGCGACCAGCTGCGCACGGGTGAGGCTGTGCCCATCGAGAATGATCTTGTCCACCGGTGCTCCGTCGTGTTCGTGGGCGAGTCCGCGACTCACTGCCCCATCGCCGCTGCCTGTTCCAGTTCCACCCGCAACGCCTTCACCAGCTCGCCGCGCGCCACCTCGAACTGGTCGCCGCGGCGCAGGTCCTTGACTGTCACCAAGCCCTTGGCCAGCTCGTCCTCGCCCAGCACGACCGCAAAGCGGATGCCCGCGCGATCGGCGTACTTGAACTGCTTGCCGAGCTTGCCGCTTTCCAGCACCGCCTCGGTGGCGATGCCGGCGGCGCGCAGCTCGTTGGCGATCGCCAGGTAGGCCGGCAGCTGCGCCGGGTCCATCTGCGTCACCAGCACGTCCACCGTGCTGCGTGCGCCACCCAGCAGGCCGGCGTCACGCAGTTGCCAGAACAGGCGGGTCAGGCCGATGGAGATGCCCACGCCCGGCAGCTTCGACCTGGTGTACTGGCTGGCCAGGTTCTCGTAGCGGCCGCCCGAGCAGATCGAGCCGATCTGGGGATGGTCGTTGAGCGTGGTCTCGTACACGGTGCCGGTGTAGTAGTCCAGGCCGCGGGCGATCGAGAGGTTCAGCGCGAAATGCGTCTCGGGCACGCCGAAGTCGCGGATCAGCCCGAGCACTTCCTTCAGTTCGGCCCTGCCCTGTTCCAGTGCTTCGGAGCCGCTGCCCAGCGCGTCGAGCCTGGCGAAGGCGTCGTCCAGCGAGGTCGAGCGCACCTGCACGAAGTCGAGGATCTTCGTCGCAACTTCGGCCGACAGCCCGAAGGCCTCGCCAGTCAGTGTGTCGCGCACGTAATCGGGACCGCGCTTGTCGAGCTTGTCCACCTCGCGCAGCACTAGCATCTGCTGCTCGCTGTCGTCGATACCCAGGCTCTCGAAGTACCCACGCATCAGCTTGCGGTTGTTGAGCTGGATGGTGAACGCGCCGATGTCCAGTTCGCGGAAGGTGCTGTAGATCACCGCCGGCAGTTCGGCGTCGTAGCGCGTGGTCAGGCTGTCCTTGCCGATCACGTCGATGTCGCACTGGTAGAACTCGCGAAAGCGCCCGCGCTGGGCCCGCTCGCCGCGGTACACGCGCTGCATCTGGTAGCGGCGGAACGGGAAGTTGAGGTCGTGCTCGTGCTCGGCGACGTAGCGCGCCAGCGGCACCGTGAGGTCGAAGCGCAGCGCCAGGTCGGGCTTCTCGCCCTGCTCCAGCGCGCCGGTCGACTGCACGAAATACACCTGCCGCTCGGTTTCGCCGCCGGTCTTGGTCAGCAGGACATCGGCGAACTCGATCACCGGCGTCTCCACCGGCAGGAAACCGAAGCGCTCGAAATTGCGGCGGATGGTGTCGAGCATGCGCTGGAACGCGATCTGGTCCAGCGGCAGCAACTCGAGCACGCCAGGCATGGTGCGGGCCGGGGTAAGCGCCATGGAATCCTCTGCTTGCGGGGTAACGGAAGCGGCGGCTGAAGGCCGCGCGACGGCAGCCGCCTAGGTTAGCAGATGGGCGCGCCCGCCCCGGCGCGCGATGCGCGAAAAAAAGCGGCGGGGATGTTGCCAAGCCTGCGTCGGCTCACTAAGATACGCGGCTCCACGGGGTGTAGCTCAGCCTGGTAGAGCGCTACGTTCGGGACGTAGAAGTCGCATGTTCGAATCATGTCACCCCGACCAAGGTTCGTGGAAAGGCCACCGCTAGCGGTGGCCTTTTTCTTTGCCTGCTCCTGCAGGGCGATCAGCTCGCCAGCGCGGCGAGCTGGTGCATTTCCTCGGCATCGAAGCCCGCCGCCAGCCGGGCCGCTTGGTTGAACGGTCCGCGCAGGTTCCCGCCCATGTAGTCGCGCAGCAGTCGCACGAACGTCCCGCGCGGCTCCAGCCCGTCGCGCGCGCAGCACCAGCGGAACCAGCGCGTGCCTGCCGCCACGTGGGCGACCTCCTCGCGCAGGATGACCTCCAGGATGGCGATGGTGTCCTCGTCGCCGACGCCCCGCAAGCGCTCGATCATGCCGGGAGTGACATCCAGACCGCGGGCCTCGAGTACGCGCGGCACCAGCGCCATGCGGGTGAGATCGCTGTGGGCGGTCTTTTCGGCCATCTCCCACAGGCCGTTGTGCGCGTCGAAGTCACCGTAGGTGCGACCCAGCTCGGCCAGCCGGCCCTCGAGCATGGCGAAGTGGCGCGCCTCGTCATGGGCGCAGCTGGCCCAGTCCCGGTAGTACTCGAGCGGAAAGCCGCGGAAGCGGTAGACCGCATCCCAGGCCAGGTTGATCGCGTTGAATTCGATGTGCGCGATGGCATGGACCAGCGCGGCCCGGCCTTCGGGTGTGCCCAGGCCACGCTGCGGCACCCGGCGCGCCTCGACCAGGCAGGGGCGCGGCGGCCGGCCTGGCGGGCCGATCGCCTCCGGTGGCGGGGCCAGCGGATCCGGCTGCAGTTCGCCAGCCTCCAGCGCCCGCCACGCGTCGCGGGTCAGTCGGAGCTTCTCTTGGGGATCGCTGGCGTCGAGGCAGCGCCGCGCGGCTTCATGCAGGTCGATCATGCGGCAAGTCTACGTCGTGGGCGGCGTTGCCGGGATGAGGCGCCGGCGGCACACTGGCGTCCCATGCCTTCCAGGGAACGGACCATGCCAGGCCTCCATGCGATCGAGATCAAGGCCTTCGTGCCGGCACGCGATTACGAGCTGTCGCGGCGCTTCTACGCTGACGCGGGCTTCGAGGAGCGGTCCGAGTCCGACGGCATCGCCTATTTCGCGCTGGACGATTGCAGCTTCCTGCTGCAGCGCTTCTACCAGAAGGTGCACGCCGACAACTTCATGATGCATCTGCTGGTCGACGATGCCGACGCCTGGCACCGGCGCCTGGTCGACGTCGCCGCCCGCTACCGCGACCACGGCGTGCGTGTCACCGCTCCGGCCGACCGCCCCTGGCGCATCCGCGATTTCCAGCTGATCGATCCGTCCGGCGTGTTGTGGCGCATCGGCCACAACATCCGCTGACCGCGATCAGGCGCTGCGGCGGGCGGCCTTGGCGTCGTCCGAGCGCAGCATTTCGATCTGCTGCAGGTAGTCGTTGTCCAGGCCGGTGACGTATTCGCCGGAAAAGCAGGACGTATCGAACCGCTGCAGGTCCTCGTTGCCGTCCTGAACCGCCCAGACGAGGTCGGCCAGGTCCTGGTAGATCAGCCAGTCGGCACCCAGCAGCTGCTCGATTTCCTTCTCGGTCCTGCCCGCGGCGACCAGCTCGCTGGCCGAAGGCATGTCGATGCCGTAGACGTTGGGATAGCGCACCGGTGGCGCGGCCGAGGCGAAGAACACGCGCCTGGCGCCGGCGTCGCGTGCCATCTGGATGATCTGCCGGGAGGTGGTGCCGCGCACGATCGAGTCGTCCACCAGCAGCACCGTCTTGTTGCGGAACTCCAGGTCGATCGCGTTCAACTTGCGGCGCACCGATTTCACGCGGTCCCCCTGCCCCGGCATGATGAAGGTGCGACCGACATAGCGGTTCTTGACGAAGCCCTCGCGGAACGGCACACCGAGCGCGTTGGCCAGCGAACTGGCGGCGGTGCGTGCGGTATCCGGGATCGGGATCACCGCATCGATGCCGTGGTCGGGGCGCTCGCGCAGGATCTTCTGCGCCAGCTTCTCGCCCATGCGCAGGCGTGCCTTGTAGACCGAGACGTCCTCGATCATGGAATCGGGGCGTGCCAGGTAGACGTACTCGAAGATGCACGGCGCATGCACCGCGCCCTCGGCGCAGCGGCGTGCGTGCAACTGGCCGTCGACGGTGATGTAGACCGCCTCGCCGGGCTCCACGTCGCGCACGCGCTTGAAACCCAGCACGTCGAACGCGACCGACTCGGACGCCACCGCATACTCGCGTCCCTCCGGCGTTACACGCTCGCCCAGCACCAGCGGGCGGATGCCGTGCGGATCGCGGAAGGCAAGCACGCCGTAGCCCTGGATCAGCGCCAGGCAGGCATAACCGCCGCGTGCACGCGCGTGCACGCCGGCGACCGCCTTGAAGATCTGGTCCGGGGTGAGCGCCATGCGGTCCTGGATCTGCAGTTCGTGCGCCAGCACGTTGAGCAGCACCTCGGAATCGGAGTCGGTGTTGATGTGGCGGCGGTCGTCCTGGAACATCTCGCGGCGCAGCGCCTCGGTATTGACCAGGTTGCCGTTGTGCGCGAAGGCGATGCCGTAGGGCGAGTTGACGTAGAACGGCTGCGCCTCGTCGGCGTTATCCGAGCCGGCGGTGGGGTAGCGGCAATGGCCGATGCCGATGCGCCCGCGCAGGCGGCTCATCGCGGCCTGGTTGAAAACGTCGCGCACCAGCCCGTTGCCCTTGTGCAGTCGCAGGTGCGAACCATCCACGGTGACGATGCCGGCCGCGTCCTGGCCGCGGTGCTGCAGCACCGTGAGTCCGTCATAAAGCGCCGATGCCACTTCGGTGGTACCGACGATGCCGATGATTCCGCACATGTTTGGATGCCTGATTCGTAGAGCCTGATGTTGGAAGGCGTGCTCAGGTGAGCACGGCCGCCTTCGCGGCCGAAAGAACAGATTGCGCCGGCGCGGGTGAACCGCCCGGAAGTGCGGGCAGGCGGCCCGGCGGCAGCGTGGGCAACTGCGCCGGCGGATGCAGGTGGCGCCGCACGGTCACCGGCACCCGATCGCCCAGCCAGGCGGCCGCACCGGTGAACTTCGGCAGCAGCAGCGAGTGCTGCCAGCCAGCCTCGCGGGTGAGCGCGGTAAAGCTGGCCAGAAACACCACCAGCGTCACCAGCAGCACGCCCCGTGCAAATCCGAACAGCATGCCCAGCAACCGGTCCAGCCCGCCCAGGCCGATACTCGACAACAGCCGCCGTACGACGAAGCGCAGCAGTGCACCGATGGCCAGCACGGCCACGAAGCACAACCCGTAGCCGATCAGTATCCGCGCCGCAGGCAGCGAGATGCTGTGCTCGAGCTGCACCGCGACGACCGGCCCGAACGTCCAGGCGAACCAGAACGCGACGATCCAGGCGGCCAGCGAAAGCACTTCGGACACCAGGCCCCGCCACAAGCCGACCAGGACCGACAGGGCCAGCACGCCGAGGATGGTGTAGTCGATCCAGTTCATGCCGTCCCCGCAAGCCGTGCCTTACGGCACGCTCACCACGTTGCCGGCCATTCCGAGCCTGGCCTTGATCTGGTCACGCACGCGCTCGGCATCGGCCCGCTGGGTCTGCGGGCCGGCGCGCACCCGCCACAGGGTGCGACCGCCGCTCTTGACCGAGTCCGTGAAACCATCGAAGCCGGCCGCGCGCAGTTTGTCGCGCAGCGCGGTGGCGTCGGCCTGGCTGCCCATCGCCGCCACCTGCACCGCGTAGCCGCCGGCGCGTGCCGGTGCCGCGGCGGGAGCGGCGGCGACATCACCATGTTGGTCGCTGGCCCCACTTTCAAGGTGCGCCGGTGCGCCGGGAATGCTCTGGGTGATCTTCAGGCGCGCCGCCTCGGCCGCCGTGCGCGTGCCGAACGGCCCGGCAGTGACCCGGGTGAGCGTCCGGCCGCCCTGGTGGACCGGTTGGCCGTGGACCGGATAACCCAGCGCGCGCACCTTCTGGATCAGTCGCTGCGCGCCAGCACTGGAGTAGGCACTGAGGTTGAGCGTGTAGCTGCCCTGCGCGGCCGTGCCGGCAGTGTCGGGCGGCGCGGTGGTGGCCGCGGGTTCTTCGGCCGGCTTCGCGTCGGGCTTTGCCACCGGCGTGGGCGTGGTCGGCGGGACCGGCTTGGGTGCCGGCGCGGTCGACGGGACCGCGTTCGGCTCCGTCTCGACGTCGTGCGGCCGGTGCGAGGCAATGTCGACGGTGGCCAGGCGGTCCGAGGGGGCCGGCGCGGTCGACTGGGTGTTCGCGGGGATCACCGGGGCAGCGGTGCCGCTGCTGGCCGGGGTGTTCGGATCCAGGCTCATCGTGCGCGTCTGCAGGTCGCGGTCCGGAGCCGGCGGGATCGCCAGGCTGACCGCCTGGTCACCAGCGGCCGTGGGCGGCGTGCTGGAGAAGAACATCGGCACGAACAGCACCGCCAACGCGATCAGGACGAAGGCACCCAGCAGGCGTGTTTTCAAGACTGAAGCTCCAAGGCGGCACGGCATGCAACACGACGATTATACCTGCCCGTGCCGCCGGCACGGTCCGCTCAGGCGGTCGGTTCAGCCAGTACCGCAGCGGCGACGAAGAAGGAGCCGAACGCCAGGATGCACTCGCCCGCCCGGGCCTGCGCGCGCGCGGCAGCCAGCGCCGCGGCGACGCTGGCATGCGCATCGAAGCTCGCCCCCGGCAAGGCCTGGTGCAGTGCCGCGGTGAGCGCTCCGATCGGCAGGCCGCGGGGCGAATCGCGCTCCAGCCCGGTCAGGTGCCATTGGTCGACATGCGCGCCGAGCGCGCCCAGCACGCCGGCCACGTCCTTGTCCGCGAGCGCGCCGTAGACCGCATGCACCCGCGGGAAGCGGCGAAGGGCCAACCAGTCGGCCAGGGCGCGCGCCGCCTGGGGATTGTGGCCGACATCGACCACCACCAGCGGGTCGCCACCCAGCGACTGCAGGCGCGCCGGCACGCGCACCGCCGCCAGGCCATCGGTGGCCGCCTGGCCCAGCGCCATCGGTGCGCCCCATGCGCCGGTGGCATCCAGCGCGTGGAGCACGGCGACGGCGGCCGCGGCGTTGGCGTACTGCACCGGCGCAGCCAACGCCGGATCGGGAAGTTCGAAGGCGGTGCCATCACGATGCTGCCAGCGCCAGCCCTGCGCATGGCGTGCCACCCGGAAATCCCGGCCGGCGCGCTGCACCTGCGCCCCACAAGTGGCCAGGGCATCGAGCAGGCCGGCCGGTGGATCAGCCTCGCCGACGATCGCCGGGCGCCCGCGCCGCGCGATGCCGGCCTTTTCCCGGCCGATGCTGTCGCGGTCATTACCCAGCCAGTCCATGTGGTCCATGTCGATGGTGGTGATCACGACGGCATCGGCGTCGACGATGTTGACGGCGTCCAGTCGCCCGCCCAGACCCACCTCCAGCACGGCCACGTCCAGGTCCGCCCGCGCGAACAGGTCGAGCGCGGCGAGGGTGCCGTATTCGAAATAGGTAAGCGGGACCGCCGTGTCGCCGGAGCCTCGCGCCGCCTCGATGCGCTCGAAGGCGGCGACCAGCGCTTCGTCTCCGGCGTCGCGGCCGTCGATGCGCACGCGCTCGTTGTAGTGCAACAGGTGTGGCGAGGTGTAGCAGCCCACCCGCCGGCCGGCCGCCTTGAGCATCGCCTCGAGCAAGGCCACGGTCGAGCCCTTGCCATTGGTGCCGCCCACGGTGATCACGCGCCGGGCCGGCGCCGGGGCGCCCATCCGTTGCCACACCTCGCGTACCCGCTCGAGGCCGAGCTCGATGCTGCGCGGGTTGACGCCTTCCTGGTAGGCCAGCCATTCGGCGAGCGTGCGGGACATGGGGGTTCTTCGTGACGGAGCGGCGCGCAGCTTAAGGCATCGGGGGCGGTGGTGCGCTTGCCCAGGGGGTCGTGCCCTGTGTGTGGCCTCTCCGCGACTTGGCTCGCCTGCGGCGGGCTTTCGATCGCCTGACGGCGCTCGAGGTCGCGCGACAGCCGATGCCGTCAAACCTGCCGCACCTCCCTCGCCTCAAGTCCCGAGCGCCCGCGGCAAAGCGGCTGCAGCTCCTCCAGGAGCGAGCGACCCACCTGTCAAAGCGAAGAGGCGCCTAGCTCTTTCGCCACACCGGGCTGAACCAGGCCATTTCTTTTGGTTACTTTTCCTTGGGCCCGCAAAGAAAAGTGACCCGAGCGCCGCCAGGCTATCGGAAGCCCGCCGCAGGCGAGCCACGTCACCGAGAACACACCCGTGCGAGAAACTCAAAGCCTCACACCCCGCAACCGCAAAGCATTGGTCACCACCGACACCGACGACAGGCTCATCGCCAACGCCGCGACCATCGGCGACAACACCAGGCCCAGGAACGGATACAGCACGCCCGCGGCCAACGGCACCCCCACCGCGTTGTAGACGAACGCAAAGAACAGGTTCTGGTGGATGTTGCGCACCGTCGCCTGCGACAGCCCCCGCGCCCGGGCAATGGCGGAAAGCTGCCCTCTGACCAGCGTGACCTGCGCACTCTCCATCGCCACGTCGGTACCGCTGCCCATGGCGATGCCCACGTCGGCCGCCGCCAGCGCCGGGGCATCGTTGATGCCGTCGCCGGCCATCGCCACCCGGCGCCCGCCGCGCTTGAGCCGCTCGATCACCGCGGCCTTGTCCGCCGGCGAGACGTCGGCATGCACCTCGTCGATGCCCAGCCGGTGCGCCACCGACCGGGCCGTCGTCGCGTCGTCACCGGTAAGCATCACGATGCGCAGGCCCTCCCGCCGCAGCGTGTCGAGCGCCGCAGGCGTGTCCACCTTGATGCGGTCGGCGACCGAGACGAGGCCGGCGAGCGCCCCATCGACCACCAGGAACATCACCGTGGCGCCATCGCTGCGCAGGTTCTCCGCCTGCTGCGCGGTGGTCGGGTCCAGCGGGACGTCGAGCTCCTCCAGCAGGCGAACGTTGCCGAGCGCGACGTCATTGCCGTCGACCCGGCCGACCACCCCGCGGCCGGTGCGCGAACGGAAGCCGGTGGCCGCCGGGATCGCCAGACGTTCGGCCGAGGCGCCGGTGACGATCGCGCGGGCCAGCGGGTGCTCGCTCGCCTGCTCCAGGGCGGCCGCCAGCGCGAGCAGCCGCGCGCGAGGCAGGTCGCCCAGGGGGATCACCTCGCCCAGCGCCGGACGGCCCTCGGTGAGCGTGCCGGTCTTGTCCAGCACCAGCGTGTCGACCCGATGCAGCGCCTCGATGGCGGCGGCGTCACGGAACAGGACGCCCGCCTGCGCGCCCCGACCGCTGGCGACCATGATCGAAATCGGCGTGGCCAGGCCCAGGGCGCAGGGACAGGCGATGATCAGTACCGACACCGCCGCGATCAGCGCATGCGCCAACCGCGGCTCCGGCCCGAAGATGGCCCAGGCAGCGAACGCCAGCACCGCAACCGCGACCACCGCCGGGACGAACCATGCAGCCACGCGATCGGCCACCCGCTGCAGCGGTGCGCGGCTGCGCTGGGCCTGCGCGACCAGCGCGACGATCTGCGCCAGCATGGTCTCGCCGCCCACCTTCTCGGCCGCCAGGACCAGCGTGCCGTCCTGGTTCACCGTGCCCGCGGTGAGGCGGTCGCCGGAGGTCTTGGCCACCGGCATCGGCTCGCCGGTGAGCATGGATTCGTCGACGTGGCTCTCGCCCTCGGTGGCCACGCCATCGACCGGCACTTTCTCGCCGGGACGCACGCGCAGCAGGTCACCCACGCGCACCGCTTCCAGCGGTACGTCGTGCTCGTGGCCGTGCTCCAGGCGGTGCGCGGTTTTCGGCGCCAGCCCGAGCAGGGCATTGAGCGCCTCGCCGGTGCGACGGCGCGCGCGCAGTTCGAGCAGGTCGCCCAGGGTGACCAGGGTGACGATCACCGCCGCGGATTCGAAATAGACGCCTACGCGGCCATGCATGCGAAAGCCGGCCGGAAACAGCCCCGGGAGCAGCAGGCCGACCACGCTGTACGCCCAAGCAACGCCGGTGCCTAGCGCGATCAGCGTGTACATGTTCGGCGACCACGGCTTGAGCGAACGCCAGCCGCGCCGGAAGAACGGCGCCCCGCCCCACAACACCACTGCGCTGGCCAGCAGCGCCTCGATCCAGCCTATCGCCCCGAGCCAGCCCGATGGCCACGCGCGGCCGGCCAGGTCCGGGCCCATCGCCAGCACCAGCACCGGCACGGTCAACGCGACCAGCCAGCCGAAGCGGCGTGCCAGCGCGCGCACCTCGCCGCCTTCTTCGGCATCGGCGAGGGGCGTGAGCGGTTCCAGGGCCATGCCGCACTTGGGGCAGTCGCCCGGCCCGACCTGCCGCACTTCCGGGTGCATGGGACAGGTGTAGATGGCGCCCGGGTCGGCGGGCGGCGCAGCGTGCCCGCCCAGGAAATCCCCCGGCGCGGCCAGGAAGCGCTCGCGACAGCGGGCGCTGCAGAAAGACCAGGTGCGCCCGGCATGTTCGGCGCGGTGGCGGGTCGCGTGCGGGTCCACGTCCATGCCGCAGACCGGGTCCCTGGCCATGTGGACGTGCGCGGTGGCTGGCTGTTCCGACGGCTCCTCGCAACACGCCCGGGTCACCGGCTCCCGCTGGCCCGAGTAGTCCCCGGGCGAGGCCAGGAAACGCTCACGGCAGCGCGCACCGCAGAAGTGCCAGGTCCGTCCCGCGTGATCGGCATGGTGCGGCGTACGCGCCGGATCGACCGCCATGCCGCATACCGGGTCGCGCTCGGCGGTGTTCGCGGGGGTGTGGCAGCACCCGCTCATGGCTGTTCCTCCCCACCCAGCGCGCGCAGGATCGGACACTGCTCGGGGATACCGTGCCCGGGGCAGGCCTCGACCAGCTCCGCCAGGCCGGCTCGCACGCGCTGCAGCTCGGCGATGCGCGCCTCGATATCGGCCAACCGCCGCTGCGCCCGCTGCTTGACCGCCTCGACGCCGTGCCGGCGGTCAGCCGAGAGCGCAAGCAGTTCGCGGATCTCTTCCAGCGGGAAGCCGAGGTTCTTCGCGCGACGGATGAACCGCAGCCGGTCCACGGTCGCCCCGCCGTAACTGCGGTAGCCGGACGGGCGCCGCGACGGCTCCGGCAGCAACCCTTCGCGCTCGTAGTAGCGGATGGTGTCGATGGCTACGCCGGCGCGCTTGGCGACGGCACCGATGGTCAGGGACGCTGTTTCGTTCATGGCACAAGTCTAGACCTTGGATGCAGGTCCAGAGTCAAGCCAATGGAGTTCCCCCCCGCCGGCGGCCCGAGGATCCGTCCCGCGATCGCCTGCTCAGCGTTTGAGGATCGCGTGCACCCAGTGCAGGTACCGGTCCACGAAACCCTGTAGGAACTGGCGGGTGCTGTCGACGGTTATGCGGCCGTCCGCATCCACCGGGCCGTCGTCCTTGAACTGCACGAACACCTCCGGTTGTGCCAGCAGCGGGACGTCCAGGTAGGCGAGCATGTTCCGCAGGTGCTGCTGGGCCAGGGCGCTGCCCGTGGCGCCGATCGAGGCGCCGATCACGGCACCCGGCTTGCCGGCGAAGGCGTTGCTGCCATAGGGACGCGAGGCAATGTCGATGGCGTTCTTCAGCACGCCGGGCACGGAACGGTTGTATTCCGGGGTGACGAACAGCAGCGCATCGGCGGCCTGGATCTGCTGCTTCAGCGCCTTCCAGGGCGCCGGATAGTCGCCGTCCAGGTCCTGGTTGTACAGCGGCAGGTCGCCGATCGGGACCTCCTCGAAGGCCAGTTCATCCGGCGCCAGTCCCTCCACCGCCCGTGCCAGGCGACGATTGAACGAGTCCTTGCGCAGGCTGCCGACCAGCACGGCCACTTGGATGCTCATGGGAATCTCCGCTGGCGACCGCCGGGCCGCCTCTTTTTTGTGAAAATGGCGTCAGCGCGTGGCTCGGATGGGTCCATAGCTACCCACCAGAGTCAGAGACGGCCGCGATTCGGCGAGCATGGCTGCCGCGCCGCCAAGGGGCCGTGAGTGGCGGCAAGCGATCCCGGCCTTGGCACGGAGCCTGCTAACACGCCCCATCGGCTCGCCCACGAAAAAGCGAGCGGGGGACTGGGCGGTTCGCGTAGGATCGTCGTCAGCGCAGGCGCGCCGGTGGGTGAGCACCCGACCGGCCTGGTTCAGGATTGGGGCCGCAGGTTGCAGGGACGTGCAGCCGACGCAAGCGGGGACGAGGGGATGCGAACGTTGTCCGCAGCAAGGATCTGGAACCGGTGCAGGCTGCCGCTGGTCGGCAGCCTGCTCGGCCTGCTGTGGCTTTGGTCGGGCGTGGTGCACGCCGGCATGCTGTTGGACGGTGGCTGGCGCGAGGTGCGCGCCGGCGACACCCCGGCCGTCGTGCTGGAGCAATTCCGCAAGGGCCAGCTGGCCGCCTTCGACCCTTCCCTGCTGCACAGCTTCCCGCGCGATGGCCTCGGCAGCTGGGTCGTGCTGCGCCCGCAACCGCCCTGGGTGGATGAGGAACGGGTGCTGACCATCTACCCGCCCGCGATGGGGAGGATCACCGTCTTCAACGGTGACGGCCCGATCAGCCACCTGGCGCTGGACGACGCCAGCGGCCCGCCGCTGGGCCATGGGCGACTGGCGTTCCGCTACCCGGCCAGCGTGCCCGCCTCGACGCTGATCCTGCTGAAGCTCGAACCGGTGGAGGGACCTTCACCGCCGCTGAGCTTCCACCTGGAGTCGCTGACCGACTTCCTTGGCCACGACGCGCACTGGCTGACGCTGTTCAGCGCCTGCTTCGCGGTGATGCTGACGATGGCACTGATGGCGCTGTGCTTCGCGCTGATGCTGCGCGACAACACGTTCTTCTGGTACGCCGGTTACATCTTCTGCTACGCGCTGATCCAGAGCATCCAGACCGGCTTCCTGTTCCACCCGCTGGAAGCGGGCTGGCTGGCATCTTCCGCGAGCCTGCTCGAGTCGACCTCGATCGCGCTTTCGGTGGCCTTCGCGGCGCTCTTCATGGCGCGCTTCTGCGAGCTGCCGCGCTTTGCGCCCCTGTTGCGCGCGCCCGTGCTGGCACTGGCCATCGGCATGCCGGTGCTGGTGCTGATGCGCAGCAGCTCGATCGGGCTGCTGGTCGACGTGGCGCAGGCGCTGGTCGACCCGCTGCTGATCCTGGGCGCCCTGCTGATGCTGCTCACGGCCATCGTGGCCGCCGCGCACGGCTCCCGCCATGCCTGGTTTTTCCTGGTCGGCTGGACCCCGCTGCTGGCCCTCACCGCACTGTCCACCGCGCAGCTCAACGGCGCCCTGCCGAACATGGGCTGGATCAGCGATGCCAGCGTGGTGGCCGGGGCATTCGAGGCGATCGTGCTGTCGATCGGCCTGGGCGACCGGGCGCTGACCATGCGCCGCGACCGCGACATGGTGCGCGCACTGGCCGACAACGACTCGCTCACCGGGGTGCTCAACCGCCGCGCCTGGAGCGAGGCGGCGGAGGCCATGCTCGAGGAAAGCACCGGCCGGCCGGTGGCACTGCTGTTCCTGGACCTGGACCGCTTCAAGCTGCTCAACGACCAGCAAGGCCACCGCGCGGGGGACCACGCGCTGATCGAGGTTGCCGAGGCCCTGCGCGCCGAGCTGCGCCCGTCCGACCTGCTGGGCCGCTACGGCGGCGAGGAATTCATCGCCATGCTCGACGGCGTGGTGGAGGAACAGGCCATGCAGGTCGCCACGCGGCTGTGCCGGCGCGTGCACCGGCTGGAGATCCCGGTCAACGGCGAGTTCATGCTCAGCGTCAGCATCGGCGTCACGATGCGGGTGGCCAGCGACACCGTGGAAACGCTGATCGAGCGGGCCGACCAGGCGATGTACCAGGCCAAGGTGAACGGCCGCAACCAGGCCCGCCTTTACGACCGGCCGCGCGGCATCACCCACCAGGCCTGGCCGCAGGTCACCGAGGTCGAGGAGTAGGCCGCCGGCAGGAGCGCCCCCGGGCGCGACCACCCGCCGCCTGTTCCCCTCGCAGGCCGGTTACGCCGGGCACCCGCAGGATCCGCCTAACCGGCCAGCCGGTGTGCCGCGGCCACGATGTCCGCCTCGCCCGGCAGCACCAGGAACGCGGCGCCCGCAAGCGGGGTGAACGTATCGGCGCCGACCACCCGCTCGAGCGGCGTGCCCCCCATGCCGGCTTCCACGATGGCGGTGATCACGCCCTCCCCCACGCCGGCGCTCTTGCGCCCCTCGTCCAGCACCAGGATGCGCCTGGCCCCCTTGGCCTGTGCGGCTATGAAGGCATCGTTGAGCGGCGCCAGCCAGCGCAGGTCGACCACGCGCACCTTCCACTCGAGCTCGGCCTCGATGGTGCGCGCCGCGCGAAGTGCCATCGGCACGCCGTTGCCGAAGGTGAACACCACCAGATCGTCCGCGCCTTCGTGGTAGACGCGGCCTTCGCCCAGCGGCATCGCCTCGCCCGGCGCCGGATAGGCGAACTGCCACTGGCCGTCGCCGGCCTCGTACAGGTCCTTGGTCATGTACAGCGCGATCGGCTCGAGGAACGCGCACACACGCCCGTCCACCTTCGCCAGCGCGGTCAGCGTGCGCAGCATGGTCGCCGCGTCGTCGCCACGGCTGGGGCAACCGACGACGAGGCCCGGGATGTCGCGCAGCGCGGCGATCGAGTTGTCGTTGTGGAAATGGCCGCCGAAGCCACGCTGGTAGCCCAGCGACGCAACCCGCATGACCAGCGGGTTGCGGTACTGGTCGTTGGAGAAGAACTGCAGGCTGGCCGCCTCGCCGCGGATCTGGTCCGCGGCATTGTGGAAATAGGCCAGGTACTGGATCTCCGGGATCGGCAGCATGCCCATATTGGCGTAGCCCTGGGCCAGGCCCAGGATGACCGTCTCGTCCAGCAGCGTGTTGAACACGCGGGTGTTCCTGAAGGCCTTGTGCAGGCCCTTGGTGACCGTGTAGACGCCGCCCTTCTGCGCCACGTCCTCGCCGAACAGCAGCGACTCGGGGTACTTGGCCATGATGTCGTGCAGGGCCTGGCCGATCTGGATGGCCAGGTGGCGCGGCGGCTGGTTCTCCGGCAGCTTGGCTTCACTGCCGAAGGCCTTCAGTCGTGCGTCGGCGTAGTCGGCGCGTTCGGCCTCGGCCCTCACGCTGGCGGGCGTGTACGGGGCCAGCGGCGCCATCACATCGTCCAGGCGCTCCAGCTTGGGCCGGCGGTCCGCCTCCTCGGCGGCAGCGAAGCAGCGCTTGCGGGTGGCCTCGTACAGGGCGAGCAGCTCGTCCCGGGTATAAAGCCCCGATTCCAGCGCGATGGCCGCCGAGCGCAGCAGCGGATCGGTGGCCTCCACCGCGCAGAGTTCCTCGATGCTGCGCCACTCGATCTCGAAGTCGGTGCCGGCGTGGCCCATCACGCGGGTGGTCTTCAGGTGCAGGAAGGTCGGCCGCCGCGTGCTGCGGCAATGTTCGACCGCGTGTTGCACCTGGGCGTAGCCCTCGGCCAGGTCGAGGCCGTCGGCGAAGAAATAGTCGAGGTTGGAGCGGGACCGGTAGTTGCTGGCGACCCAGTCGGTCGGCGTCTTCACCGAGATGCCGATGCCGTTGTCCTCGCACACGAACAGCACCGGCGCGGGCAGCTTCTGGTAGGCCGTCCAGCCCGCGGCGTTGAAGGCGGTCTGCGCGGTGGCGTGGTTGGACGAGGCGTCGCCGAAGGAGCAGATGGCGATCGAGTCGTCGGGCACCGGCAGCGCGTGGCCGATGCGACGCGCGTGGTCGATGGCGATCGCCGTGCCCAGCGCCTTGGGCAGGTGCGAGGCGATGGTGGAGGTCTGCGGCAGCACCCAGAGCGGCTTGCTGCCCCACACCTTGTGGCGTCCACCGGAGGCCGGGTCGTCCTTGCTGGCGGCGAACGACAGCGCCGAGTCCATCACCGGGTCCATGCCCGGCAGCTTGCGGAAGCGCTCCGCCATGAAGCCGCCGGAGCGGTAGTGCAGGAAGGCCGGATCGGTGTGGCGGGTCAACCGTGCCACCATCGCATTGCCTTCGTGACCGGACGAACCGATCGTGTAGAACACCTTGTTCTGCACACGCAGCACGCGCGCCATCAGGTCGAGGTGGCGGCTGATCAGCTGCGATTCGAAGAGCTCGCGGAAGCCGCGCGCATCGAGCGCACTGCCCGGCAACACCGGCTCGCTGTCGCGCGGCGCCTGGCGCACGTCGCCCTGCCACAGCTTCACGAACTCGGTGAAGTTCTGGTCCACGATTTCGGCGCGGTTGAAGCCCTTGTGGCGGGCGGTGATGGGAAATGGCAGTGACATGGGCAGCGATCTTCCGGGAAAGGGGATGCAGGAGTGCTCGGCGCGACCGTGGCAGCTGTCGCGCCCGAGCGCGCTCCGACAGGGTTTCAGCGTTGCATGGGCGTGTGGCCGGGCTGCGCCTGCACGCGTGCCAGCCAGGCAAGAATGTTCGGATAGGGCGCCAGGTCGAAACCGCCCTCGCCCGCGCAGTGGGTGTACGCGTACAGCGCGATGTCCGCCACTCCGTAGCGCTCGCCCACGAACCACTCGCGCCCGGCCAGATGCCGTTCCATCACCGCGAGTACGTCCTTGCCGCGTTCGATCAGCGCCGGCACGTCGGCCTGGCGTGAATGCCCGGCGGGCAGCCAGCCGCGGATGAAGCGCGCCACCGCGATGCACGGCTCGTGGCTGTACTGCTCGAAGAACAGCCATTGCAACGTCTGGGCGCGCAACCAGGCGTCATCGGGCCAGAACGGGGTGCCCTCCGCGAGATAGCAGAGGATCGCGTCCGACTCGGCCAGCCGGCGGCCGTCAGCCAGCTCCAGCAGCGGCACCTTGCCGTTGGGGTTCTTCGCCAGGAATTCGGGTGTCCGGGTCGCGCCGTGCGCGCTGTCGACCTCGATCCAGCGGTAGTCGCGGCCAAGCTGGTCGAGCAGCAACTGCAGCTTGTAGCAGTTGCCCGAGGCGCGCATGCCGTAGACGGTGATCATGCGGGAGTTACCTTGAGGTTTTTCAGCGTTTCGGCGCGGAGCCGGTCCTTGGGCCTGTCGAACCATTCGAGCAACCGGACCTGTTCCTGGATCGTCGGAACCGGCACGTCGAGCCCGTCGACCTCCACCATCCGGATAGCGCCGATGCGCACCGGCCGCCAACCTTCGGGCGTGGCGACCTCGAGCCCGCCCATGACTTCCACGGGATGCGGGAAGGCGAAGCGCGCGAAGTGCGACCGGAAGCGATCCGCGTCCTTGAGGCCGTCCGTGGCGAGCAGGCGCCCCTGCCAATGGCCGATGAGGGATCGGGCGTCTCCGACGCTGGTCAACACATCCAGATCGGCCACGTCGACAGGAGCGCCGACCAGCAGGGCGGCGGCGCTGCCGATCACGATCCACGGGTCGCTGCAATGGCGCTGCAGGTCCGGCACGCAGGCGGCCAGCGTGTGCCTCAGCGTTGCGGCCTTCGCGGCGCGCAGGCTCATGCTTTAGCCCGGTGCGCCCGCCATTGCCCGCGGGTCTGGCCCCAGATCTCGGTAGGCGAATCCTCGTAGGGGGCGGGCAGTCTGCCGGGACCGCGGCAGGTCGAGCCCAACCGCTGGGCGAGCGCCTGCGAGGCCCTGTTGTCCGGATGGATGGAATGAATGACCTCGTCCCAGCCAAGCTGATCGAAGGCCCAGTCGATCGCGGCGGTGGCGCCTTCCAAGGCGTAGCCCTTGCCCCAGGTCGCGCGGGCCAGGCCCCAGCCCACCTCGGTGCCGGGCCAGCCTTCCGGATGCCAGGGACCGAGGCGACCGACCCATTGCCCAGTGGCCTTCTCGATCACCGAGAACATCGAGAAGCCCTGGATCATCCAGGCGCCGGCCAGCGAGAGAAAACCGCGCCAGGCTTGCGCCCGCACCTGCTGGCCGCCGATGAAGCGGGCGGCCTCCAGGTCGGCCATGTTCGCCGCGTACGCATCGAAGTCCTCGATGCGTGGTGGGCGCAGGATCAGGCGATCGGTTTCGATGCGGATATCGGGGACGTGCAAGGCCTGGCTCCTGGTAACCCTCTCCCGCGGGAGAGGGATCGGGGGAGAGGGTTCGGCTTGCCGCAAGCTTTGCCTTGCGCTACCGCCGAACCCTCAACCGTCGCTTCGCGCCGCTTTCTCCCGGCGGGAGAAGGAACATCAGAACGCGTTGATGCCGGTCAGCTCGCGGCCGACCACCAGCTGGTGCACCGTCTCGGTGCCCTCGTAGGTGATCACCGACTCGAGGTTCAGCGCGTGGCGGATCGCCGAGTGCTCGGTGGTGATGCCGGCGCCGCCCAGGATGTCGCGGCACTCGCGGGCGATGTCGATCGCCATGCGGCAGTTGTTCCACTTGGCCAGCGAGACCTGGGTCGGCTGCATGGTGCCGGCATCCTTCAAGCGGCCCAGTTGCAGCGAGAGCAGCTGTGCGGTGGTGATACGCCGGGCCATGTCGGCCATCTTGAGCTGGACCGCCTGGTTGGAAGCCAGCGGGCGACCGAACAGGATGCGCTCGGCGGTGTAGTCGAGCACTTCCTTGAGGCAGGCCTGGGCGGCGCCGATCGGGCCCCAGGTGATGCCGTAGCGGGCCTGGGTGAGGCAGCCAAGCGGGCCCTTGAGCCCCTTGACGTTGGGCAGGCGGTTGGCTTCGGGCACGCGCACGTTGTCGAAGAACAGCGCGGAGGTGACCGAGGCGCGCAGGCTCATCTTCTTGTGCACTTCCTGCGCGGTGAAGCCGGCGCTGTCGGTCGGCACGATGAAGCCCTGG
>NZ_DASSES010000097.1:0-16254 GCF_035695185.1 Frateuria sp.
CCGTCCCCATCGTCTAGAGGCCTAGGACATCACCCTTTCACGGTGGCGACCGGGGTTCGAATCCCCGTGGGGACGCCAAGGTTGGCCTCGCACTTTGTGTAGCTGGAAGACAACGCGGAGCGGTAGTTCAGTCGGTTAGAATGCTGGCCTGTCACGCCGGAGGTCGCGGGTTCGAGTCCCGTCCGCTCCGCCACTAACGAGAAGCCCGCCCAGTGCGGGTTTTTTGTTGAGCGTCATTTGTGCGTTCATCCTGAACGCGGAAGCAAAAGCGGCCATGGCCGCACTCTCCGCAAGGGCTTCGCCCTTGTTCCGGCTCCGCTCAATCGCGCGCCTCGATTCGCTCGAGCGTGCCCACCGAATGCCCCTGCTCGGCCAGGTACTCCAGCCAGCGCGAAAGAAATCCGTTCATGCGTAGCCGGTGCTGCAGCACCGTGTGCGCTTCAGGGAACGGCCCCAGCACCTGCCACAGGTGTCGGCCAGGATGGCAATGCAGCGCCTCGGCCACGTGCGCGTCGGTATACATGCGCAACTGTGCCGAGGGCGACGGATGGCCCGTGTGCGCATCGACGAACCCGTAGGTAAGCTCCAGCTCCAACGTGTATGGATGGCGCTCCTGCACATGCATGTGCACGTCCAGCCCGTCATCCACGCCGGAGCGGTACCGCCCGGGTGCAAGCGTCTGTGGCGCGAACAGGTGCACCAGTCGGTGGTAGTTCTCCGCGTACAACCCCATCAGGAACTCGAAACGTCCGGGGAGCAACGCGGCACGGTTGTCCAGTACGGCACTCATCAGGCTTGCATATACCTCAAAACATGGTCCGCTCGATACCGAAGCGTTCGAAGATCTTGCTGGCGATCTCCTCGATGGACACGTGGGTGGTGTTGAGCGAGGAAATACCCGCCTGGCGCATCAACCGATCGGCCTGCTCCAGTTCCCAGCGGCATTGCTTCAGCGTGGCGTACCGGCTGCCGGGACGTCGCTGTTCGCGGATCTGCGCCAGTCGCTGCGGATCGATGGTCAGACCGAACAACCGGTCCTTGTACGGCCTCAGCCGCTTGGGCAACTCCAGCTTGTCGAGGTCGTCGTCGGTCAGGGGATAGTTGGCGGCTTTGACGCCGTAATGCAAGGCCATGTACAGGCAGGTCGGGGTCTTGCCCGAGCGCGACACGCCGATCAGGATCAGGTCGGCCTGCGCGTAATCCACGTCCACGCCGTCGTCGTGTGCCAGCGCGTAATTGGTAGCGTCGATGCGCGCCTCGTACTTGTCGGAGTCGACCAGGCCGTGCGAGCGGTTGACCATGCCCGAGCGCTTGGTGCCCAGCTCTTCCTCCAGCGGCCCGATGAACGGCGCGAACACGTCCAGCATCAGCGCCCCGCTGGCCGCCACGATCTCGCACAGGCCGCGGTCCGCCATCGTGTTCACCACGATGGGCCGGTCGCCGGTCTGTGCGTAGCGCGTCTTGATCCGGAGGGCAGCGGCCTCGGCCTTATGCGCATCGTCCACGAACGGCAGGCGATGCTTGTCGAACTGGATGCCCTCGAACTGCGCGAGGATCGAGTTGCCGATCGTCTCCGCGGTAATACCAGTGGAGTCGGAAATGAAGAAAACCGTACGTTGCATGCCTTTGTTCCATTCGAGCGCGGGGCCTGGCCTGGCACCATAGCGCAAGCGCCAAAGCCTGTCCCCGCTTGACTCCGCGCTGACTGGTATGCAGTTGGCGCGGCATCGAGAACAAATGGTCTTCTTGTGCCCTGCACCATCGGCAGCGGACAATACCAGTCCTTTGCGGCCCGATTTCGGCGCAGCGCAGCGTATTACCCAAGCTTTACTAAGGAGAGTCCCTTGAACGACCTGGTGCTTTGGCTGGACAACCTGCGCATGACCGACCTGGGCAAGGTCGGCGGCAAGAACGCCTCCCTCGGCGAGATGATCGGCAACCTCGCCAAGCTCGGCGTATCGGTGCCCGGTGGCTTCGCCACCACGGCCGATGCCTTCCAGCAATACCTGGACAAGAGCGGCGTGGCCAAGCGCATCCGCACACGCCTGGAAGGCCTGGACGTGGAAGACGTCGAAGCGCTCACCGCCGCCGGCAAGGAGATTCGCAACTGGGTCACCGAGACGCCGCTGCCGCAGGAACTGGATCAGGCGATCCGCGATGCCTACGCCAAGCTCTGCAAGGACGCCGGTGCGGAGAATATCGCGGTGGCGGTGCGTTCCTCGGCCACCGCCGAGGATCTCCCCGACGCCTCCTTTGCCGGCCAGCAGGAAACCTTCCTGAACGTGGTCGGCATCGACGACGTGCTGCACAAGGTCAAGGAAGTCTTCGCCTCGCTCTACAACGACCGCGCGATCGCCTACCGCGTGCACCAGGGCTTCAAGCACGAGGACGTGTTCCTCTCCGCCGGCGTGCAGCTGATGGTGCGCTCGGACATCGGCGCCTCCGGCGTGCTGTTCACGCTGGACACCGAATCGGGCTTCCGTGACGTGGTGTTTGTGACCGGGTCCTACGGCCTGGGTGAGATGGTCGTGCAGGGCGCGGTCAATCCGGACGAGTTCTACGTGTTCAAGCCGACGCTGAAGGCCGGCAAGCCCGCCCTGCTCCGCCGCAGCCTCGGTGCCAAGCAGCAGCGCATGGTCTATTCGGACAAGCCGGGCGAGCGCGTGCGCATCGAGGAGACACCCGCGGACCTGCGCAACAGGTTCTGCGTCTCCGACGAGGACGTGCAGGAGCTGGCCAAGCAGGCGCTCGTCATCGAGCAGCACTACGGCCGCCCGATGGACATCGAGTGGGCGAAGGACGGCAACACCGGCAAGCTCTACATCGTGCAGGCGCGCCCGGAGACGGTGAAGTCGCGCGCCCACGCCACCCAGTTGGAGCGCTTCCAGCTCAACCAGAAGGGCAAGGTGCTCGCCGAAGGCCGCGCGATCGGCCAGAAGATCGGCTCGGGCAAGGCCCGCGTGGTCAAGTCGATCAGCCAAATGCACGAGTTCCAGAACGGCGACGTGCTGGTCGCCGACATGACCGACCCCGACTGGGAGCCGATCATGAAGCGCGCCGCCGCGATCGTGACCAACCGCGGCGGGCGCACCTGCCACGCCGCGATCATCGCCCGCGAGCTGGGCGTGCCGGCGGTGGTCGGCACCGGCAACGCGCTGCAGACCATTCCCGACGGCGCCGAGGTCACCGTGTCCTGCGCCGAGGGCGACACCGGCATGATCTACGAGGGCAAGCTCGCCTTCGACCGCATCACCGCGGACCTCGGCGCCATGCCGGAGGCGCCGCTCAAGATCATGATGAACGTCGCCAACCCCGAGCGCGCGTTCGACTTCGGCATGCTGCCCAACGCCGGCATCGGCCTGGCGCGCCTGGAGATGATCATCGCCAGCCACATCGGCGTGCACCCCAAGGCGCTGCTCGAGTACAACCGACAGGATGCCGAAACCAAGGCGAAGATCGACGAGCGCATGGCCGGCTACGCCGATCCGGTGAGCTTCTACGTCGACCGCCTGGCCGAAGGCATCGCCACCATCGCCGCGTCGGTGTATCCCAAGCCCGTGATCGTGCGCCTGTCCGACTTCAAGTCGAACGAATACGCCGGCCTGATCGGCGGCTCGCGCTACGAGCCGCACGAGGAGAACCCGATGATCGGCTACCGCGGCGCCAGCCGCTACGTCGACGCCGGTTTCGCCGAGTCCTTCGCGCTGGAGTGCAAGGCGGTCAAGAAGGTGCGCGAGGCGATGGGCCTGTCCAACGTGTGGGTGATGATCCCGTTCGTGCGCACGCTGGGCGAAGGCCGCAAGGTCGTCGAGGTGCTGGAGAAGAACGGCCTCAAGCAGGGCCAGGACGACCTCAAGGTCATCATGATGTGCGAGGTCCCGTCCAACGCCCTGCTGGCCGACGAGTTCCTTGAGATCTTCGACGGCTTCTCGATCGGCTCCAACGACCTCACCCAGCTGACCCTGGGCCTGGACCGCGATTCGGGCATCGTCGCCAGCCTGTTCGACGAACGCGACCCGGCGGTCAAGAAGCTGCTCGCCATGGCGATCAAGACGGCCCGCGAGAAGGGCAAGTACGTCGGCATCTGCGGCCAGGGTCCGAGTGATCACCCGGACCTGGCCGAGTGGCTGATGGACCAGGGCATCGAATCGGTGTCGCTCAACCCCGACACGGTGGTCGATACCTGGCTGCGGCTGGCCAAGAAAAAGGCGGGCTGAGCCACCCGCATCTGGCAGGAGCTCACTTTTCGGCGAGCTCCTGCGGTAACCGATTGAAGCCTGGGCATCGCCCACAAGTGTGGGCCCTTACGAAAATCGCCATGCGATGGAAATCCCATGGCGGTGCTTGTCACTGCCCGGGCTGCCGCGTAAACTTCGCGGCTCGCGCCGACCCGCGCACCTTTGGAGAGGTGGCAGAGTGGTCGAATGTACCTGACTCGAAATCAGGCGTACGTGCAAGCGTACCGTGGGTTCGAATCCCACCCTCTCCGCCAGTGAAGACAAACGCCCCCTCGTGGGGCGTTTTGTTTTTTCTCCTCCGTTTTGCGAAGCGCAACGCCATGCGGCATGCTGCACGGCGCTCGTACCCTCAGGCACCCCATGATCGAGTTCGGACACGGCACCCACGTCGGCCTGCGCCGCGCGCGCAACGAGGACACCTATTACGCCGATCCGGCGCTGGGCCTGTTCCTCGTCGCTGATGGCATGGGCGGGCACGAGCACGGCGAGGTCGCCTCGGCGCTGGTGCGCGACGCCATCGTCGAACAGGTCGCGCGCGGGCGTGGCCTGGTGGAGGCGGTGCGCGCTGCCGGGGAGCGACTGTTCCGGCATTCGAGCGCCGCGGCTGACCAGCTGCCGATGGGCACGACGGTGGCCGCGCTGCGATTGGCCGGCGATCGCTACGAGGTGGCCTGGGTCGGCGACAGCCGCATCTACCTGTGGCAGGGCGGCGCGTTGCGCCAGGTCAGCCACGACCATTCGCTGGTGCAGGAGCTGGTCGCCGCCGGCCAACTCGATCCGGCGCTGGCCGATCGTCACCCGCAACGCAACGTGCTGACCCAGGCGTTGGGTGTCACGGCGATCGAGCAGCTGCACATCGGCATGGCGCGCGGTCGGGCCGAGCCGGGCAGCCGCTTCGTGCTGTGCAGCGACGGCCTGACCGAAAGCCTGTCGGATGCCGCGATTGCCCGGATCGTCGGCCGCACCGACCTCGCCGCGCAGGAGTGCGTCGACCACCTTCTGCTCGCCGCGCTCGACGGCAGCGCGGACGACAACATCACGGTAATCCTGGCGCGCGTCAGCTGAGCGCTCAGGCCTCGGCCAACGCCGGCTCCGGTTGTTCCAGGCGCCGCCACACACTGCCACCCTGGGCGGCCTTGTCCAGCGCATCCAGGCGGTTTTCGTGCGCGGCGAGTTCGTCCGGATCCGCGCGCAACACGCGCGGGCGGCGCCGCAGCGTGACCGGGGCCAGCACGGCCGTGCCGGCTTCCTCGCCGGCCCCTTCGAAGGCCAGGTCCAGCGCGACCTGCCCGGAGGTCATGTACAGGTAGACGTCGGCCAGCAGCTGGGCGTCGATCAGGCCGCCGTGGAGGTCGCGCGCGGAGTTGTCCACGCCCAGGCGCTTGCACAGCGCATCCAGGCTGTTGCGCTGGCCGGGATAGCGCTCGCGCGCCATCGCCAGCGTGTCGATCACGCGGCAGCGGTCGGCGATGCAGCCCAGGTGCGCGCCCACGCGCGCCAGCTCCGCGTCGAGGAAGCCGACGTCGAAGCTGGCGTTGTGGATGATCAGCTCGGCGTCGCCGATGAACTCCAGGAATTCGTGCACGACCTCGGCGAAGCGGGGCTTGTCGAGCAGGAATTCGTCCTCGATGCCGGTGACCTGGCGCGCCCCTTCGTCGATCGCGCGCTCGGGATTGAGATAGGTCTGCCAGTGGCGACCGGTCGGGCGACGTTCGACGAGCTCCACGCAGGCGATCTCGATCAACCGGTGACCCTGCCGCACTTCCAGGCCGGTGGTCTCGGTATCCAGAACGATCTGTCTCATGCCTTGCCCCTGTGGCGCTCGGCCTGCTCGCGCGCGGCGGTGTCGACGCGCTCGTTTTCCACGTGGCCCGTGTGGCCGCGCACCCACGCCCAGCGTACCTGATGCGGCGCCTTGGCCGCTGCCAACCGCTCCCACAGATCCTGGTTCTTCACCGGCTTCTTGTCGGACGTGCGCCAGCCGTTGGCGACCCACTTGGGCAGCCACTGCTCGATGCCCTGCATGACGTAGCGCGAGTCCGTGGTGAGCACGACCTTGCACGGGCGCGTGAGCGCTTCCAGCGCGCCGATCGCGGCCATCAGTTCCATGCGGTTGTTGGTAGTGTCCGGCTCGCCACCGGAGAACAGGCGCTCGACGCCCTTGGCGCGCAGCAGGGCGGCCCAGCCGCCGGGCCCGGGATTGCCCAGGCACGCGCCGTCGGTAAACGCTTCGACTTCGGTCATCGTTCCTCGCGAAAAGGTCAGGCGGCGGCGCTGCGGCGCGCGCCGGGTGCCAGGCCGGCGACCGGCGCCGCGGCGATCGCGCGCGGCCGCAGCCGGACGGGCGCGATCGCCTGGCGGCGCTTGCGCGCCATCAGCAGGTAGGCGCCACCGAGCGGCCCCCCGTGATGCGGTACCACCGCCGAGCTCGGCCACATCGGGCCGACCCGCTGCACGCGCTCGACATTGAGTTCGGCACCGCGCAGCCAGTGGCCGATGCGCAGGGGCGACTCCAGGTTCACGCCGCGCTGGCCGCGCCACAGCAGCCACGGCAGCCAGCCGCTGGCCGGATGCATGCCGGTCAGCACGAGCATCCCGCCCGGCGCAAGCACGCGGGCTGCCTCGCGCAGCAGCGATTGCGGATCGGGCGCCACTTCCTGGGCATGACTCAGCAGCACCAGGCCGAAGGCGTCGTCCAGGAACGGCAGCGGCTCGTCCAGGCGCGTGTGCAGGTCGCCCACGCAACGGCCGCCGTCCAGGTGCAGGCGCACCCAGCGGTCGAGCATCGGCGAGACCGGGGGCCGCTCGCGCGCGATGGCCGAGACCTGCAGCGCATAGGCGCCGGCGCACCGTTGCAGCTCGGGGGCAAGCGCCTGCGCTTCTGCGGCGAGCAGGCCACGCATCGGCTTGCTGGCGTAGATGTCTTGATCGCGCTGAGCCATGTCGCGCCCGTTTTGCATCAAAACCGAAGTGTAGCCGCTGGCGGTCGCAAGCGCGTCACAGGTCGCGGAACCGGCCGCCAGCCTGAACACAAATCACACATTTAACGACTCACTAACGAGCGACCCGGATGCCGCACTTATAGTCGGGCGGTTCGCGCAAGCCCGGATGCCTGCGCCAGTCGATACGAGACTGCGGAGACCGTTCTTGCACGTCGTACCGTTACCGGCGCTTGCCGACAACTACATCTGGCTGCTGCACGACGATGCCGGCCATGCGTTCGTGGTCGATCCGGGCGATGCCGCACCGGTCGAGGCCGCCCTTGCCCGGCACTCGCTCCAACTGCACGCGATCCTGCTCACCCACCACCACGGTGACCATGTCGCCGGCGCCGCGTCCCTGCGCGCCCGTCACGGCGCGACCGTCTACGCGCCGCGGGACGAGCGCATCGGCGCCGTCGACCGGCGCGTGGGCGATGGCGACGTGGTCGCGCTGGAGCGACCACGGGCGCGCTTCGAGGTGATCGAGGTTCCCGGCCACACGCGCAGCCACATCGCCTATGCCGGCGAAAACCTGCTGTTCTGTGGCGACACGTTGTTCAGCCTCGGCTGTGGACGCCTGTTCGAGGGCACGCCGGCGCAGATGCTCGCCTCGCTCGACCGACTGGCGGCGCTCACCGGCGACCTCCAGGTCTGCTGCGGGCACGAGTACACCCAGGCCAACGGCCGCTTCGCCCGCCAGGTCGACCCAGCCAACACCGCACTGGCCACCCGCTGCGACGAGGCTGCCCGGGCCCGCGCCGAAGGCCGGCCCACGCTGCCCGTGCCGCTGGCCAGCGAGCTGGCGTGCAACCCGTTCCTGCGCATCGACAGCGAGCCACTCACCGACTGGGCCCGGCGGCAACACGCCGCCGGCAGCCGGGTCGAGCGCTTTGCCGCCCTGCGCGCCGCAAAGGATGTCTTCCAGGGATGAAACACGTACTGCGCCCCCTGCCACTCGCCCTGACGCTGCTGGTCGCCGCGTGCGCCACCGCGCCGGTACCCGAGGCACCGCCGCCGCACGCCGAGGCGCCCTCGTCGCAGGTACCGGACGTGGCCGCCGCTCCCGCGGTTCCGCAGGCGGCGGTCCCCGTCACCAACGTGTGGGATCGCCTGCGCGGCAGCTTTGCCATGGCCGACTGCGACGCCGACCCGGCGATCGACACCTGGGCGCGGCGCTACACGCACTCGCCCAAGCGCTTCGAGGCACAGATGCAGCGCATCCTGCCGCGGCTGGTATACGTGGAGGAAAGCGCTGCGCGCCACGGCGTCCCCGGCGAATTCGCGCTGCTGCCCTGGGTGGAGAGCCGCTTCAGGCCGGTGCCGCCGGACAGGAACCGCGCCGCTGGCATGTGGCAGATCATGCCCGGCACGGCACGCCACATGGGCCTCAGCATGAGTCGCGGGTATGACGCCCGGCTCGACCTGACCGAATCCACCGACAAGGTGATGGCCCTGCTCAGCCATTACCACGACTACTTCCAGGACTGGCGCCTGGCCGACTACGCGTACAACGCCGGGCGCTACGGCGTCGAGCGGCTGGTCAACCGCGAAGGCGCCCCGCCGGCCGAGCCCGCGGTGCCCACGCTGCCGGTACGCGCGGGCACCCGGGCACACCTGGTCAAGCTGATGGCGATCGCCTGCGTGGTGCGCGAGCCGGAGCGCTTTCACGTCACCCTGCCCACCCTGGACGAAGATCATCAACTGGTCGCCATCGAGGTGAAACAGCGCCTGCCTCTCAAGCAGGCGGCGCGCCAGGCGGGCCTGCCGCTGGCCGCACTGGCCGACATCAACGCGGGGTACCGCAACGGCGTGATCGATACCCGGCATGGCGGCCGCCTGCTGCTGCCGCGCCGGCAGGCCGGCCAGCTGCGCACGGCGCTGCTGGCCCAGGCGGTGGGCGATCCCAGCGAACGGGTCGCCAGCGTCAGCGCCAAGCCCGGGCTCCCGGACCTGGGCGACGGCGACGCCCCTGCGACCCGCAAGGCCGAGCACATCCCGGCCACCCCGACGGCCGAGGCCACTGGCCAGCCCCGCATCCACAAAGTCCGCCCGGGGGACACGTTGTTCGAGCTCGCCCGTCGCTACCGCGTGGAGGTCGCCCAGCTGAAGCGCTGGAACCACCTGCGTGGCAACGCCATCCGCATCGGGCAGAAGCTCAGGGTCAGCGCCCCCGACTGACGTCGCGACCCCTCCCGCCGGGCGACTCTTCCGCCGGCGGCCAATTGACCGGCCCCGACCGTTGCAACCAGCCGGATCGCTGGCAACCGGGCGCCTGTGAAACCAGGCAGGCGCCCGCCCGAGGGTCGGTGATACAAAAGGCGATCAGGTCCAACCGGAAGGAACACGCCCATGCCACTGCCGCGCCTTCACCGCCGCCTTGCCGCGCTGCTCGGCGGCCTCCTGCTCGCCGGCACCGCCAGTCCCGCAACAGCGGGACCTGCCGGCCACCCCTGGCTACTCAAGGCCGATCGCGTGTTCGACGCCCGCAGCGAGCAGGCCCACGCGGGCTGGGTCGTACTGGTGGAGGGCGACAGGATCACCGCCGTCGGACCGGCTGCCCAGGTCCAGGCACCGCCCGGCACGCAGACCATCGACCTGCCCGGCACCACCCTGCTCCCCGGCCTGATCGACGCGCACTCGCACATCTTCCTGCACCCGTACAACGAGACCCTCTGGAACGACCAGGTGCTCAAGGAAACCGTGCCCTACCGCACGATCGAGGCCGTGCAGCATGCGCACGACACGCTGATGGCCGGGTTCACCGCGCTGCGTGACCTGGGTACCGAGGGCGCGGGCTACGCCGACGTGGACGTGCAGCGTGCGATCGACCAGGGCCTGGTCCCCGGTCCGCACCTGTTCGTCGCCACCCGTGCCACCATCGCCAGCCACTGCTACGGACCGGGCCCGATGGGCTTTCGCAGCGATCTGGATCTGCCGCAGGGCGGCATTCCCGTCAGCGGCGTCGCGCAGATGATCGACGCGGTGCGCGACCAGGCGGGGCACGGCGCCGACTGGATCAAGATCTATGCCGACTACCATTGCGGCAAGAGCCACGGCTCGGTGCCCACCTTCAGCGAAGCGGAGCTGAAGGCCGGCGTCGAGGCCGCGCACTCGCTTGGCCTGCCGGTCTCGATGCACTCGACCACCCCCGAAGGCATGCGCCGCGCGGTACTCGCGGGCGTGGACACCATCGAGCATGGCTACGGCGGCACCCGCGAGGTGTTCGAGCTGATGAAGCAGCACGGCGTCGCCTACCTGCCCACCCTGGAAGCCGAGGCGGCCTACGCCGGGTACTTCCGCGGCTGGGAGCCCGGCCAGCCGCCCGATCCCGACATGCAGCAGTCGGCCCGCGCCTTCAGGCTGGCGATGGACGCCGGCGTCACCATCGGCAACGGCAGCGACGTGGGCGTGTTCACCCACGGCGACAACTACAAGGAACTGGAGTGGATGGTCCGCGACGGCATGCGTCCCGCCCAGGCCCTGCTCGCCGCCACCGCCGTCGACGCGAAGATCCTGCGCCAGCAGCACCGCTTCGGGCAGCTCAAGGTGGGACTGGAGGCCGACATCATCGCCGTGCAGGGCGACCCGACCGTGGATATCGGCGCGCTCGAGCACGTTCCTTTCGTGATGAAGGACGGGACGGTGTACAAACAGCCGCAATAGCTATTGCCAAGGCACCGCCTCCGGACAGCAGGAAACCCGGACGTGCAATGCGGGCAACGCGGTTTGCCCGGCCTCCACCTCGATCAAGGAGTGACGACCGTGTCCAGACCACAGAATGCCCATCTTCGTGATCGTGCCCGGGTCGGCATCCATTTCTCGGCGAAACGATCGAAGACCAGCGTGGCCCTCGGGAACGCGCGCATGGACGATGAGTTTCAGAACGTCCTGCTCAGGCTGACGCGGGAGGATGCCGCAAGGTGGCTTCGCACCATGGCGGCGCTGGCCGACGACCTCAGGCACAACCGTGCGCTTTCCAAGAGCGAAAAGAAGAGGGAAGCGGTCGGCAAGCTTATCGGTGACCTTCGCGAGTATCTGAAAAAAGCCGAGGTCCGCGCCCAGTTCCATCCACAGATACTCGTCCACTCCGAAACCTTGCTCCGTACACCGCACCCCCTGCCGGCAGCTGACATCACGTTGCCCATGGTGATCGCCGCGCTCCACATCTTCGAGGTCGTCGTACGCATGCGCTTTGGCCGGGACGACCGGTAGCGGCAGGTGCGGGCGAGCGACGCGAAGCGGCCTATTTGATCCCCACCACCATGGAATCGGGCCCCACCAGGTGCTCGGTGCGCGTCTGGCGGAAACCCGCCTCCTTCATCCAGCCCGCGCAGTCCGCGCCCGTGTAGTCGAAGCCACCCGGCGTTTCGATCAGCATGTTGAGGCTCATCAGCAGGCCGAAGGCGTTTTCCTTGCGCTCGTCGTCGATGATCGACTCGTACACCACCAGCGCGCCACCTTCGGGCAGCGCGTCGTAGGCCTTGCCGATCAGCATGCGTTTGGTCGGCAGATCCCAGTCGTGCAGGATATGACCCATCAGCACGACGTCGGCCTCCGGCAGGTCGTGCTCGAAGAAGCTGCCGGGCTCGAAGCGGACGCGGTCGGCCACGCCGACCGCCCGCATGTAGTCATCGAAGATGGGGCGCACGGCAGGCAGGTCGAAGCCGATGCCCCGCAGGTGCGGGTTGGCGAGCGCGATCTGTGCGGCAAGGTCGCCCTGCGCGGTGCCCACGTCGACGAAGCTGCGGTAGTCGTTCCACCCGAACTGCCGCGCGATCGCCAGGTTCGCGCCGCGGCTGATGCCGGTCATGGCGGCGAGGAACTGCTCCAGCCGCGCGGGATCGGCGTACAGCGTGTCGAACAGGTCCGGCTCACCGAGCGCGATCTCGTTTTGTGGCTGGCCGCTACGGAGCGCCTCGGTCAACTTCCCCCAGAACGGATACAGGCGCGCGTTGGCCATCTCCAGGATGCCGCCGACGTAGGATGGCTTGGCGCGGTCGAGGAACAGGTCGGTTTCGGCGGTGTTCGCGTAACGGCCGCCGGTGCGTGCGAGGAAGCCCAGCGCGACCAGCGCGTCGAAGAAGTCGCCGGCCGAGCGCGGATGCAGCCCGAGCGCGTCGCGCAGCGCGGGCAGCTCGGACGGGCCACGGGCGAGGTGGGTGAACACGCCAAGCTCGATCGCGCTAAGCAAGGTCTTGGAGGCCCAGAAAGCCAGGCCGGTCTGCAAAATCGCATCGGGAGAGGGTTGCGTTTGCATGGGCTCGCTCCATCCGGCACCGCGCTGGCGGTGTGTGGGTGCGTCGGCCCGAGGGCATGCGTAACCGGAACCGGGGGGCCGGCGAAGCATCGTGTGTCCCCGGCGCACCGGCCGGGGCGGCCCATAATGCCACCCGTTTCGTCGACTGGTCTTCACATGCGCCTCTGGACCCTGCATCCCAAGCACCTGGACCGTCAGGGCCTGCTCGCCCTGTGGCGCGAGGGCCTGCTGGCGCGCGCGGTGCTGCGCGGCCAGACGCGCGGCTACCGCGATCACCCGCAACTGGCGCGCTTCCGCGGCCACGCCGCGCCAGAGCTGGCGATCGATGCCTACCTCGCCGCCGTACAGGAGGAAGCCAGCGCCCGCGGTTACGTGTTCGACCGCAGCAAGCTGGGCACGATCCAGCCCGTCACCCGTATCGACGCCACGACCGGGCAACTGGCGTACGAGTGGCAGCACCTGTTGCGCAAGCTGGCCGTGCGCCATCCGGCGCTGGCCGAGCGCTGGCAGGACGAACCGCCCGCGTGCCATCCGCTGTTCGTCATCGCACCCGGACCCATCGCGCCATGGGAACGGCCTTGAGGCACCTGCGCTTGGAACGCCATCCCGCGGCCTCATGTCCTTGTGGCGTCCGGACGCGCGACCCGAGGGTGCCCGCAGGATGGCGCGGTTCTCCGGGCAACCGGTGATGTATTGCATCCACACGAGGTAGCCATGCCGACCTACAGCAAGACGCCCGAGGCGCTCGCCCGCCTCTCCCCCGAGCAGTTCCGCGTGACCCAGCAGAACGGTACCGAGCGACCGTTCGACAATGCCTTCAACGACCACCGCGAGCCCGGCCTGTACGTGGACGTGGTTTCGGGCGAGCCGCTGTTCACCTCGCTGGACAAGTTCGACGGCCACTGCGGCTGGCCCAGTTTCAGCCGCCCGGTGGAGCCGGCCCACGTGGTCGAGAAGCGCGACCTCAGCCACGGGATGATCCGCACCGAGGTACGTTCCAGCCATGGCGACAGCCACCTCGGTCACGTCTTCCCGGACGGTCCGCGCGAGAGCGGTGGCCTGCGCTACTGCATCAACTCCGCCTCGCTGCGCTTCATCCCGCTGGAGGCCCTCGAGCGCGAGGGCTACGGCGACTACCGCAAACTGTTCGAGCGACCTGAAGGAGGCCAGCGATGAGTACCGAACGCGCCATTCTTGCCGGCGGCTGCTTCTGGGGCGTGCAGGAACTGCTGCGCCACCAGCCGGGCGTGATCTCCACCCGCGTGGGCTACTCCGGCGGCGACGTCGCCCACGCCACCTACCGCAACCACGGCACCCATGCCGAAGCGGTGGAGATCCTGTTCGACCCGCAGCAGACCAGCTATCGCCGGCTGCTGGAGTTCTTTTTCCAGATCCACGACCCGACCACGCCCGACCGCCAGGGCAACGACCGCGGCGCGAGCTACCGCTCGGCGATCTACTACACCACCGAGGAACAGAGGCGCGTGGCCGAGGACACCCTGGCCGACGTCGACGCTTCCGGCCTGTGGCCGGGCAAGGCGGTGACCGAGCTGGCACCGGCCGGCGACTTCTGGGAGGCCGAGCCGGAGCACCAGGACTACCTGCAGCACTACCCCACCGGCTACACCTGCCATTTCGTGCGGCCCGGGTGGAAGCTGCCGCGGCGCGCCGAGGCCGGTTAGGCCCGGCGCGGTAGCGCTTTCCACTCCTTCACGGATCCTTGAGCTTTCTCCCGGTATCACGCGCGAGCCCCGCCCGTGTATGACGGGCAGCCAAGAACCCCGGACCATCGGGCCCAGCCAGCAGATCGAGGACTCATCGCACCGCGGCCTGGCAGATCACCCGCAGGCGTCGTCAGCCTGCCTCCTGAGCGTCCGGCCGGCCAAGGCAGCAGGATCACCCACACCGAGCACGCTGTACCCGGCGGGGTGCAGCGCCTTCGTGGTTCCCGGAAAGGAAGCGACCGATGCCCACGTCCACCCAATCCCTGAAGAAGGCCAGCCTGGGCGCCGTCCGGCGCCTCTACACCGGGCTGCAGCAGAAGCAGCGCCAGGCGCACTACAACCACCAGGCGCAGACGGTGCTGAAGGTGGTGGAAGGCCAGCGCGGCCCGACCGCCCGGACCGCCCTGCGGCAAGCGGACGAGTACGCCCGGGATGTGCTGGGCAGCAGCGACTACGCCCCCTGGCTGTATGTCTACGCGGCGGTCAGCGGCGGCTTCCGCGAGGGCTGGATCCCCGACAACTACTACGGCATGGTGGTCGACCCGCACAAGAGCGGCGAGGTGGCCAAGGTGGGACTGGTCAAGTCCTTCACCAACCGCATCCTCAACACCGCGGCGCTGCCCGACCTCGCCTACGTCATCGACGGGGTCTACTACGCGCGCGACTACCGGCCGCTATCCCCTTCCGGGCTGACGGAGCTCCTTTTCGCGCGCGACGAATGCACCGTGTTCAAGGCCGACAATTCCTACCAGGGCCGCAGCGTGACCTTCATGACGCGCGAACACTTTCCCGCCCAGGGCCGGCTGCCGTTGCCCGACGGCGTTTTCCAGTCGCCGATACGCCAGCACGGGTTCTTCGCCGCATTGAGTCCGAGCGCCACTGCCACGCTGCGCATCACCACCGCCCGCGAACCCGACGGCAGCATCTCGGTCAGGGCTGCCTACCTGCGCCTGGGCCGCGACGGAGACGACATCGTCCGCAGCAGCAGCCACGTGCGCGTCGCCGTCGACCCGGCGAGCGGCGCGCTGGAGGAGACCGGCTACCTGCACGACTGGCGCCGTACCGATACCCACCCGGACACCGGCCTGGGCTTCGCCGGCCTGGTCGTTCCCCAGTTCGACAAGGCCCTGCAACTGTGCCGCTCGCTGCACGAGAGTTGTCCGCACATGCCGTGCCTGGGCTGGGACCTGTGCATCGACCAGGACAACCAGCCCCGCCTGATGGAGTGGAACGCGCGCTACAACGACATCAAATTCTCCGAAGCCACCAAGGGTCCGTGCTTCCGCGGCCTGGGCTGGGAGAATCTCTGGAGGGACGCGGCCGCCTGAGCCCGCAGCCCACCGCCCGCGCCCCATGCGCATCGTTTCATGGAACGTCGAGAACCTCGCCCGCTGGCTGCAAGCCGACGCCGGCGGCCTGCCGGCGATGCATGCGCGGCTGGGTTCGCCGGACGTACTGTGCCTGCAGGAGGTGCGCATCCGCCCACAAGACGACGCCCTGGTCGCCTGCATGCGGTCCGCCCTGCCCGGCTTCGCCTGCCACGCCTCGCTCAACCGGGACCGGCACAACGGTCGCTTCCGTGGCGGCCGCGCCTACGGCGTGGCGACCTGGGTGCGCACCGCGCTGGATGCCGCGCCGATGCGTTTCGCGTGGGACACCGAGGGGCGCGTGATCGTCTCGGGCCTGCCTTCGCTGGGTGTCGCCGTGATCAATGTCTACGCGGTCAACGGCACCGGCCGGCCGTACTGGGACGCGGAGCGAGGCGGGCCGCACGGCGACCGGCACCAGTTCAAGCAACGCTTCATCGAGCGTCTCGCCGGGGAGATGCGCGTCTTGCAGGCGGGCGGCCTCGACTTGTTGCTGGTGGGCGACTGGAACGTGTCTCGCGCGCCTCGGGACGCCACCCCGCGCCTGCGCATGGAAGAGCCGCACGCCACCGCGCGCCGGCGCTTCAACGAGGAGTTCGTCGCCGGCCTCGGCCTGGCCGATGCCTTCCGCCACCTGCATCCGGACGCACGCGCCTACACCTGGTTCAACCCGCGCAGCCGCCATCG
>NZ_DASSES010000098.1:0-22849 GCF_035695185.1 Frateuria sp.
CTGAAGGGGTTGTCCCAACGTAAAACGTCATTGCTGACTTGTTTCGTTGGAGCCCCTTGCATTGGTTGGACAGTCATCCATCCACCGCAAGGCGCCCACACAAGTCACCTGCGCACACTGTCAAAGATCAATCACTTGCGAACTTTTCTTCAGTTCGCCCCGAGACGTTTCGTCCCGGGTGAGCCGCCCATTCTACATTCCTTTGCCGGTTCGTCAACACCCTTTCGCGAAGAATTTTGCTTGGGGAAGTTGCCGGCCGAAGGGGAGTTGGGCGACGGGCCGCGAATAGTAGGCAGAGCGCACGAACTTGGCAAGCGGGCGCAGCCATTTTCTTTTGCCTGCAACGCGCAAACCCGCCTGGCGTCTAGCCTGCGACGAGCTTCACGCGGGCGAAGTTGCGCTTGCCGACCTGCAGCACGCCTTCGAATCCGGCGCCGAACATGCGCTGGGCGTCCTCCACCACTGCCGCGTCGATGCGCACCGCACGCTCCTTGAGCTTTCGGTTTGCCTCGGAGTTGCTGGCAGTGAGCCCAGCCGTCGTCAGCAGGGCCGGCAGGCGGAGGCCTTCGGCAGGCACCACGATCTCGGCGAGCGGGAGCAGAGAGGTGTCACCTTCGCCGCGTACCACCGCATGCCATCCGGCGATGGCCTGCTCGGCCGCGGCCTCGTCATGGAAACGCGCTGCCAGTTCGCGTGCGAGCCGCAGCTTGGCATCGCGCGGATTGAGGGCGCCGCTTGCCACCTCATGCTTCAAGCGCGCGAGCTCGTCCAGCGATACCTGGAAGCTGAGCAGCTCGAACCAGCGCCACATGAGCGCATCGTCGATCTTCATGACCTTGGTGACAATGTCGATTGCAGGCTCGTTGATGCCGATGTAGTTGCCGAGCGACTTGGACATCTTGTGGACGCCGTCCAGTCCCTCCAGCAACGGCATGGTCAGCACGACCTGCGGCGGCTGGCCGTGGTGCTCCTGCAGTGCGCGGCCCATGAGCAGATTGAACTTCTGGTCGGTACCGCCGAGCTCGACATCCGCCTGGAGCGCCACCGAGTCGTAGCCCTGTACCAATGGATAGAGGAATTCGTGGATGGCGATGGGCTGCTGCCCCGCGAAGCGCTTGGCGAAGTCGTCGCGCTCGAGCATGCGCGCCACCGTGTGCTGCGCGGCCAGCTTCACCATGTCGGCGGCGGACATCTTGTCGAACCACTCCGAATTGAAGCGCACCTCGGTTCGCTCGCGGTCGAGCACCTTGTACACCTGCGAGGCGTAGGTCTCGGCGTTCTTCAGCACGTCCTCGCGGCTGAGCGGCTTGCGGGTGACGTTCTTGCCGGTGGGATCACCGATCAGCCCGGTGAAATCGCCGATCAGGAAGATAACCTGGTGCCCGAGGTCCTGGAACTGGCGCATCTTGTTGAGCAGCACCGTATGACCCAGGTGGAGATCCGGCGCCGTGGGGTCGAAGCCGGCCTTGATACGCAGCGGGCGGCCGCTCCTGAGGCGCTCGACGAGCTCCTCGTGCTTGATGACCTCGTCGGCGCCGCGCGCGATCGTCGCCAGCGCCTGCTCAAGCTCGTTCATGGGTGTCCTCTATGTCGATCGGTCGACAGCGACAAGGGGTCGCTGTTCACAAAATGGCGTTAATTGTGCGTTAATCAGAAAACCAGCGCAAATCCTTGAAAGGAAAGGCGTTGACGCCCTTTATACGGGGCCGCTAAGGTACCCCGCCTGGGTACTTTGTAACGCGGGGCGAAGAGCATGGGTGAGGGCGATCAGATCGCGCGGGCGGCGCGCAAGCAGGCTATCCGCCGCAAGGCGCAACGCCGCCACATGCACTTCTACGAGCGTTGCGCGCACTGGTCGTTCAGCCGTCTGGGCGAGTCCGAGCCGCTTCGCTGGCACCGCGAGCGCTGGATCCTGGCCGGTACCGCGCTGCTGCTGACCGCGCTTTCGGGTTTCTTCCTTCCCGCCTGGGCCAGCGCGATGCGGCCCGATCCGGCGCCCGTCGCCCATACGGTGCTGCCGCTCACGCTGCCGAAGGCCTCGCCGGTGGCCGCACCCGCCCGAGCGATGGAGAACTGGCACGTGGTGCAGGTGCAGCCCGGCCAGACCCTCTCGGACATCTTCCAGGATGAAGGCTTGACCCTGGCCGACCTGCAGCGCGTGATGGACGCGGCCGGGGCCACCAAGGGGGCCTTCCACAACATTCGCCCGCACCAGGAATTCGACTTCCTGCTCGGCAGCGACGGCAGCCTCAAAGGCATCCGTTTCGACAAGGACGAAGCCAACCGTGCCGTAGTCCGCTTCGACGGCGGCCACGCCACGCTGAACATCCAGCCGCGCGCGATGGAGACGCGCGAGCACGTTGCCCACGGCACGATCACCAGTTCCCTGTATGCCGCCGCGGCCAGGGCCGGCATGAGCCAGGGCATGGTCGGCAAGCTGGCGGACCTGTTCAAGTACGACATCGATTTCGTCCAGGACCTGCGCGACGGCGACAGCTTCACGGTGGTCTATGACGACGTTTATCGTGACGGGAGCTACTTCGCCGAGGGCGACATCGTCGCCGCCGAGTTCGTCAACCAGGGCCATCGCTACACGGCGTACCGCTTCAAGAAGGCCGACGGCCGCTACGGCTGGTTCAGCGAGGACGGCCGGCCGATCCAGAAGTCCTTCCTGCGCATCCCGGTCGACTTCACCCGGATCTCCTCGCGTTTCACCGCTGCCCGCATGCACCCGATCCTCGGCCGCATGCGCGCACACAAGGGCGTGGACTACGCAGCCCCGTCCGGCACCCCGATCCACGCCGCCGGCGATGGCGTGATCAAGTACCGCGGCTGGATGCGCGGGTACGGCAATTTCGTGGTGATCCAGCACAACAAGAACATCAGCACCGCCTATGGGCACATGTCGCGCTTCGCCAAGGAGCACGTCGGCCAGCACGTCAGCCAGGGGCAGGTGATCGGCTATGTGGGCATGACCGGCCTCGCCACCGGGCCGCACCTCCACTACGAGTTCCGCGTCAACGGCGTGCAGCGTGATCCGCAGACGGTCACCCTGCCCAAGCCGCAGCCGCTGCCGGCGGCGCAGTTGGCCCGCTTCGAGTCCGAGGTCGTGCGCCCGCAGCTGGCGCGCCTGAAGGCGATGGACGCCAACTTCAAGCTCGCCCAGCTGCACTCGGCTACTCGCAACGACGACTGACGCTCCGCCCTTGTCCTCCACCGACGACGCATCGGCCCTCTACCTGGGGCTGATCTCCGGCACGAGCGCCGACGGCATCGATGCCGCGCTGGTGTCATTCGACCAGGGCCTGCCGCAATTGCGTGCTGCGCTCACCCACCGGTGGCCCGAACCCCTGCGCGAGCGCGTGCTGGCGCTGGCGCAGGACCTGACCGGCTTCAACCTGGATACCTTCGGACGACTCGATGTCGAGGTCGGCCGGCACTTTGCCGAGGCCACGCGGGCGCTGCTCGAAGCCAGCGGCACACCCGCGTCCGCCGTGCGCGCGATCGGCTCGCACGGCCAGACGGTGCGGCACCGCCCTGGCGGTGAAACACCCTTCACCCTGCAGATCGGCGATCCGACGGTGATCGCCGAAACCTGCGGGATCGACGTGGTCGCGGACTTCCGCCGCGCCGACGTTGCCGCCGGCGGCCAGGGCGCGCCGCTGCTGCCGGCGGTCCACGCGATGTTGCTTGGCCAGCCGGGATCCACCCGCGTGGTCCTGAACCTGGGTGGCATCGCCAACATCACCGTGCTTGGCCCGGAAGGCCAGGTGCTGGGTTTCGATACCGGCCCGGCCAATGGACTGCTCGATGCCTGGTGCCAGGAGCAGCTTGGCGAGCCCTTCGATCGCGATGGCGCGTTCGCCGCCGCCGGCCAGGTCGATGCACCCCTGCTGGAAGCCTTGCTGGCCGACCCCTATTTCACGCTGGCGCCGCCCAAGAGCACCGGCCGTGAGCACTTCCACCTGGCCTGGTTGCTGCGCCAGCCACGCGTGCCGCTACTGGCAGCGGCCGATGTGCAGGCCACCCTGCTGGAACTGACCGCGCATACCGTGGCCGACGCGATCGAAGCACACGCGCCCGCCGCGACGGACGTGCTGGTGTGCGGGGGCGGCGTGCACAACTCGCGGCTGATGGCGCGGCTGGCCGAATGGCTGGCGCCGCGCCGCGTCGTCAGCACCGCCACGCACGGCATCGACCCCGACTATCTGGAAGCCGCCGCGTTCGCCTGGCTGGCCCGCCAGCGCGTGCTCGGCATGCCCGGCAACCTGCCGGCGGTTACCGGCGCGCATGGCCGCCGCGTGCTGGGCGCACTGTACCTGGCCCCGCGGGAATGACCGCGGCCGTCTAGCTGAGCTTGGAGACGCGCGCGGGCGCCAACTGCGTCGGGCGCGCCAGCGAAAGCGCCTGCAGGGCTTCCTGGAAGACCGCCTTTTCGGCGAGGTTCCACTGCCCCCCCAGCACCAGGCTGCCCGGATCGAGCATCGCCTCGCTGGAGATCTGGCCGGCCGCGCTGAGGCCCAGGCCGTGCCGCAGGGCATGCAGCACGACGTCGTTGATGGACCAATGGCGGTCCTTCGCGAGCGTCTTGATCCGCTCGGCCATCAAGCTGTCGATGTGGCGTATGACGAGGTCCGGCACGTGCGTCGCTCCGTGTCACGCATGCCCAGCTGGCAGGGCATGGTGGCACAGAACCACGGGGTTTGCAGCAGGCTACCGGCCACGCCCCGCAGGCCGCCCGCGACTAGGTTTCTGCCTGCTCGACGGCACGGAAGCGCCGCCACAGTCCGGCATATAGCAGCATCGCCGGGATCAGCGCCACCACCGTGAGCACGAAATAGCCACCATAGCCCGCGGCCGTGGCGATGCCTCCGGCAAAGAAGCCCAGCAGCTTGCCCGGGAGGTTCACCAGGGAACTCAACAGGGCGTACTGGGTGGCGGTGTGCTGGCGGTTGACGAGCATCGACAGGAACGCCACCGTCGGCGGGCCCAGCATGCCTAGCGTAAGGTTCTCGGCCGAGATCACCAGGGTCAGTGCCAGCAGGTTCCCGGGATGGCCAATCAGCACCAGGTAGAAGAGGTTGCTGCAGCCGCACAACACGATCGTCGCTCCCAGCGAACGCCATGCGCCCCAGCGCGCGACCGCCGCGCCGCCGAGGAACACACCGACGATGCCGATCCATATGCCGTAGATCTTCGTGATCGCGCCAATCTCGGTCTTGGAGAACTGCATGTCGCGGTAGAACGGGCTCATGATCCCGCCGATCGTCGCCTGCTCCGGGATCTTGAAGAGCAGGATGAACAGCAGGATCACGCCTGCCGCCTGCACACCGTAGCGGCGGAAGAAGTCCGTGAACGGATCGACCACGCTTTCGCGCATGGCAAGACACCAGCTGGTCGGCCGTGCACGCAGCACGTCCGGCTCGCGTGCCAACAGCGTGGTGGCGATGGGGATCGCCATGGCGCCGGCCATGATCAGATACACCAGGCGCCAGGACACGTGATCGGCCAGGATCAACGCCACCGCGCCGGCCAGCAGCAGGCCGATGCGGTAGCCCAGCGCATAGGTCGCCACAAGGGCGCCTTGCACGTGCGACGGCGCGATCTCGATGCGGTACGCGTCCACCGCGATGTCCTGGGTCGCGCCGAAGAAGGCGACCAGCAACGTCGCGGCCACGAAGGGCCACAGCTGGTCGGGGGTCAGCAGCGCCATCCCCAGCAGGCCTGCGGTCACGCAGAGCTGTGCGAACAGCAGCCAGCCGCGTCGCTGGCCGAGCCGCGCGAAGCCGGGAATGCGCCAGTGGTCGAGCAACGGCGCCCAGACGAACTTGAAGGCATAGGTCAGGCCCGCGCTGGCGATCATCGTGATCTCCTCCAGCTTGATGCCCTCTTCCTTCAGCCAATACGCCAGCGTCCCGGCCACCAGCAGGAATGGCAGACCCGAAGCGAACCCGAACAGCGCCATCGTGCCGGCCGCCGGCTGCGCGAAGGCGCGCCAGATCGAGGGCTTGCGCGCGGAGGCTGCGACCGGCTCAGTCGGCATAGTCGACCGTGTAGGGCGCATGGTCCGAGAAACGCTGATCGCGGTAGACCGAGCAATCGCGGATGCGTTCGCGCAGGGACGGCGTGCAGACCTGGTAGTCGATCCGCCATCCGACATTGTTCTCGCGCGCACGGCCACGGTTGGACCACCAGGTGTACTCGACCGCCTCGGGCTTGACCGCACGGAAGCTGTCGACCCAGCCGCGGGTGTGGAACAGAAGATCGAGCCAAGCCCGCTCGGCCGGCAGACAGCCGGAGTTCTTCTGGTTGGAGGTCCAGTTCTTGATGTCGTTGCGGGTGTGGACAATGTTCCAGTCGCCGCAGATCACGTAGTCGCGGCCGCTGTTGAGCCACTGGTCGAAGACCGGCGTGAGGAAATCCATGGCCTTGAACTTGAATTGCTGGCGCTCCTCGCCCGAGGAGCCCGACGGCACGTACAGCGAGACCACCGACAGGTTGCCGAAGCGCGCCTCGATGTAGCGCCCCTCGCAGTCGAACGGCTCCCAGCCCAGCTCGGTGAGCACCGCGTCGGGCTCGCGCCGCGCGTAGATCGCCACGCCGCTGTAGCCTTTCTTGCAGGTCGCGTCGCGATAGAAGCAGTGATGGCCATCCGGGCGGAACATCGCGTCGGTGAGCTGGTCCTCCTGCGCCTTGGTTTCCTGCACGCAGACCACGTCGGCGGCCTGGCTCCGAAGCCAGTCGAACACGCCCTTGCTGGCGGCCGAGCGGATGCCGTTGGCGTTGAGCGTGACGATTCTCATGCGGGCGGACTCGTGGCTGGGGAACCGGTGGATAATAGCCAATCTCCATTCCCGTTCCGGCGCCCATGCAACCCTACCAACGCGACTTCATTGAACTGGCGCTCGCGCGCGACGTCCTCCGCTTCGGCGATTTCACGCTCAAGTCCGGGCGCCGCAGCCCGTATTTCTTCAACCTGGGTCGCATCGACTCGGGCGCCGCGCTGGCCCGACTGGGCGAGGCTTATGCCGCCGCGCTGGTGCGGGCGCAGCTGCCGGTGGACATGCTGTTCGGGCCGGCCTACAAGGGCATCGCACTGGCCGCGGCCACCGCGATCGCGCTGGCCACGCAGCACGGTCGCGACCTGCCGTGGGCCTACAACCGCAAGGAAGCCAAGGCCCATGGCGAAGGTGGCGTGCTGGTCGGTGCACCGCTGGCGGGCCGGGTGCTGATCGTCGACGACGTGATGACCGCCGGCACCGCGGTGCGCGAGTCGCTGGCGCTGATCCGCGCGCAGGGTGCCACTCCGGCAGGCGTGCTGATCGCGCTGGACCGGCAGGAGCGCGGCCTGGGCGAACTGTCGGCCGCCCAGGAAGTGGCGCGCGACCACGGCATCCCGGTGATTGCCATCACCGGCCTGGACGAGGTACTGGCCTATGCCGGCGAGCGCGCCGAACTGGCCGGCGAGCACGCGCGGCTGCTCGAGTACCGCCACCGCTACGGCGTATCCGGATGACTCAGGTGGCGACCCGCGTCACAGGCCCATCCACGCCCTTCATCCACGCTTAGGCAGTGGCCGCACGATCGCTATACTGCCCGCCAGGAGGGGTGTCCATGCGCAAGCTCGTTTACGCCGTTGCCATCAGCCTGGCAGCGGTCCTGACCGCCCATGCCCAGAAGGCCACCGGCATTGGCATCCGCTACCACTGGCGTGATGCCAAGGGGCTGTCGCACTACAGCGACAGCCTCACTGCGGAGGCGATGAAGTACGGCTACGACCTGGTCAACGACCAGGGCTACGTGGTGCGCCACGTCGAGCGCCAGCTGACTCCCGAGGAACGCGCCGCCGCCGACAAGCTGGCCGCCGAACAGGCCGCCCAGCGGCGGGCGGAGGAAGCGCGCCAGCGCGCCGACCTGCAACTGCTCAACGCCTACGGGGACGAGACGGCGCTCAAGCAGGCGCAGCAGGAGGAACTGGACAGCATCGACCAGCAGATCAATACCACGCGCCTCAACCTGCAAAGCCAGGAAAAGGCGCTGGCCGACCTGCTGGGCCGCGCGGCAGACCTCGAGCGCACGAAGGAAAAAGTACCCAGGTCACTGGCCGACAGCATTGCCGACCAGCGCAACGTGGTTGCCGGCCAGCGCGGTGCGCTGGCGCGGCTGCAGGACCGGCGCGACACCGCAGAGAAGGCATCCGCGCAGCAGCTGGAGCACTACCGCGCGCTCAAACAGGCGCAAGAAGAGCAGCGGCAGTAAGGGCGGGGCGCAAGGCGGGCACGAAGCCCGTCCCGCCAGCGATGGCGGCAGGGCGGGCCCACCCGCAGGCCTGCCCTCAGAACGGCAGCTTCAGCCCCGGGTCGACCAGGAAAAGCTGCTCGCGGAACGCCTGCTGGATGCGTTTGAGCGCCGCCGCGTTGTCCGCATCGAAGCGCAGCACCAGCACCGGCGTGGTGTTGGAGGCGCGCACCAGGCCCCAGCCATCCGGCCAGTCCGCGCGCACGCCGTCGATGGTGGTCAGCGTGGCATCGCCGAAGCCCGCTTTCTCCTTGAACTTCTCGATGAAGCGGTAGTGCTCGCCCTCGCTGAGCTCGATCTTCAGCTCCGGCGTGGACACGCCTTTCGGACAGGTGGCGAAGACCTGCTCCGGCGTGCGTCCTTCAATGTCGCCGGCCAGGATTTCCAGCAACCGTGCGCCGGCGTAGATGCCGTCGTCGAAGCCGTACCAGCGCTCCTTGAAGAAGAAGTGCCCGCTCATCTCGCCTGCGAGCTCCGCCTGCGTCTCGCGCATCTTGGCCTTGATCAGCGAATGGCCGGTGCGCCACATCAGCGGACTGCCGCCGGCTTCCAGCACCTGGCCTTTCAGGTGGCCGGTGCACTTGACGTCGTAGATGATCGTCGCGCCCGGCTGGCGCGACAGCACGTCGCGGGCGAACAGCATCAGCAGCCGGTCGGGGTAGATGATCTCGCCGTCGCGGGTCACCACGCCCAGGCGGTCGCCGTCACCGTCGAAGGCGACGCCAAGGTCAGCGCCGGTCTGGCGCACTGCATGAATCAGGTCCTCGAGATTGTGCGGGTCCGAGGGATCCGGGTGGTGGTTCGGGAAGGTGCCATCCACCTCGCAGTACAGCGGCACGACCTCGCAGCCGATGCCCTCGATCACCTGCGGCGCCACCGCGCCGGGAATGCCGTTGCCGCAGTCGACCACGACCTTCAGGCGCCGCTCGGCCTGCACGTCCGAAATGATCCGCTCGATGTAGTCGGGCACCACATCGACATGGCGCAGGCCACCCTGCCCGCCCGCCTCCAGCGCACCGCTGGCGATGCGCTGGTAGAGGTCCTGGATGGCCCCCTCGGAGAGCGTCTCGCCGCCGACCACGATCTTGAAGCCGTTGTAGTCCGGCGGGTTGTGGCTGCCGGTCACCGCCACGCCGCTGCCGGTGTTGAAGCGGTAGGCGGCGAAATAGACCACCGGGGTCGGCACCGCGCCGACGTCGATCACGTCGATGCCGGCCTCGCGCAGGCCGTCGGCAAGCGCGCCGGCGAGCTCGGGCCCGGACAGGCGCCCGTCACGGCCGACCACGATTTCGGACAGGCCTTTTTCGCGCATCAGCGTGCCGATCGACTGGCCAAGCAGCCGCGCGACCCGCGCGGTCAGCGTCTTGCCGACCACCCCGCGCACGTCGTAGGCACGGAAGATGCTCGGATCGACGGCGTCGGCCGGGCTTTCCGTGGGCGGCATCGCGGCCGGGCGGACCACCGGGGCGGGCTCGTGCTTGGCGGGGACTACATCGGACACCATCATCTCCTCGGGTTGGTTTTCCGGGCGCGGGGCCAGGCGGCCGCGCAGCCACAACAGGTACAGGCCACCGCCGATCCCCAGCAGCGCCAGCAACGCCGCCAACGGCCAGACGCGCGGCAGCAGGATGAAGGCGGCCGGCAGGGCCGCGCGCACGGTGAAGGTGCTGCCCGGCACCGGCCTGGCCTCCTCTTCCGCCTCGGCCGAGGAGGCACCCCGCGAGAGCAGGCTAAGCTCGCCGCGGTCGGCGCCCTGGCGCAGGTCGATGCGGCCGCCACCCGGCGCAATGGACTCGAAACGCCGTTGCAGTGGCGTGAACGGCAACTCCACCCAGACCCAGGCCCGCGGGCGCTGCACCGGACCCATCGGTTGCACCAGGCTCAACCGCCGCTGGCCATTCGCGACCACGGTCTGCACCGGCAGCGCGTCGTCGGCCTGCGCGGCCATCAGCTGCGCTGCCTTGGCGTAGCCGAACTTGCGGTAGTTTGCGTGCAGCACCTCGTCCAGGCCGGCGCTGTAGACCTCCACGTTCAACGCCTGCGGCAGGCGCGCGCGCAGTGCGTCGCCCAGCTTCGCGCGGTCGCCGTCCGCACTGGCCGGATCGAGCGCGGCGATCGCCCGGGCGACCTGCGCCCGCTCACCGGCGATCTCCGCCCCCAGCGCGTGCACCGCCTGGTCGCGGGCCGCATACACGCGCGCCACTTCGTCGCTCTCGCTGGCGATGAGCCAGGTCTGCCACGCACAGAAGATGCCCAGCAGCAACAGCACGGTGCCTCCGGCCAGCGGCAGCAGGCGCTGCCATGCCACGGCGCCGCCGGCGTCCCGCACCCTCAAGAGGTTTCTTGCCATCTCGCCCCCAACGTCGTTGATGCCCGGCTTCAGTTGACGCCGGTCGAACCGAACCCGCCCGCGCCGCGTGCGGAAGGCGCGAACTCGGCCACCACGCGCAGCCGCGCCTGTGCCACCGGCACCAGCAGCAGCTGGGCGATACGGTCGCCCACACCCATGGTGTACGGCACGTTGCCGCGGTTCCAGCAGGAAATCATCAGCGGCCCCTGGTAGTCGGCGTCGATCACGCCGACCAGGTTGCCCATCACCAGCCCGTGTTTGTGGCCCAGCCCCGAGCGCGGCACGATCAGTGCGCACCAGTTCGGATCGCCGATATGGATGGCGATGCCGCTGGGCACCAGCACGCTTTCACCCGGAGCCAGGGTGAGCGGGGCTTCGATCGCCGCACGCAGGTCCATCCCGGCACTGCCGGCGGTCGCGGCCTGCGGCAGCGGAATGGTGTCGCCCAGGCGCGGGTCCAGGATCTTGAGTTCGACGTCGATCATGCACGTGTCGCCCGGTAGCGTGCCGCAACGCACTGGACCAGCCGCGCGGCCAGCTCGCGCTTGGGCGCGCGCGGCAGCTCCTCGCCACCGCCCGGCCAGTACAGGCTGAGCGCGTTGTCGTCGGCCTCGAAGCCCAGGCCGGCCCCGACCCGGTTGGCGGCGATCATGTCCAGCCCCTTGCGGGCAAGTTTGTCCTGCGCGTAGGCGGCCACGTCATGCGTTTCGGCGGCGAAGCCGACCAGGAATGGGTGTGGCTGCCGGCCGGCGAGGTCCTTTAGGATGTCGGGGTTTTCGGCCAGGTCCAGCACCAGCGGCGCGCCGTCCCGCTTCTTGAGCTTGCGCTCGGCCACCGCGGACGGGCGGTAGTCGCCCACTGCGGCCGCGCCAATGTAGATATCCACTGCGGTGGCGCCCAGCACGGCCTCACGCATCTGTGTCGCACTGCGCACGTCCAGGCGCCGGAGCACGCCGGGCGGGGTCGGCAGGCTGACCGGACCGGCGACCAGCGTCACCTGCGCCCCGGCCGCCACGGCCGCCTCGGCCACGGCGAAGCCCATGCGACCGGAACTGCGGTTGCCGATGAAGCGCACCGGGTCGATGTCCTCGTAGGTCGGCCCGGCGCTCACCACCACGTGCAGTCCGGCGAGCGCGCCGCCGCCGAAGGACGCGGCCAGGACATCGCGCAGCTCCGCCGGTTCGAGCATGCGTCCCGACCCGATGTCGCCGCACGCCTGCTCCCCCGCGGCCGGGCCCAGCACCGCCACTCCGCGTGCGCGCAGCGTGGCCAGGTTGGCCTGCACCGCCGGATGCGCCCACATCTGCTGGTTCATCGCCGGTGCCACGTACAGCGGTGCGGCGCTGGCAAGGCACAGCGTGGTCAGCAGGTCATCGGCGTGGCCATGCGCCAGGCGGGCCAGGATGTCGGCGCTGGCCGGGGCGATCAGCACCCGTTCGGCCCAGCGTGCCAGTTCGATGTGGCCCATCGCCGCTTCCGCGCCCTCGTCCCACAGCGAGACGCGCACCGGCTGCCCGGACAACGCCTGGAACGTGGTCGTGCCGACGAAACGGGTCGCCGCCTCGGTCATCACCACGCGCACCTCGGCACCCTGCTCGCGCAGCCGGCGCACCAGTTCGCAGGACTTGTAGGCGGCGATACCCGCCGAGACGCCGAGCAGGATGCGACGTTGGGCAAGACTCATGTAAGACGGGCCTGACAACCGGGCGAAGCGCTAGCTTACCGGATTCATCAAACGCTACCGCTGCCCGCTCCGCACTCTGGCGGGCAGGATCGGACGGATGAGTATCCGTCACTGGCCCAGCGGCGAACGTCCGCGCGAAAAGCTGCTGCAGCATGGCGGCGCCTCCCTCTCCGATGCCGAACTGCTGGCCGTGCTGCTGGGAAGCGGGGTGCCCGGCAAGGACGCCATCGCGCTCGGCCGCGAGCTGCTCACGGAGGCCGGTGGCCTGGCTGCCCTGCTCGGCCGCGTCGACGGACCGGCGCCCAGCCGGGGCCTGGGTCCGGCCAAGCGCGCGCGGATCGTCGCCGCACTGGAGCTGGCCCGCCGCAGCCTGGCCGAGCAGCTGCAGGCGCGCCCCAGCCTGGGCAGCCCGCGCGACAGCGGTGACTACCTTTCCGCCTGCCTGCGCCACCTGCCCTACGAGGTGTTCGGCTGCCTCTATCTGGACAACCGCCACCGGGTGCTCGCCTTCGAGGAACTGTTCCGCGGCACCGTCGATGGCGCCAGCGTCCACCCGCGCGAGGTGGTGCGCGCCTGCCTCAGGCACAACGCCTGCGCGGTGATCTTCGCGCACAACCACCCGAGCGGCGTGGCCGAGCCCAGTGCCGCCGATCGCGCGATCACCCGCGAATTGCGCGAAGCGCTGCAGCTGGTCGGCGTGCGCGTGCTCGACCACCTGGTGATCGGCCACGGCACGCCGGTGTCGATGGCCGAGCGCGGCCTGCTGTAGGCCCCCGCGCAAAAATAAGGCGGCGCGCCGGGGAGAGGCGCGCCGCCTGGGAGGGTACCTGCCGGGGGAGACGGCGGGTACCGGGGCAGCGTGGCACCAAGCCATGACAGGGCCATGACAGCGCAGGGCTTGACAGCCGCGAAAAACCGGGGCCGCGACTTATGCACAATCCGATTTGCGCGGGCCCGGCGTGCGTCAGTTGGCGACAAGCCTGAAAGACTTCCTCCATGTTCATGATTTGAAAGGGTTGTCAGCTTTACAAGCGGGTCTCGGGGCGAGACCTTGCCTGACTCCTCCGCGGTGCCGCAGCTTTCCCCACAGAGTTATCCACAGGATTGTCCCCGCTCCCGCCCCAACCGGGTGCAGGAACCCAGTTACCGGGCGGATGGAGGAGCCCGGCCCGGCCCATCGGGCCTCTGTCCGAGGCAGGCCCCAGGCGCGGCCCTCCCGGCCGCAGACCGGTGGCCGCACCGCCTCTGCTAGGATTGGCGGTTCCCATCGCACAACGATCCCTCGCCGTGAAACAAGCGCTGCGCGACCTGCTGCTGCAGGCCATCCGGACCCTGCAGGGCCAAGCCGTCCTGCCCGCCGAGCTCGAGCTCCCGCCGTTCGTGGTCGAGCGCGCGCGCAGCCGCGAACATGGCGACTTCGCCGCCAATGCCGCGATGCTGCTGGCCAAGCCGGCACGCGCCAAGCCACGCGAACTGGCCGGGCAACTGGTCGCCGCCCTGCCGGCCAGCCCGCTGGTGGAGAAAGTCGAGATCGCCGGCCCCGGCTTCATCAACTTCTTCCTCGGCGCCGGCGCCTACCACGCCGAAGTGCGGCGCATCTTCGCCGAAGGCGACGCCTACGGCCGCAACGCCAGCGGCGCGGGCACCACCGTCGGCGTGGAGTTCGTCTCGGCCAACCCGACCGGTCCGCTGCACGTGGGCCACGGCCGTGCCGCGGCGATCGGCGACTGCCTGGCCCGCCTGCTGGAAGCGACCGGCTGGGACGTCAGGCGCGAGTTCTACTACAACGACGCCGGCGTGCAGATCCACAACCTGGCGATCTCGGTGCAGGCGCGCGCCCGTGGCCTGGCGCCGGGCGAGCAAGGCTGGCCGGAGGACGGCTACCGCGGCGACTACATCGCCGAGGTGGCCCGCGCATACCTGGCCGGCGAGTCGGTGGTGGCCGACGGCCACACCGTGACCGGCGCGCGGGATCCCGGGAACCTCGAAGCGATCCGGCAGTTCGCCGTGGCGGCCCTGCGCCGCGAGCAGGATCTGGACCTGAAGGCGTTCGGCGTGGGCTTCGACACCTATTTCCTGGAGTCCTCGCTGTACACCGACGGCAAGGTGGACGAGACCGTGCGCGAGCTCATCGCCCACGGCCACACCTACGAGGACGGTGGCGCGCTGTGGCTGCGCACCACCGATTACGGTGACGACAAGGACCGCGTGATGCGCAAGTCCGACGGCACCTATACCTACTTCGTGCCGGACGTGGCCTACCATCGCTCCAAGTGGCAGCGCGGCTACACCCGCGCGATCACCGAGCTGGGCTCGGACCACCACGGCTCGCTGGCGCGCGTGAAGGCCGGCCTGCAGGCACTCGACTGCGGCATCCCCAAGGGCTGGCCCGAGTACGTGCTGCACCAGATGGTGACCGTGATGCGCGGCGGCGAGGAGGTGAAAATCTCCAAGCGCGCCGGCAGCTACGTCACCCTGCGCGACCTCATCGACGAAGCGGGCCGCGACGCCACGCGCTACTTCCTGATCTCGCGCAAGGCCGACTCTCAACTGGTGTTCGACATCGACCTGGCCCGCTCGCAGAGCAACGACAACCCGGTCTACTACATCCAGTACGCCCATGCGCGGGTGTGCTCGGTGCTGCGCCAGGCGGGCGAGAAGGGCTTCACGGTCGACCTGGAGCTTGGGCTGGCCGAGCTGGCGCGGCTGGACAACGAGCACGAGCAGATCCTGCTCACCGAACTTTCGAAATACCCCGAGATCGTCGACAGCGCCGCCGCCAACCTCGAGCCGCACCTGCTCGCCGGCTGGCTGCGCGAACTGGCCAACGCCTTCCACACCTACTACAACTCGCACCAGTTCCTGGTCGAGGACGCGGGCCTGCGCAACGCACGCCTGGCGCTGGTGGTGGCGACGCGCCAGGTCATCCGGAACGGTCTCGACCTGCTGGGCCTGAGCGCCCCGGAGAGCATGTAATGGCAGCACGCCCGGGCAAGGGCCGGCAGGCCGTACGCAACCGCAAGGGCGGTTTCCCCGCCTGGGGCTGGGCGGTGCTCGGCATCGCGGTCGGCATCGTGGCGATGGTGGTGCTGACGCGCCACTCGATGCTGCCGATGGCGCCGACCGGTCCCCAGCCGAACCCGCAGGCCACCGCCCAGGGGGATGGCGACAAGGGGCTGGCCCCGGCCGAGAGTGCACCGAAGAAGCCGCAGTACGACTTCTACTCGGTGCTTTCGGAGAAGGAGGTGCGCATTCCCGACGACCAGATCAGCGCGCAGGCGCGTGCCGAGCAGCAGCAGAAGCTGCAGGCCGCCCAGCAGGCGCGGGCCGCGGCCGCCGCGCAACAGCAGGCGGCCAACCCGAACGCACCGGCGGCGGTCACCGAGAACATCCAGGCCGCGCCCGCCACCGCGGTGCCGGCACCGGCGGCCGGCAGCGGCTACCTGCTGCAGGTCGGCGCCTTCCCCAGCGCGGCCGACGCCGAGGCGCTCAAGGCCAAGCTGGCGCTGCAGGGCTTCGTCGCCAACGTGCAGACCGTGCAGGTGGGCAGCCAGACCTTCCATCGCGTGCGGCTGGGGCCGTACCGTTCGGCGACCGAGCTGGAATCGGTGCAGGACCGCCTGGCCGGCGCCGGCTACAAGGCGATCGCACTGAAGGAAGGCCGCTGAGATGAATGGCAAGGTCGCCTGGATCACCGGCGCCACCTCCGGCTTCGGCGCCGCCACCGTCGAGCGTTTCGTGGCCGGTGGCTGGCGTGTGGTGGCCAGCGGCCGCCGCGCCGAACGCCTGCAGCAACTGGTCGCCCGGCACGGCGCCGACCGCGTCCACGCGCTGGCGTTCGACATCCGCGACGAGGCCGCGATGCGCTCGGCGCACGCAGCCCTGCCCGCCGATTTCGCCGGCATCGACCTGCTGGTCAACAACGCGGGCCTGGCGCTGGGCACGGCGCCGGCCCAGCAGGCGGACCTCGCGCCGTGGAAGCAGATGATCGTCACCAACGTCACCGCCCTGGTGACGCTGAGCCGGCTGCTGCTGCCCACGCTGATCGAACGCAAGGGCGCGATCGTCAACATCAGCTCGACCGCCAGCACCTACCCCTATCCGGGCGGCAACGTATACGGCGGCACCAAGGCCTTCGTCTCGCAGTTCTCGCTGGGCCTGCGCGCCGACCTGCACGGCACCGGCGTACGCGTGACCTCGGTGGAGCCGGGCATGGCCGAAACCGAATTCACCCTGGTGCGCACCGGTGGCGACCAGGCCGCCTCCGACAGGCTCTATGCCGGCGCCCAGCCGATCACCGCAAGCGATGTCGCCGACACGCTGTGGTGGATCGCCAACCTGCCCCCGCACCTCAACGTCAATCGCATCGAACTGATGCCGGTGAACCAGTCGTTCGGCGCCTTCCAGGTGCACCGCCAGTAGCGGACACCCGCGCTCAGGGACGACCTTGCAGGAGCGCACCTGCGCGCGACCGGGGACGCTGCGGATCCGGCGGCACGCGCATGGCGATCGCGCACAGGTGCGCTCCTGCATCGGTCCATTGGCCCCCGTTACTGCATGTGCCAGCCGTGGCTGACCACGAAGCTCTGGCCGGTCAATGCGGCCGTGGGGAAGCTGGCCAGGAACAGCGCCGTCTGCGCCACGTCCTCCAGCGTGGTGAACACGCCATCGACGGTTTGCTTGAGCATCACGTTGCGGATGACCTCCTCCTCGCTGATACCCAGCTCCCTGGCCTGTTCCGGGATCTGCTTCTCGACCAGCGGCGTGCGCACGAACCCCGGGCAGATCACGTGCGCGCGCACGTTGTGCGGCGCGCCCTCCTTGGCCAGCGTGCGGGCCAGGCCGAGCAGGCCGTGCTTGGCGGTCACGTAGGGCGCCTTCAGCACCGAGGCCTCGTGCGAGTGCACCGACCCCATGTAGATGACGATGCCGCCGCGGTCGCCCCGGTACATGTGCCGGAGCGCCGCGCGCGTGGTCAGGAAGGCGCCGTCCAGGTGGATCGCCAGTATCTTCTTCCAGTCGGCGAAGGCGAAGCTCTCGATCGGATTGACGATCTGCACGCCGGCGTTGGAGATGAGGATGTCGAGCTGGCCGAACGCCTGCACCACCGCGTCGGTGCCGCGATCGACGGCCTGCTCGTCGGTGACGTCCATGGCCACGCCCATGGCGCGTCCACCCGCCGCGTTGATCGCCGCGGCGGCCGCCTCGGCTGCCCGGGGATCGATGTCGGCGATCGCCACCGCGGCGCCCTCGCGCGCATAGCGCTCGGCGATAGCCTTGCCGATGCCGCTGGCGGCCCCGGTGATGAGGGCGACCTTGCCGTCGAGACTGGCCATGACCTGTGCTCCGCAGTGGGGAGTCCGAGATTGTAGGCCGCGCACCGCCCGGCGCCATCGGACCTTGGTGCAGGGTTTGGCTCCACGTCGGAGCGCAGCTGTGCACGACCGCCGGCCGTCCGGCGGGCAGGTGCGCTCCGGCAGCGTGGTCTCGCGCTAGTCGGCGAGGTAGGTGTAGGCGGTCAGCCCCGCATCCAGGTCGCGATAGAGCGACTCGGCCGGCTCGCCGTCGATGCCCGCCGCCACGATGCGCTCGCGGTAGCTGCGCCGCAGCGCCGCCAGATCGTAGCCGACGTAGTCGAGCATCACGTCGGTGGTGTCGCCGCGGCGCACGTGGTCGAACACGTAGCCTTCGCCATCGGCGCGCACGTTGACCGCGTCGGTATCGCCGAACAGGTTGTGGATGTCGCCCAGCGTCTCCTGGTAGGCACCGACCAGGAACAGGCCCAGGCAGTAGTCCTCGCCCTTGCGGGGGCTGTGCAGCGGCAGGCTGACGTCGACACCCTCGGCATCGACGTAGTGGTCGATGCGGCCGTCCGAATCGCAGGTGAGGTCGACGATCACCCCGCGGCGCGTGGGCGCCTGGTCCAGCCGCGTGAGCGGCATGATCGGGAAGATCTGGTCGATCGCCCAGATGTCCGGCACCGACTCGAACACCGAGAAGTTGAGGAAGTACTTGTCGACCAGCTTCTCGTCCAGTTCGTCCAGCAGCTGGCGATGCGCCCGGTCCGCCGGCGACAGGCGCGCGCGCACCGCGTTGGCGACCAGGTAGAACATCTCGTCCAGCCGCGCGCGGTCGGCCAGGCTCAGCTGGCCCAGCGCATACAGGGACTGGCCTTCGGCCAGGTGGTGCTGGGCCTCGTGGTAGAGCTCCAGCGGGGGGCGCTCGCCCAGCGCGGCATGCACTTCGCGCAGGTGCCGCAGCACCCGGGGCTCGTCCTCGCGCGGCGGCGGCAGCGCACCGGCCGGCACCTCCTCGACCTCGGTCACGTCGCTGACCAGCACCGCGTGGTGCGCGGTCATCGCACGGCCGGCTTCGGTGAGCACGTGCGGCGCGGGCAGGCCTTCGGCGGCCACCGCCTCGGCCAGCGACTGCACGATGGTCGCCGCATACTGCTCCATCGAGTAGTTGATCGAGTTGTGGCTGCGCGAGCGCGAGCCTTCGTAATCCACCCCCAGGCCGCCGCCCACGTCGACGATCTCCAGCGGCACACCGAGGCGCGAGAGCTCCACGAAATACCGCGTGGCCTCGCGCATGCCGTTGGCGATGTCGCGCACGTTGGAGATCTGCGAGCCCATGTGGAAGTGCTGCAGCTTCAGGGTGTGCTTCAGGCCCGCCTTGTCCAGCGCGGTCACCAGCCCGAGCACCTGCGTCGGCGACAGGCCGAACTTGCCCTTGTCGCCACCGGTGTTCTGCCACTTGCCTGCGCCGATCGAGGCCAGGCGCACGCGCACGCCGAGCAGCGGTTCGACGTCCAGCGCCGCGGCTTCGGCGGTGACGTGCTCGAGCTCGGAAAGCTTCTCGATCACGATGAACACGCGCAGCCCCAGCTTGCGCCCGATCAGGGCCAGGCGAATGTACTCGCGGTCCTTGTAGCCGTTGCAGATGACGATCGAATTGGGCCGTGCCAGTGCCAGCACCGCCATCAGCTCGGGCTTGGAGCCGGCCTCCAGGCCGAAGCCCTGGCTGCCGGCGGCCACCAGCTCCTGCACCACGCCGCGCTGCTGGTTGACCTTGATCGGGAAGATTGCGGTGTAGCCGCCGGCGTAGCCGGTTTCCTCGATCGCGCGGGCGAAGGCGCCCTGCATGCGCTTGAGGCGATCGGCCAGGATGTCCGGGAAGCGCACCAGCAACGGCAGGCGCAGGCCCTGCGCGCGGGCCTGGTCGACGATCTGCGGCAGCGACAGCGACGGCCCGCTGGCGCCGCGCGGGCGCATCACGATGCCGCCGGCGGCATCGATGTCGACGTAGCCGTCGCTCCAGTACGGCACGGCGTACAGCTGGCGGGCTTCGTCGATGGTCCAGGACGTGGACATGGCAAGGGTCTCCTTCGAGGCAAACGGGATCCATGCACGTCGCAGCGGCGAGCCTTGACGCATTGCTCGATCGAGCGGAGGGCCCGCCGGCCGGAAGCCTCGCACGCCGCGGGGCCGGTCGGGCTCTTGGGGCGGCGCGTGGCCGGCCCGGGGGCGCATTGTAGCGGCGGCCGGCGGCAACAGGGGGTCAATGCGCACATTGCCTGCGCACGGTTGCCGCTACAATGCCGCTCTTTTCACCTCTCCCCATGCAGGTCCGCACCATGTCGCAACTCAGCTGGTTCACCGAGGCGCACCAGTCCTCCGGCTCTTCCATCGGCTTCCGGGTGGAAAAACTGCTGCATGCGGAGAAGACCCCGTTCCAGACCATCGAGATCTACCAGACCACCGACTGGGGCAAGCTGATGGTGATCGACGGCTGCGTGATGCTGACCAGCCGCGACAACTTCCTCTACCACGAGATGATGACCCACCCCGCGTTGTTCACCCATGCGCGCGCCAAGCGCGTGGTGATCATCGGCGGCGGAGACTGCGGCACGCTGCGCGAGGTGCTCAAGCACGAGGAAGTCGAGCATGCCGCGCAGGTGGAGATCGACGAGCGCGTGACGTGCCTGGCCGAGCAGTACTTCCCGGAGCTGTGCGAGTCCAACGCCGATCCGCGCGCGGAGCTGCTGTTCATCGACGGCATCAAGTACATGGCCGAGGCCGAGCCCGACTCGCTGGACCTGGTCATCGTCGACTCGACCGACCCGGTCGGCCCGGCCGAAGGCCTGTTCAACGCCGCCTTTTACGCCAGCTGCCACAAGGCGCTGCGCCACGGCGGCATCCTGGTGCAGCAGAGCGAATCGCCGCTGGCGCACCTGGAGCTGATCAAGTCGATGCGTTCGGCCATGCGCAGCTCGGGCTTCGGCGCGGTCAGGACGCTCACCTTCCCGCAGCCGTGCTACCCGACCGGCTGGTGGAGCTGCACGATGGCGCGCAAGGGCGCGGACCTGTCCGGCTTCCGCGAGCGCGGCGCCATCAGCAAGGGCTTCCCGACCCGCTACTACAATGCCGACATCCACCGCGCCGCGCTGGCGCAGCCGGAGTTCATGCGCGAAGCGCTGGGGGAATGACCTCGAGGCAGGCCCAGCGTGCCGCAGGGTGGGCCCCGGCCCGCCCGCGGCACCGGGCTAGAACAACTTCTGCCGCACCTTCGGCAGCAGCACCAGGATCAGCGTAGCGATCGGCCCGAGCACCAGCGACAGCAGGAACCACAGCCCGCCACTGCGGTTCTTGCCCTGGGCCAGGCCGGCGTTGATCAGCGCCAGCGTTCCCCAACCGGCGAACCATGGTGCCGCCTGCGGATCGGCCAAACTGGAAAGCTGGATCACGGCAATTTCTCCGGTCATTGCGGGGTGCACGCAAGCGCGCGTCGGGGAAGCGACCATGCTAACCATCCCCACCCGACAGCGCGCGTCGCGCCGACCGGCGAATCAGGCTGGCTTAATCCATGCCGGCTATGCTGCCGCTTCATTTCGCTCCAAGGAGAACGCGATGCCGGGATGGCGTCAACTCGCCGTTGCACTGGCCGGCCTGCTCGGCGCCTCCATCGCGCCCATGCCCGCGCTGGCGAAGCAGGCCCCGCCCTCTGCGCAGGCAGCGCGCACCAAGGCGCTGATCGCCTTCCAGCGTGACCTGGTCAGCGTGCTGGCGCCGCGCGCCGATGCCCTGCCATTGCTGGGCGCCGCGCTGCTGGCGCGGCCCTTGCCCAGGCAACCGAAGGGGAACGATTTCCACGGCCTGATCGACCGCGCCACGGCAGCGCCGGGGCATGGCCCCGCCCAGCGCTGGGTACAGCTGGCCGACTGTGACGCCCAGGCCGGTGCCTGTCCCAACCCGGACGCGCTTGCCGCGCTGGTCACGGACGCTCCGGAAAACGCCGCGGTCTGGTTGCTCAAGCTCGGCCAGGACGTGCACGACGCCAAGCGCGATGAGGCGCGGGCGGACCTCGCCCACGCCGCCCGGGCCAAGCTCTACGACGACTACACCGGGACCAGCCTGCAGGCGCTCGCCGACGGCGTGAGCGTGCTGCCGCCACCGGACGCCACACTCGATCCGCACGCCGACTCGGGCGCGGCCGGCGTGCAGGCGATGATCGTGTTCGGCATTGCCGGCGCACAACCGCAGCCGGGCCTGCGCGCCGCCGCGGAAGTGTGCCGGACCGCCGGCGAGGACCAGGCGCTGATCGCCGACTGCCGCCAGCTCGGCAAGACCCTCGAATGGGGTTCCAGCCCGCTGGCCCGCTCGCTGGGCCTGCACCTGCGCGAGCAGCTTGCCAGCGAGGCGGAGGGACGCGAACAGGCCGCGCGCGAGCGCCGGGACCTCATCTGGCAGGTGCAACAGTTCACCCAGCTGATCGCGCGGGCGCAGGCGGACAAGGCGCAGGCGCAGCACCTGCTCGGGCTGGCCCGCCACGGCGGCACGGAGATGAGCCTGATGCTGGCGGCGCTGCGCGATGCCGGCATCCCCACGAGCGCGCCGGCAGGCTGGAAGCCGCACGAGGACCAGGGCTGAGCCGTTGCCGGGCGGAGCCGCCCGGCACGAGTCCACCCTGCGCCCGCCTGCTGCTACGCTTGCCCCACCTTTCCCAACAGGGGCGGCCGATGCTGACGGTGCTGGTGGCATGCAGCAAGGGCGGATGCGGCAAGAGCACGCTGGTGACCCAGCTGGCCTCGCACTGGGCACAGGAAGGCAGGCGTACGGCGATCGTCGATACCGACCGCCAGGGCTCGAGCTATCGCTGGGCCACGCTTCGGCCCGACGGCATGCCCGGCGTGCTCGGGCTGGAAGGCCGTCGCGGCCTGCAGAAGCTGCCACCGGATACCGACCGGGTGCTGATCGACACCCCGGCGGGCAGCAGCGGGCGCGAGCTCGAGCCGCTGCTGGAGGTGGCCGGCGCGGTGCTGGTACCGGTGCTGCCGTCCTCGTTCGACCTGCATGCGACGCTGGGATTCCTCGAGCAGCTCGCGCTCGTACCGCGGATCCGGCGCGGCAGGCTGCCGGTGGCGCTGGTCGGCAACCGCCTCAAGCCCTGGACCCACGCCAGCCAGGACGCGCTGGCGCAACTGGCCGACGCGGCGCCCTTCCCGGTGGTCGCCGAAC
>NZ_DASSES010000099.1:0-24485 GCF_035695185.1 Frateuria sp.
TTGCGCACGCACGCGCCGCGCGCGGTGATCGCGGTGGGCCAGGCCGGCGGGCGGGCGGAGATCTCGCTGGAACGGGTGGCGATCAACCTGATCGATGCGCGCATCCCGGACAACGCCGGGACCCAGCCGATCGACGAGCCGGTGATCGCCGGCGGGCCCGATGCGTACTTCGCCACGCTGCCGCTGAAGGCGGCGCTGCAGGCACTGCGCGGGGAGGGCATTCCCGCCGCGATCTCGTACAGCGCCGGCACCTACGTCTGCAACCAGGTGTTCTACGCGCTGATGCACGCCCTGCGGAACCGGCCGCAGGTGCCGGGTGGCTTCGTGCACGTGCCCTACCTGCCCGAACAGGCCGCACGACAGCCCGGTGCCGCGGCCTCGATGGCGCTGGAAACCATCGTCGCGGCGCTGCGCACGATCATCGTCCAGACCCTGCGACCGCAGGCCGCGCCAGGACGCTGGTCGGCCGGGCGGGAGAGCTAGTCGCCGGGCGACCGCGGGGCTGCGACCCGGCGCTTCCGCGAATCCCGATGGCCGGGGAAGATCGCCGTTTCGGCCCGAAGGCGCGCCGGGCCACGTGGGTCCGGCAAGCCTGACCCCTATGGCGCCCCGGCCGTCAGCCCATACCTGGCCGCCCGCGTTTCGATCTGCGGATCCAGCCGGCGCGCGGCCGCGAGATCGACCTCGCCCGCTTCCGCCTGCCCGGCGCGGATCTTCGCCAGGCCCAGGCCGTAGCGGGTCCATGCGGAATCCGGTCTCTGCGCGATCGCCTGCCGGTATGCGTCGATCGCCTCGGCGTAATGCCCCAGCCGCAGCTGAACCAGGCCGAGGCTGTCGAGGTAGGCCGGTTCCTTGCCATCGCGCTTGATCGCCTTGCGGCAGTCCTTCAACGCGCCCTCGAGCATCCGGTTGCTGAGGCCTCGCGCCCAGCAGCGCTCGTTGAGCACGGCACCGAGCGTGGCGTCATCGCGGTGCAGGCGGATCCACGGGTCGAGCAGCGGCAACGCCGCGGCGGGCTGGTCGAGCGCGACATAGAGGCCCGCGATCGAACGCGCCTGCTCCGATCCCGCGGGCACCAGGGCGCTTGCGGCCGCCGCATCGGAGGCGGCACCCGCGCGGTCCTTCTGCCGGAAGCGAAGCTGGGCGCGCATCAGCCATGCATCGGCATTCTTCGGATCCAGCTCCAGCGACTTGTCCAGATCGGCGAGGGCGGCCTCAGGGTGCTCGCCGGCCTTCGCACGCGCACGTGCGAGGTAGTAATCGGCATGGTCGGGCGCCCTCCGGATCGCCTCGTCCAGGTCCGCCACGGCAGCCTTCGATTCGCCGCGCGACAGGTGCGCGCGGCCCCGCAAGGCGTAGTCGCCCGCACTCCCGAGTGCCGGCTCGCTGCCTGCGGCCGTGGTCCCGTCACTGCCCGGCGCATCGGCGTAGGTGAACACGCGCCCGCCGTTGTAGGTGAAATAGATCTTCTTCTGGCCATTGGCCACGTACACATGATGGGCAAGCAGAAAATCCACGCCCAGCAACATGTCGGTCCGGTCATCACCCAGCTTCCCGTCGATGACCTGCATCTTGCTGTGCCGGATCGTCTCCGAACCCACCGAGAACGCATCGATGCGGGCCACCCAGGTATCGAGCGCTCTTGCCCCCGAGCCCATGCCCTTTCCGGACGCCGTGACGCCCGACCCGTGCATGTCGATCCCGGCCCGCTCGGCGGCCTTGCGGGTGATCAGCGTCGCAGGCGCTCCGGAGTCGAGCACGGCCAGCACCTTGGTGCCGTTTACCGTCACATCGACGAACGTGCGCCGGTCGTAGGCCTGGCGCGACGGCCGGGTCTCCGCGACCTCGTAGCGCCCGTCCTTCGTCCAGTACGCGAGCGCGGTCCGGTCGCAATGATCGGTTTTGAAGAGCGTCATCTTGCCGTGCGCAAGATCGATCTCCAGGTCGCCGGCATCGAGCAGGTTGGCGCCGAGCAGGCCGTCGCCGGTATCGGTGCCGCCGACGATGAAATCGATGTTCTCGAGCGTTGCGCCGAGGATGCCGAACTTCCGGACCCGCGCCTGCTCGACGTTGGACGTCCCGCCGATGCCACTGATGCGCAGACCGAATGGCGCAGGCGACACCCGTAGCCCCAGCGCCGAGGCCCTGGCCCTCGACATCAGGTTGAAGCTGCCCCCGGTGTCGAGGATGAACCGCGTGTCCCGGCCATCGATACTGACCGTGGTGGTCGCCCTTTCGCCGATCATGGAGACCGGCAAGGTCCCGTAGCTGGTCAGGTGGCAACCGTCCGCCCACGCCTGACTTGCGAGCAACACCGCCAGGCCGACTCCGAACAAACGCAGCATGTCCACGACTCCCTGTGCGTCCCGGCCGGAGTATATGTCCGTTGCGCGGGAGCGCTGCGCGATGGCGGGTGCCGACGGCATCGCTCCCGGCGGGATGGAACCGGCGCGGCCCGGGGGGCTTCACTGCTTACGAAAACAGATGTACGAAAACCTTCGTTGACAACCGTTTTTGGGCGGGACTAGTATCGCCAGGCCCGTCGAGAGCGCCGCCATCCTGGCGGCGGCGGGGCCTGGGGAGGTCGCATGCAGTTGCGGAAATGGATGGTGGGGGCAATGGTTCTGGTCGGGTTCTGCCAGGGGGGCATCGCCCATGCCAAGGACAAGCCGATCGTCAAGGCGGAGACCAAGGCCGATTTCACCGCCGTGGTGGCCGCGGTACATCAGGAGATGGTGCCGGGCGGCCGCTTTGAGTTCGTCGACAGCAAGGAACGCGAAACGGTCGACAATCGCCTCGATGAAATGATGTCCCTGTTCAATACCTACGGGACGGTCGACCAGATGAACGAGGCGGCCAAGATCAAGCTCTACAACGACCAGGAAGAGGTCAACGAGATCCTGCGGCACCGTGACGGCAATCGACGCATCTGCGAATCGGTCGCGCCGGTCGGATCGCACATCCGCAAGACCATGTGCACGACCTACCGCGACCAGGAGCTCCAGCGCCGCCAGACGCAACAGTTCCTGGACGACACGCGGCGGAACAATCCCCAGCTCAGGGGTGGTCACTGACGCCTGACCATCCGCATACTGCGGATGGTCAGTTGATCGATCATCGAGGGCATTCGCGTTGAAGACCGGCTCTCCCCCGTTGCCAAGGCCGACCGAGGCCGAGCTCGAGATCCTCCGGGTGCTCTGGGAGCGCCAGGCGTGCACGGTACGCGAGGTGCACGAGGTGCTCCGTGGCGGTCAGGGCGGCTACACCACCGCCCTCAAGCTGCTGCAGGTCATGCACGCCAAGGGACTGGTGTTGCGGGACGATTCGTCGCGCGCCCACGTGTACCGTCCGGCGATCAGCAAGGACCACACGCAGCGGTGGTTCCTGCGCGACTTGGCCCGGCGGCTCTTCGATGGCTCTTCGTCCCAGCTGGTGATGCAGGCGCTGGGCAGCGACAAGGCCAGCCCCGAGGAACTGAAGGCGATCCGGGACATGCTGGACGAGCTCGACAAGGGGAAATCCTGATGGATGCGGCGCTGGCGGCGGCGAGGCTGATCGGGTGGGCGCTGGTCCACTCCCTGTGGCAGGGGCTGCTGCTCGGCCTGGTCTATGGGACCTGCCGCAGCGTGGTGTCCCGGGGCGAGGCGCGTTATCGCCTCGGTCTGGCGACGATGGGCTCGCTGGTCCTGATGCAGGCGGTGACCCTGGCGATGCTTTGGCGGCAAGTGGCACCGTCGGCGGCCGGCGACACGCTGGCCCCGCTGGTCGCAACGCCTGGCACGGGAGGCAGCCTGGCCGGCCCCGCCCTGGCCGTGCTCTCGCAGGCAAGGGGATTCGACGCCGCCTTGCCCTGGATCACCCTGGCCTGGTCGAGCGGGGTGTTGCTGCTCGCATCACGTGCCGGGCTGCAGTGGCTGGACCTGCGCCGGCTGGTGCAGTCGGCGCAGGCATCGCCCCAGTGGCAGCAGCGCCTCGACCGTCTCGCTGCCGCGTTCGGGCTCGCGGGGCGGGTGAAGGTCCTCTGCAGCGACGCGGTGAGCAGCCCCGTCCTGATCGGCATGCTCCGACCGGTCATCCTGCTGCCGGTCGCGGTGGTGTGCCGGATGCCGGTGGTGCAGCTCGAGCTGGTGCTGGCGCACGAGCTGGCGCACGTCCGGCGCCTGGACCCGCTGATCAACCTGCTGCAGGTCGTCATCGAGACGCTCTACTTCCATCACCCCGTGGTGCGCTGGATCTCCCGCGACGTACGCAACGAACGGGAGGTCTGCAGCGATGCGATGGTCGTGTCCGCCCGCCCGGGCAGCCGTCGCGAGTACATCGAGGCGCTGGCGACCCTGGGCGAGTTGCGGGAACACGGGCCGACCGTCCTCGCCTCCAACGGGGGCCTGCTGCTCGGACGCGTGCGGCTCATCGCGGCTGCCGAAGGCGTGGACGCCGGACATGGATCACCGGCCCGGCTGGCGGCCATGGGCCTGGGCCTGCTGCTGGTGGCGGCCGTGGCGTCGCACGAATGGAACCTGGTCATTCCCGGCATCTGGCAGCCGGACCCCTCGCGACCGACGTGGCTGGCGATCGACCACCCGACGCTTCCGCCGACCTGGCAGCTGCCCGATCTGGCCCCGCGGCGCACCGCGCCCGCCTACCCCCGCCCCGCCACCCGGCCTGACCCGATCCCGGACATCCCCCTGCAGGCCGAGGTAAACCGGCGCGACCTGCTCGACGCCAGCGCCGTCGATGCACCACTGGCGATCCTGCGCCCTGCCGGTCGCGTGTTGCCGCCGGCCCTTGCCGAACGCGTCGACGCCGTGTTCCCCGCAGCCACCACCGCCCCTACGCCCGTGCGCATGCAACCGCCGGTCTATCCCCGGCAGGCACTGGAGGCGGGGATCGAGGGGGCGGTGGTGATCGAGTTCGATCTCGGCCGGCATGGCCGGGTACGGGACATGCGCGTAATCCGCTCCGAGCCCGAAGGCGTGTTCGACCAGGCGGCCCTGACGGCGCTGAGCGGCTGGCGATATGTCCCGCCCGCGGTGCCGACGACGGCTCGCTTCCACCAGACCATCAGTTTCGTCCTGCACGATGCGGCCACCCGCACGGTCGAACCCCGCGCCCCGGGAACCAGGGTGCCCTGCACCATCCCCACGGGCTCCCACGTGTGCCGGCCTCCGATCGGGGCGTGACCGGAGAGCTGACTCCCGGCAAGGGCACACCACGGGAGAGCCGCAGCGCCCACGCACAGGCTCCCCGTTTATCGCTTGGCCCCCTTACTGGCCTTCGCCCTCTTGCGCCCCGCCACCGGCCTCCCGGGAGCGCGCGGCAGGCGAGGCAACCATGGCCCGGTACTGCTGTGCATCCAGCGACGGCAGCTTCTGCAGGAAGGCGACGATGGACCAGAGTTCCTCATCCCCGTCCACCTCGCCCCAGGCAGGCATGGCGGTCATCTTGATGCCGTGCTTGATGACCCAGAACGCCTCCCTGGGTTCCACCCTGTGCCCGGCCAGCCTGGGCGGTTGCGGGTAGAGCGCCGTATGCAGCTCGCCACTTGCCTGGCCGGGTTTCAGGTGGCAGCCGGTGCACATCCTGTCGTAACGGGCGGCTCCCTTGGCGATCACCGCGGGATCGCCAAGGTCGGCCGGCAACTGCACGTCCTCGGCACGGGAGTCGATGGCGCGCTCGCGCAGCGTACGCATCAGGGACAGCACCGGTCGGGTGTGCGGCCGGTCGGCGCCGATGTAGTACGCCCCCGAGTACACGAAGACGATCAGGCCGATGACCAGCACCGCCAGCAGGATCAGTGCGCCGATCAGGTAATGCGCAAGCGCTCGCGCCATGGGGGGACCTCGCGAAACGGGCCAGGCGCATGTACGCCCGGCGTCGATGCCCCCGGTTCCCGGTCACTCAGAGATAACGCGCGAGATGGGCACGCGGGGTGAAACCGGACGCACCCCTCGCATCCGGAGGCCGGGCGTGTCCCCTTTCCCCACCGTTCCACGCCGGTTGCCGGCTGCCTTGCTTCGTGGCTTGTGCCGCTAGCCGTGCCGCAAGGCCTCGAGGAAGGCAGCGCCACGCGCGGACGCCAGCCACGCCACGCCTGCCACGTTGGCGAGTACGGTGAGCCAGAACACGCCTCGGAACGAGGCCTTGCGCGACTTGTGCCGCAGCAGGCGCTGCGCGGCCAGGGCGCCGGGCCAGCCACCTGCAAGGGCAAGCAGGTGCAGGGTCTGCTCGCGGGTACGCCAGCGGCCTTGCCTCGCGGCGGACTTGTCCAGCGCATAGACCACGAACGTCAGCGCACTCACCACGGCGCACGCTGCCGGCACGGCGATGGGCAGCCGCCCGGTCACGACCGCGGCAACCAGCGCCGCCATGAAGCCGGCCGGCAACCAGCCAACGCCCCGGTCGGGCGTTGCCGGCCGGGGAGCCATGCGGGCGGGACGCAGATCCACCCGCCTCACGGCGGCGGCACAAGGGCGACCGCGCGCGTCACGGGCGTGACCATAGGTCACGATCTCGCCAACTGCCGGCCGGGTGCGCCACCCGCTCAGCGCCCGCACGTGCACGAACAGGTCGTCGCCGCTGCCGTGGGGCGTGATGTAGCCGAAGCCCCGCTCATCGTGCCAGCGCGTGATTCGTCCCTGGTAGCGCATCCCCTCCTCCTGGTTGACGTGCCTCACAGGCTGCTCAGCACGTCCTCGATGGGCTTTGTCTGGCACAACGTCTTCGGGAACGGCCCGGGTGCCTTGGGGTTTGGCGCGAACACCACCGGCATCCGCGCATAGCCACTGATCGGCTTGCCGGCCTTGAGGCTCGGATAGAAGTGTTCATCGGCCAACCACCGTACCGCCAGCCGATCCAGCTCGGCGTGGCCGCTGCTGCGATCGATGCAGACCTCGGTCACCCGCCCGCTCACACCGACGAGCGCCATGACAAATGTCGTGCCCTCGAGCGGACGCCCCTGTGCGTCCAGCGGCCATGGATACCCGTGAAACGTCAGCGCCTGCGGCGGCTGGGACGATGGCTGTGGCCGCGCCGCGGCTGGAGAAGCGACCGGTGCCGATGCGCACCCCGCCAACCCCATCAGCCCCGTGGCCAGCCATGCGACAACGGAGACACGGCCGATCCGTGCCGGATAGCTTGAACGATTCATCCCTTCCCCCTCTCCTGCCTGCCCAAGAAGTCGTTCCAGACGAAGCACGGCACCCGTTGCCGCCTGTGGGCCCTGCTCCGCTTCCTGTTTTCAACCCGTGCCTGATCGGTGGCCCAGGGCGAGCACGTACACGACGCATGGCAGCGCCGCAGCCAGCGGCATGGCGTACCACCAGTACGACGAAGCACCGCCACCATGCGCGTGCATGTAGGCCACCACGCCGGCACTCAGCACGCACAGCGCCGGCAGCACGAACATGGACACGTTGAGGACCGCGAGCTGCAGCCTGGCCGGCGGGACCCCACCGGCCGAAAAGACCACCGCCATGAAAAGGAGTCCCGCCAGCAGCAGCTGGCCGAACGTTCCCGCGATTGTCCATCCCATCGACATCGTCGCTTCCTTGAATCGAGCGTGGTCGGTGCTACCGGAAAACCGAGTTCCGTGGTGACGCAGGCCGTGCGGCGGAGAGGGCCGGACAGGCCAGCGCGGATTTTCTCAATATAACCCGGTTTTCCCGCCTCAAGGTATTCGCCGCCCCACTCATACTCCTGGCCGGCCCGCCTTTTCGCACCTTCAGCTCTTGAGCTTGTACCCGGTGCGAAAGATCCACCCGATGGCGGCCAGGCAGGCGACCAGAAAACCGGTAATGGCCGCCAGGCTCGCTCCGACACCCACGTCCGCCAGATCGTAGAAGCTCCAGCGGAAGCCGCTGACCAGGTAGACCACCGGGTTGAGCAGGGTGATCTTCTGCCACAGCGGCGGCAGCATGTGGATCGAATAGAAGCTGCCGCCGAGGAAAGTCAGCGGCGTGATCACCAGCAGCGGGATCACCTGCAGCTTCTCGAAGTTGTCCGCCCAGATGCCGATGATGAAACCGAACAGGCTGAAGGTGATCGCGGTCAGCAGAAGGAAGGCGACCATCAGCAGCGGATGGGCGATGTGGTAGTCGACGAACAGCCGCGCCGTGGCCAGGATGATCACGCCCACGATCACCGACTTGGTCGCCGCCGCGCCGACGTAGCCGGCGACGATCTCCACGAACGAAACCGGCGCCGAGTGGATCTCGTAGATGGTGCCGGTGAACTTGGGGAAGTAGATGCCGAACGAGGCGTTCGACACGCTCTGCATCAGCAACGACAGCATGATCAGGCCCGGAATGATGAAGGCGCCGTAGCTCACCCCCTCCACCGAGGTGATGCGCGAGCCGATGGCGGAGCCGAACACCACGAAGTACAGCGAGGTCGAGAGCACGGGCGAGGCGATCGACTGCATCAGCGTGCGCCGCGTGCGGGCCATCTCGAACTTGTAGATGGCGGCGATGGCGTACCAGTTCATCAGCGGCTCCTCACCAGGTCGACGAAGATCTCTTCCAGCGAGTTCTGGCGCGTGCTGATGTCGCGGAAGCGGATGCCGGCGTCGGCGAGGTCGCCGAGCAGCGCGGTGATGCCGGTGTGCTCGGCCTGCGTGTCGTAGGTATAGGTAAGTTCGGTGCCGTCGGCGGACAGCACCAGCCCGTAGCGCGAGAGCGCCGGCGGCACGGTCCCGAGCGGGTCGTGCAGTTGCAGGGTGAGCTCCTTCTTGCCCAGCTTGTGCATCAGCGTGGCGGTCTGTTCGACCAGGATCAGCTCGCCCTTGTTGATCACGCCCACGCGGTCGGCCATGCCCTCGGCCTCCTCGATGTAGTGCGTGGTCAGGATGATGGTCACGCCGCTGTCGCGCAGGCGCCGCACCAGGTTCCACATGTCGCGGCGCAGCTCGACGTCGACGCCGGCCGTCGGTTCGTCCAGGAACAGCACGTTCGGCTCGTGCGAAAGGGCCTTGGCGATCATCACGCGCCGCTTCATGCCGCCGGAAAGCGTCATGATCTTGTTGTTGCGCTTGTCCCACAGCGACAGGTCGCGCAGCACCTGCTCGATGTGCGCCGGCTTGGGCGGCAGGCCGAACAGGCCACGGCTGAAACTGACCGTGTTCCACACCGTCTCGAAGGCGTCGGTGGTCAGTTCCTGCGGTACCAGCCCGATGCGCGAACGGGTGGCGCGAAACTCGCGTACCACGTCGTGGCCGTCCACGGTGATCGAGCCGTTACCCGGGTTGACGATGCCGCAGATGATGCTGATCAGCGTGGTCTTGCCGGCGCCGTTGGGGCCGAGCAGCGCGAAGATCTCGCCGCGGCGGATGCTCAGGTCGATCGGCTTGAGGGCCCGGAAGCCGGAGGCGTAGGTCTTGTCCAGGCCCCTGACCACGATGACCGGGTCGACGGTGGTGGCCGCGGACGCCTCGGTCTGCAGCAGGGTCATCGGCGGACACCCCGCCGCGTTGCGCAATGCATGCTCATGGCGTTCCTTCTGGGGAGGGGGCACATCGGCCGCGGGCGGAGCGCCCGTCGCCGGGGCATCCTAGCGCGAGCGCGCCGTCCGTGCAGTCGGACATCGGGCCCGCCGGGCGACCGCCCCGCGGGCGCTGCACGCCTGGTGAGGAAGAGCCCGGCTGCCGACGAGAGGAAGCCCGCCCGCGCGCCGGCGTGGTGAGATGATGGGCAACCACCCGCTGACGCCTCGGCGAACCGCCATGTCCGACCGTATCCTCGTGCTGTATGGCTCCTACCGCTCCGATCGCGCGGGCATCCGCCTGGCCGAGTACGTGACGCGCCGGCTCGTCGCGCGCGGCGCCGACGCCGAGCTCGTCGACGCCCGGCGTGTGGGCCTGCCCATGCTCGACCGGATGTACAAGGAATACCCGCCCGGCGAGGCCCCGCCGGCGATGGAAACCCTTGCGCAGCAGATCCGCGCGGCGGACGGCTTCGTGTTCGTCACCGGCGAGTACAACTGGGGCATGCAGCCGGGCCTGAAGAACCTCACCGATCATTTCCTGGAGGAATGGTTCTGGCGCCCGGCCGGCATCGTCAGCTACTCGGCCGGACGGATCGGCGGCGCCCGCGCGAACCTGCTCTGGCACGGCACGCTCTCGGAAATGGGGATGGTGGTCATCTCCAGCACGGTGACCGTGGGCCCCATTGCCCAGACGCTCGACCCCAGCGGCGAGCCCGTGGGCGAGGCGGGCAGGTTCCTGGAGCGGTCGTTTGCCCGTTTCGCCGACGATCTCGACTGGTGGGTCGAGGCAGCCAGGGCGCAACGCCAGCGCAGAGCGCCGCCCTACTGACGTCGATCGCGCGCGCCGGCTTCCGGGCGCCAGCCGGGCGGCTGGTGCGGCCGGTCGAACCTGCCAGGCCCGCTCCTCGCCACGGCGACGGCGTACACGAGGTAGACCGCCATGGCGCCCAGGGGCATGGCATACCACGCGTACGACGAAGCACCACCGCCATGCAGGTGCAGGTACACCACGATGCCGGCACTCAGCACGCAAAGCGCCGGAAGCACGAACACCGACGCGTTGAAGATCGCCAGCTGCAGTCTGCCCAGGACAACCCCGTTGCCTATCCCGGAGGCCGAAAAGACCACCATCATGAAGAGGAAGCCCGCCAGCATCAGCTGCGTGAAGGTTCCCGCAAGCGTCCAGCCCATCGTCATCGTTGCGATCCTCGCGTGGTCATCGTGCCCTCCATGGGTCCCTGCAAGCGCCCGAGGCCCGCTCGCTCCATCGAATACGGGAAGCGCTGCGGCGCCCCTCTTCCCCGCAAAGCATTTCACGAAACGGGCGGGCGCGCGCCTGCTTGACAGTCCCAGCGGCCCGTGCCGCAATCCGGGCGCGGCCGGATGGGCCGCATTTAGGGATGAAATCAGCATGAAGCTCAATCGCACGGTAATCGCGGGTCTCGTGGCCATGTCGGCGCTGACGGTCAGCGCCATCTCGCTTGCGGCCCCTTCCTACGAAATCGAGACCGTCTATTTCTCCGACGCCTCGCACACCAAGATCGTGGGCGAGTACGACCTGTATTGCACCGGCAAGCACACCAGCTGGGGCACCACGTCGGCCTACCGGATCACCGACAAGTCGCCCTGCGGACACGGCGGCTCCTGCTCGCCCATCGGGTGCTCGCAGTAGCACCGAAAGCCTTCCACCGGCAGCCCCGCTGCCACGCGAAAAGCAGGGCCACCGTTCGGTGGCTCTGTTTCGTTGAACCGGAAAACGCGCCGCTCGGCTGCGCCGCATGACGGCTCACCCCGGGGCGAGTGACCCAAGCCCGTCCCGCGGCAGCGCGACCGTCCTTCCGTGCCTTCAGAGCTGCACGTAGCTGTAGCCCTTCTGCCCGTACACCACCATATCGGTCAGTGCCGACAGGGAGACGGTCACGTCCGGCACGACCGCGCTGTCGGGCAGGTTCTCCGTGGCGAGTGCCTGCGCACAGACCAGCAACTCGACGCCGGCCTGCCGCAGGGCATGGATGATCGCCAGGTTCGGGTTCTTCGGCACCTTGGTGAAACGGCGGTAGGTGGCGTCGCTCGCCGCGGCGAGCGAGGCTTCGCCGTCGAGCAGCGCCACGATGTGCACGTGCGAGGACGGCACCTTGGCCACCCCCATCAGGTTGACCAGACGGGCGAGCCGGTCCAGCGCGCGCATGCGCTTGCCCGGCTGCTTCCCGTCGTCGGTCACCCGCACGAAGATGCGGTAGTCGACCGCCGGATCCGGCTGAACCGCCGCATCCGGTCGCGGATGGACCTTGCCGAAACCGGCGATCACCGGCGTAACCCATACCGTCGATGACGACTGCTCGGCCGCCCCCGCCCGTACCGCCTGCCAAGGCAACGCGAGCGCAAACATCCACGCCGCCGCCACCCAAACCCCGAAACCGCTGCCCGTGTTCCCCATGACCACTCCCTCGCGTCTGTCGTGTGGCGGCACGATACGCCCGGGGACGCGGGCCGTCATGGCTCGGCGGCACAGGACGCAGGGAGCCTTCCCGCTCGAACCCTGCTTCGAGGCGCAGCCAGCCATGTCTTTCGCGCCTGTTTCCGCGGCGTCCCGCGCACCACGAGACCGGCAAGCGCGCGAATGCCTCCCCGCCCACGTTTCATGCCCGCATCTTCCGGGCGCAAAGAAGTCGTCATCCGCGGCGGCAACACTGCGCATCCCTCCCCGAAGGTCTCCGGCCGTGACCCAGTACGTCCACCCCTGCGCCCCCGGACTCGCCCGCATCGTGAAGCACGGCCGGGGGTGGCGGGCACTGCTCGATGAGCGCGAGGTGGGGCGCCACGACAGCGTCGAGGCGGCCCTGCTGGACCTCCGTACGCGATGGCCCAAAGCACGCCTGCCGGGATCGGTGCTGCTTTGGCGGCACCTGCCGGAGCCGCGGCAACTCGGCCGTCGCAGGGCGCATGGCAAGGCACCGGGTAACCCGGTTGCCGGGCTGCGGGCTTTCGGCGGTTGATGCCGCGCAAGGCCGCCGTGAGGGCCACTTGCCTTGGACCAGGCAGGCGGAAGGGTGCCCGTCATCCCGTAGGGTCTGCCGGGCGCGGCGCCTCGCCGGTGTAACACCGGTGTAACCACGGGACCCGAGGCTCGGCAGGGATACGCTCCGTACGGCCACACGATCGAGGACCATGAGCCGCGCCACCGATCTCGCTGCGCCGCAGCTGCATGAACCTGCCGAACCCGGACCACCGGACCAGGACCTCACCGACAGCGCGCTGTACATCAACCGCGAACTCTCCCAGCTGCAGTTCAACATCCGTGTGCTCGACCAGGCCCTGGACGCGCGCACGCCGCTGCTGGAGAGGCTGAAGTTCCTGTTGATCTTCTCGCGCAACATGGACGAGTTCTTCGAGATCCGCGTCGCGGGCCTCAAGCGGCAGATCGCCTTCGAGCGCGAGTTCGCCGGCCCGGATGGCCTGGGCCCACGCGCGGTGCTGGAACGGATCAGTGCCCTGGCGCACCACCACATCGAGCGCCAGTACGCCATCCTCAACGAGCGCATCCTGCCGGAGCTGGACGCGAACGGCATCCGCATCCTGCGCAGGGAACACTGGACCTCCAGGCAGCTCCACTGGCTGCGCCACCACTTCCGCCGCGAGGTGGCGCCGCTGGTGACCCCGATCGGGCTGGACCCGACCCATCCTTTCCCGCTGCTGGTCAACAAGAGCCTCAATTTCATCGTGCGCCTCAAAGGCATCGATGCGTTCGGGCGTGACTCCGGCCTGGCGATCGTGCCGGCGCCGCGCGTCCTGCCGCGCCTGATCCGCCTGCCGGACGAGGTGTGCGGCGGGGGCGACAACTACGTCCTGCTTTCCTCGATCATCCATGCCCAGGCCGCCGACCTGTTTCCGGGCATGGAGGTGCTCGGCTGCTACCAGTTCCGCCTCACGCGCAACGCCGACCTGACGATCGACCCGGAAGACGTCGAGGACCTGGCACTCGCGCTGCGGGGCGAGTTGTATTCCCGCCGGTTCGGCGATGCCGTCCGCCTGGAGGTGGCCGACAACTGTCCCGCCGACGTGGTGGCGTTCCTGCTGGGCCGGTTCGGCCTGGCGCATGCCGATCTCTACGAGGTCAACGGCCCGGTCAACCTGGCCCGGCTGTTTGCCCTGGCCACCGACAGTGGCCGACCGGCCCTGCAATTTCCCCCTCTCTCGCCTGCCCTGCCGCGGGCCCTGAAGAAATCGCAGGGCCTGTTCGAGGTGGTGGCGCGGCACGGGCTGTTGTTGCTGCACCCGTACGATTCCTTCGCACCGGTCGTGGACCTGCTGCGGCAGGCGGCCAAGGATGCGGACGTCCTCACGATCAAGCAGACGCTTTACCGCAGTGGCGCCCATTCCGAGATCGTCAGTGCGCTGGTGGATGCCGCACGCGCGGGCAAGGAGGTGACCGTGGTGGTCGAACTGCGGGCGCGCTTCGACGAGGAATCCAACCTCGCGCTGGCCACCCGCCTGCAGACCGCCGGCGCCACCGTGGTCTACGGCGTGGTAGGGGTGAAGACGCACGCGAAGCTGCTGGTGATCCAGCGCCGTGAAGGCAACAAGCTGGTGCGCTACGCCCACATGGGCACGGGCAACTACCACACCGGCAACGCCAGGCTCTACACCGATTACAGCCTGCTCACGTCCGACAAGGCCCTGTGCGAGGACGCACACCAGCTGTTCACCCAGCTGACCGGCATGGGCAAGCTCCTGCCGATGAAAAAGATCCTGCATGCGCCCTTCACCCTGAAGCGCACGCTGCTCACACTGATCGCCGAGGAGGCCCGCCGCGCGGCCGCCGGGGAACCGGCCCGCATCGTCCTGAAGGTGAACGCCCTGACCGACGCCCGGATCATCCGCGCGCTCTATCGCGCCAGTGCGGCGGGCGTCAGCATCGACCTCATCGTGCGGGGCATGTGCTGCCTGCGCCCGGGCGTCCCGGGCTTTTCGGACAACATCCGGGTGCGCTCGGTCATCGGCCGCTTCCTCGAACACAGCCGCATCTACTGGTTTGCCAACGGCGGCGAGGAGATCGTCTACCCGTCCAGTGCCGATCTCATGGAACGCAACCTCGACCGCCGCATCGAGGTGGCGTTTCCCATCGAGATCAAGCGCCACCGGCAGCGCATCCGGCAGCACCTGGAGCTTTACCTTCGCGACAATGCCAGCGCCTCGCTGCTGCAACCCTCGGGCGACTACCTGCGTGTCGTGCCGGAAGGCGGACAGGAGCTGTGCGTCGCGCAGGAACGGATGCAGGAGCACCAAGGTGCCAGGCGCACCGCGTGACGCGCACCGGCTCGCCATCGCCGGTGCCGGATCCCAGGGACATGGGCCATCAAGAGGTGTTCTTCCCAGCCAGCCCCGATCGAGAGCACTCGGTCGGCAGGCGCCAGGCGACAGGCCCTTCGGCTCGGTCCTACATGGCCAGCAATCGCGTGACCTCGGCATCCTTCTCCGCCCATAGCGCATTGATCCACGCCTGGAAGCGCGCGCGAAACGCCGCGTCGTTCTCATAGTCGCCGCGCTGTGCCGGATCGATGGCGCGCTGGCGGACATGCACGCGGATGTCGCGCATGCGGCCGGCGACGAGATCCATCATGGAGCCGGCGCCCTGCGCATAGACGATGGTGACGTCGAGGATGGCGTGCAGGCCCTCGCCCATCGCATCGAGCACGAACGCGACGCCGCCGGCCTTGGGGCGCAACAGGTGGCGGTAGGGCGAACCCTGCGCATCGTGCTTGGCGCGGGTGAAGCGCGTACCCTCGACGAAATTCATCACCGACACGGGCAGGTGGCGGAATTTCGCGCAGGCGCGGCGGGTGGTCTCGCGGTCCTTGCCGGCCAGTTCCGGATGCCGGGCCAGTTGCGCGCGCGAGTGGCGCTTCATGAAGGGAAAATCCAGCGCCCACCAGGCCGGCCCCAACAGCGGCACCCAGATCAGCTGGCTCTTGAGAAAGAAGCGCAGGAAGGGAATGCGGCGATTGAAGATCTTCTGCAGCACCGGGATGTCCACCCAGCTCTGATGATTGCACAGCACCAGGTAGTTGCCGTGGCGTTCCAGGCCCTCCAGCCCCTCGATCCGCCAGCGGGTACGGGTGAACAGGTCGAACAGCGTGCCGTTGACCCCGATCCAGCTCTCCGCGATCGCCACCAGTGCCCGCGACAGCCGCACGCGCGCACCGTGCAGCGGCAGCAGCAACTTCACCAGCGTCAGGGCGAACAGCACCAGCACATGCAGCACCGTGTTGGCGAGGAGCAGGAGCAGGGCGAGCGGGACGCGCAGCAGCGCCGGCAGCGATGCGAACATGGGACGGGCCGTCGTTGGGGAGGCGGCAGCGTAGCGCGCGGGGGCGCGGTCCGCATGACCGGCGTCAGGCGCGCGCTGGCGCACGGCGGTGAACGCGCCCAGGCCGTCGACCCGGCGTGGACCTGCCCCTGCCCGCCGCGTCGCCCCGGCCAGTCTGCAGCCATCGCGCGGGCGTGATGGACCGGGTGGGTCACCCACGGCGGCAAGGCCCCGTCCTCCGCCGTTTTCCCTTGCCGCCCACATCGCCGGAGGCATGCTGAGCGCATCAGTTCCGGGCGGCCGTGCCGATAACGCAGGCGGCAAGCACCCGCCGGCCTGCCCGCGCGGCTGCCGAAGCATTCCGCCGGGGAGCGCCGCGGGCGCGCACCCGCACCGGCACACCGCCCCCGACGCATCGGAGAAGCAGCCCCATGAGCCCATCGTCCGCCTGTGCCGCGTGCCGCGATGGCGACCCGCTGGGCTTCAACTTCAGCATGGCGTTCCAGCCCATCGTGGATACCGACCGCCGCCGGGTGTTCGCCTACGAGGCGCTCGTGCGCGGCACCGATGGCGGCGGCGCGGCCGGCGTGCTGGCGCAGGTGAACGCGGACAATCTCTACCGCTTCGACCAGGCCTGCCGGGTCAAGGCGGTGACGCTCGCCGCACGGCTGGGCATCGACTGCCACCTGAGCATCAACTTCCAGCCCAACGCCGTCTACCAGGCCGCCACTTGCCTGCGGGCGACGCTGGCCACCGCGCGCCGGGTGGGCTTCCCGACCGAGCTGCTGATGTTCGAGATCGTGGAGAACGAGAGGGCACTCGATCACGCCCACCTGGGACACATCGTCGACGAGTACGCCCGCCAGGGCTTCCTGACCGCGTTGGATGACTTCGGCGCCGGCTACTCGGGACTGGCGCTGCTGGCCGACATCCAGCCCGATCTCATCAAGCTGGACATGGCGCTCATCCGCGGCATCGACACCGATCCGGTGCGCCAGACCCTGGTCCGCCACACGCTCGGCATGTGCACGGAACTCGGCATCCGGGTCGTCGCCGAAGGCGTGGAAACCCTGGAGGAATGGCGACGGTTGCAAGCCATGGGCGTGCACCTGTTCCAGGGCTACCTGTTCACCCGGCCCGGATTCGAGCAGTTGCCGGCAGTGCAGTGGCCGGGCGAGAGGGTCGAGGGCTAGTACCGGCGCCCCGGCAACTATCCGGGCAACCGGCACGGCAAGGTGCGCGCGTGCCGTCGAGCATGACCCGGCGCCGACGGCGCCGGTCAGAGCGGAGGTCGCACGGAACCTACACGTCGAAGCCGGGCTCTTGTTGCGAAGCGTCGTCGCTTACGAACCCAGCCCTGGATTCCGATCAGGAAAAGGCCGGCGGCATCGCCGGCCTTTCGATCCCGCGGTGCCGGTCCCTAGCGCGTGGCGGGTACCACGAAGCCGTCCTGGCCTTCGTAGCGGGCGCCACCCTTCGCCTGGAAGCGCAGGGTGCCCTTGGGGTTGGCGGCGGACAGCGCCGCCGTCGGTACGTCGAAGCGGCATTCGAGGTCATCCCGGCCGTCGCCGTCGACGTCGCGCGGCTGCTTGCGGCAGTCGACCAGGGAGGGCTCGGCGCCGGTGCCGCCGAAGGTCAGCGTCGCCTGGTCGACGTCTTCCGGCGCCGCCAGGCCGTCCTGCGACAACACCGCCACCCAGACCTTGCCCTGCTCGTTAGGGTTGAGCTCGTTGGCATCCGACTCCGGCTTGATGTCGATCGCGACCTTGAGCACGTTGCGCACGATCCGCTGCCGCAGCCCGGTGGACGGATCGTAGAGGCTGACCGCGGCGAGTGCCGGCGCCACGTTGATCTCGTCGGTGAAGACGAGCCGCCCGTCGCCGGTCCATACCGGATCGAGCGCACGCACGCTGCCGACGTCCGACAGGCCGCTGCCGTCCGGCTGCACCTTCATGATGGCGTAGCCCTCGGTGGCGTCGCGGTCGGAGGCGAAGGCGATACCCAGCGGCCCCCAGGAGGGGTTCCAGTCATGGAAGCCCCGGTTCGTCAGCGGCTGGGGCACCGCGCCGGGCATCGAGGCGACGATCTGCAGGTTGGCCGTGAAGTCCGACGGGTCGGTCTCCGAGAACACCACCCGGTCGCCCGCGGGCGAAAAGCTGGGATGGTCCTCCTCGCCCGGCAGGCTGGTCAGCCGCTGCGCGTGCTGGCCGTCGGCGTCCATGATCCAGATGTCGTTGGTGCCGCCGGCATTGGAGGTGTAGGCGATCTGGCGGCCGTCGGGCGACCACGCCGCCTGCTTGTTGTCCAGGCCGTGGGTCAGCTGGATCGCGCCCGAGCCATCCGGATGGACCAGCCAGAGGTCGGTGTTGCCGTCGGCGCCGAGCGCCTCGAACGCGATGCGGCTGCCATCGGGTGACCAGGCCGGATCGCCCTCGGACAGCGCGCCGGTCACGATCCGGTGCAGGTCGCTCCCGTCGAGGTTGCACACCCACAGATGCATGGCGTCGCCGGTGCCATCCATGTCCGCTTCGAACACCACCTTGCTGCCGTCAGGCGAGGGCGAGCCGCTCTTGCTCAGCGGGCCGGTCGCATCGTCGGAGGCATGCACCGAGCCGATACAGCAGATCAGGCCGAGCACGGCCGCGGAAAGAAACTTGATAGACATGTTCGCTCCCTGTGTGTGGGCCGGGTCACTGGTTCAAGAAGGCGTCGAGGCCTTGCTTGATGCCCGCCGCAGCCTGTTGGCGTCCGTTGCTTGCATGGATGGTGTCTTCATCCGGCTCGTTCAGCCGTGCCACTTCGACGATCGCCGCGGTCATCCTGGTGACCGTGGGCTTGAGCACCGCCAGCCCCGGCCGGTCTTCCACTCCCGCGTTGGGAAGGCCGATGCTGCCCGACACGGCGGAGGCCAGTTTCGCCGCCAGCGTCTGCGAATCGGACTTCAGGGAGTTGTAGAGCGCGGACGTGCCGCTGCAGTAGTCGAACAGGCTGCAGCCGAATTTCGCCGGCGCATTGAAATGGATGGACACGAACACGTTGGCGCGGGCCTTCTCCGCAATCGCGCCCCGCTCCAGGTAGGTCACGCACATCTGGGGGTTGGTCTTGGTCACCACGACCCGATAGCCCGAGGACCGCAGCATCGGCAGCAGCCTCGCCGCCACATCCACCGTCAGGGCGTCCTCATGCAGCTTGCCGGCCGGCGGCTTGGAGGCCGGGTAGTCGACGTCGCCCACGGCGCCCACGTTTTCGCCGATGGCCCCGCAGCTGTAGCCGTGACCGGGATCGATCGCCACCGTGCGCGCGAACGAGGCGGCCGAGGGGTTGCCCTCCAGGCTGAACCAGCGGAAGCCCCCATTGGCCAGGCCCCCACCGAAGTTGACGACGCCCTGGTTGGGGTTGGCGATGGTGAACGAGGTACCGGGGCCCTCGTAGCCGCCGCCGGGGCCGGCGCCGTCGCCGTCGAAGCCGAAGATGTCCGGCCCGCTGAGCGAGATCCCGTACACGGTGGCGCCGGAATGGTTCACCACGCCGACCAGCACGTCTTCATCCCCGTCGTACGGCGGCACCGACGGGTCCCGCTGGTAGGTGAGCGATCCGTTCGGGTTGATGGTGATCAACACGCCGCAGCTGGGCGACTGCTGGATCGGAGGACAGCTTCCGTTGGCGTGCGCCCTTAGCGGAAGAAGGAAGATCAACGAAAACAGAACCAGGCTGCAAAGCCCTGTATGCGACCGCTTCATGCGAGCTCCTTGTCGAGACGGCGAGTGATGGCACCACGCTGGCGCCATCTCCAAAGACCAATCCATCCTTCGCTTGCGGTGCGATCGAAGACGCGCGGGCCGTTGCTGACGCCGCCTGCGTGCCCCCTCACGGGCGCTCACCCCGCGTTGGCCGCCCTCAACGGCCCCCTGCAACGACGGGGAACGACCGGGGCCGGACCCGTGGCGTGCGCGCCTGCCTGGCACATAGCCCAGGCACCGGCGGAATTTAATGCGCCCGGTCGCGTTTTGTTATGGGAAAAAACCCAAGAGCTCGCCCGCGCCCGCACAAGGAACCGGCCGCGTGGGTGGGCACCCCGGCAGGGTCTGTGTCCACGGGAGGAACGGGTAATACGCTCCGCCCGGCCGTTTCCGGGCTTGAAACCAGCCGGGCGTGACCTCGCAGCCGGCACACCCCTGCCGCGCTTGCTGTCCCCGGGAACGGGCGCGCACCATGGGCGCACCGAATGGCATGGGGCGTTTCCGATGAGCACCCATAGATGCGACCGGTACACCGAACGCGGGCCCTACATCGCGTGGCTGTGCAAGATCGACGATGGCGAATACACGATCACCGTCCAGATTGCCGATCATCCACCGGAGAGCGCCGACGAGTTCTTCCCGACCGAGGAACAGGCCCTGCAGGCGGCCGACGTGCTCGCGCACCGCTTGCAGCAGTAGGCGGCGTGACGCGCGCGGGCCGGCTCCTCGTCGGTGCGGCCGGCGCCGTCGGCACGGTGGTGACGCAACTGGGAGGGAAGCCGGCGCCTACGTCATCGGCGCCGGCAGGGCTGCCGACGGCCGGAAGGCGCTCGACTTCGGTGCCAGGAGTTTGTCGACCTCGACCACGACACCCTGGTTCGATGTGATCGGCGGTGACATCGGGAGGCACTCCGCGGGGCAGGTTGGCACCGGAGGAACACTGGTGTCCATCGTCGGCCCGCCCGAAGCCCGGCCCCGCGATGGCCGGGCGATCGATTTTTTCGTCGAGGCCGAGCGCGGCCAGCCGGGCGAAATCGTCCAGCGCGTGCGCGACGGTCGACTGCCGGAGCGGGTTGGCAGGACTGGAGGCTACTTCGCGGGCCCACCCAACACCTGCTCCACGTTCATCACATCCACGTCTTGCATTTGTCCGAGCAGGCCGTCGAACCAGGGCTTGTGTTCGGAGCCCACGATGGACAACACGCGGGCGCCCGGCCGTTCGACAAAGGCCTCGCGCACGCTCGCCACCATGCGAAGGTTGCGCGTTTCCCAGCCGGCCACGTAGAGCTGGCCATAATGCTGGGGCGAGGTGTCGCGCAAGGCTGCGCCGAAATCGCCTTCGATGACCGTGCGCAGCACCCCGGTCCGGTTGATGTAGCGGTACAACCCGAGCAGGTCGCCGGCATCGATGAGCGCTTTCTCGTGCTCCCGGACCGGCCCCGTCGACTTCCTGGACGTCCCCCATGCACCCTCGAGCGCAGCCGCGTACGCCTTGACGTCATCGACCGGAAAGGCATCGCCGGTGTGGTCGTCCACCGGGTACACGCGCTGCAGCCCGAGCCGTGCGGCCAATCGTGCCGCAATGAGGACATTCTCGTCGTGGTCGGCGGCCAGCGCACGCAGTTGCTTGACCAGCGCGTCGTCCAGGCCCTCGCCTGCGTGGCGGTCGGAAGGTGGGAGCTGCAGCCACTGCACGAGCGCGGACGTACGATCGCCTGCCGCCATGAACAGCGCTGCCAGGTGCCGGCGTTGAGCCGGCGCCGGCTTGGCCGGCCAGTGCTGCAAGGTGTCCTGTACCCGGGCGACCGCCGAAGGAACATCCAGCCCGGTGGCCACCCGGGCATCGTCCGGGGTGCTGCAGAAGTGCCCGAGGCTGTCCGCGTCGTAGAGCGTCGGGTAATGCCGCATCATCTCGCAGCGCTGGCCGGAGATCGCCTCGATCGTGATCACGTCCGGCTTGTACGCGGCCAGCCTGTCCAGCAGCGGGTCCAGCGCGTCAGCGGCGACAGGCTCGGGCAACTGACCCAGATGCACGGTACCCAGTACCAGCACCCTGGCGCGCACCCCGGGCACCTGCCGGTCCAGCCGCGGGAGCGGCACTTGCGCCTGCACAGCCGTCGAGCACACCAGCGCCGACGCCAGCGCCACCATCAACCACTTTGCCATCCTGCCTCTCCCGATCCGTGCGATGAACAGGACCCATGTGTAATGGCAAGGGGCGACACACGCATGCCCCAGTAGTCAGCCCCCGGCAGGATCCACGCGCAGGCCACCCCATCCCAGCCGGCACCACATACGGTGCAGACATCCATCGCCAGGAAGGCCCGGCCCACGCTCGATAGACATGGTGCCGATCACCAGGCAGCAAGCGACACCGGCCGGTTGGCGGCCTGCCCATGCCGCCCTTTCACAAAACCAAGCGCGTGCTCGCTTTGGCTGGCCGCCCTCGCCGACGCCCTCGCTCGCCGCTTGCAGCAGTAGCCAGGCGTGACGCACCACGGGCCGACTCGCGGCCGTCGGGCGGACGGCACGCGCGGCAAGCCGGCATCGGATTATCTTTGCGCCCGGGACAACGGGAGCGGGCCGCTCCGCCCAGCCATCGTCTGGTCGGGATTCGTTCGCCGCTCGTCCTCGTCGAACCCGCCCCCGTCAGCCGCCTCGCACTGGAAACATGGATGAGCGAACCGACACTTACCTTCAGGACCCAAGCTGACTGGGACTCCTGGCTCGAGCTCAACGAAGGCACCGCAACGGGCGTGTGGTTGCGCCTCGCCAAGAAGACTGCCGCACGACCAACGCTCTCCCATGCCGAGGCACTCGAGAGCGCCCTGTGCCACGGCTGGGTCGATGGTCGGAAACAAGCGGAAAGCGAGCACCACTGGCTCCAGCGGTTCACGCCCAGGACGGCCAAAAGCATCTGGTCGAGGATCAACAGGGAAAAAGCCGAGGCGCTGATCTCCGCGGAAGGATGCGCCCGTCCGGACTCCGCGAGATCCACCGGGCGAAGCAGGATGGGCGCTGGGATGCAGCGTACCCATCGGCCAGCAGATCCACCGTCCCCGCCGACTTGCAGCAAGCCCTTGACGCCAACAAGGAGGCCAAGGCGTTCTTTGCGACACTCGACAGTCAGAACCGGTTTTCCATCCTGTTCCGGATCCAGAGCGTCAAGAAGGCGGAGACCCGCGCAAGGAAAATCGCCCAGTACGTCGAAATGCTGGGCAGGGGAGAAAAACTCAAACCCTAGCGTCGGCGGTCAAGCTTTCCGCTCAAGCTGACCGCACCACGACGGCTCCGGCAGGATGCCTGCGGCTGCGGAAAGAGCCGGGCCATCTCACCCCGCCTCCTTGCTCGGCCTGTTCGCCGCCCACCGGATCCATGCCGGCTTATCCGCGGACGTCGCCCGTGCCTTGCACCAAACAGGCGCACAGCCTTCAGCCGAGCGGCTTGCGCCACACCCGGTCGTCGTACACCCGGTCGCCGAGCCGGAACGCGCAGTGCCCGACCTCGGCAAACCCATGCCGCGCGTAGAAGCGCTTGGCGCGCTCGTTGTGGTCGAACACCGTCAGGTAGAGCGATGGCGCACCACGCGCGAGAGCCTCGCCCACCGCCCAGTGCATGAGCGCTTCGGCAAGCCCCTTCCCGTGCCAGGCGGAAAGCACGTAGATCTGCTGCAGCTCCATGGCGCCCGCCTCGCTCGGCATCCCCGCCCACGCGCGGAGCTTGGCGTAGCCGACCGGCACGCCCGCCTGCTCGGCGATGCGCCAACCGATCGTGGGGTCGACGAGGTCACGGGCCATCGTTCCCGAAGGGCCGTAGGCAGCGTCGCAGAATGCATCGAAGTCCGCGCCGGCAAAGCGGGCGCCGAAGGTCTCGGTGAAGATGCGCCGCGCCACCGGTGGCAGCGCGTCCACGTCCGCCGGCGAGGCGTGGCGGAAGGAGACGTCGGCGTGGCAGGTGGGGATATCCATGCGGGAGGCCAAATGGGGTGAAGGTGATTAGGTCAAGGTAGCTGCCCGTGATGCGGCTGACGAGGGAAGCAGATGAGGGCCGGATGCGTGGCCCGGCTCCCGATAATGGAACCTGGCACGGGTCACCGAGGTCGGCTCGGTGCGTTGTCACGTTCGCGCACAGGCAGGCGATAGGATTCGGCCCCATCGAACCCGGGAGCGTCATCGCGATGCGCGCGGTAGGCTATACCGACAACCTTCCCATTGATGACCCGTGCGCACTGGTGGATTTCGACGCGCCCACCCCCGAGCCCGGGCCGCGCGATCTGCTGGTCCGGCCACGCGCGGTGTCGGTCAACCCGGTGGACGTCAAGTTCCGCCGGGGCAGGCCGGCGCCGGCGGGCGCACCCACCATCCTCGGCTGGGATGCCTGCGGCGAGGTCGTCGGCGTGGGCTCCGAAGTCACCGGTTTCGCGCTCGGCGACCAGGTCTGGTACAGCGCGCAGATGGACCGGCCGGGTACGAATGCCGAACTGCACTGCGTCGACGCGCGCATCGCCGCCGCCAAGCCGAAGACCCTGGATCACGCCGCGGCCGCCGCGATGCCGTTGACCAGCGTGACTGCCTGGGAATGCCTGTTCGACCGCCTGGGCTACACCCCGGAACCGAGCGAGTCGAACGCAGCACGCCCCCTGCTGGTGATCAACGGGGCCGGCGGACTGGGCTCGATGGTCCTGCAGCTGGCCCGGCGCGCCGGCATCGACGTGACGGCGACCGCCGGCCGCGAGGAGAGCCGCAGGTGGTGCCGCGACATGGGCGCCTCCAAGGTCATGCCGCACGCCGCCTTGCCGCAGGTGCCGGACAACAGCTTCCCGCGCATCCTCTGCGCACACGATACCGATCGCTACTTCGACAGCATGACGCGGCTGGTCGCCCCCCAGGGCCTGGTCTGCGCCGTGGCCAGCACGCACCAGCCGCATGACCTGCAACCGCTCATGGCCAAGAGCGCAGGCT
>NZ_DASSES010000100.1:0-28525 GCF_035695185.1 Frateuria sp.
CTTTCGAGGAGCAGTTGCTCGCCAGCGTGCAACTGGACCAGCCGAGGTGCGGCAAGGAGCTGTGGCTTGTGATCGCGCAGCGTATCGGCCTGGCCGACCTGATGGCTGTGCTCGACGAGTTCGGGGACGGGCAGGTGTGGGTGCCTAGCCGAACCGGCCTGATGCAGGAGCTCTGGGTGCAGACGCGCTATGCGGAAATCCAGCGCCTGCGCCACCAGGAAGGTCTGAGCTGCCGGGAGGTGGCCGAGCGGATGAAGGTAAGCCCCGCGACGGTGATCCGGGCGGTTCGCTCGCAGTATGGAAGCGAAACACCTTCGCGTGGGAAACCGGGCCGATGAGCGAGCCCACCGACCAGCCCGGCAAGCGCCCGTACACCATGAGCGATGCCGCGCTCGCGCAGCGCCGCGCCAACCTGCCCGCCGCCGCCGCGGCGTCCACGGGTCCGGTGACGGACGAGGGCAAGGCCGCCAGCAGCCGCAATGGCTGGAAGCACGGGCGCTACAGCGCCATCAACCGGGCGCAGTTTGGCCAGGGCGCCACGTCGATCGCCAAGATGTTCGGCAAACCGTGCGTGACCACGTGCCCCTTCCACCCGGATAACCCGGAGCGCGCCGAGGCGCCGTGCAGCCTGGTGCTTGACGGCCTCACCCGAGCTGGCAGCAGCTGCCTGGACAAGACGGTATACGTGCACGCGCTCGACGCGCTGATGAGCGCGTTTACCGATGGCGACATGGACGGCATGCACGGGCTGCTCGCCACCGAAATGGCCGCAAACATGCAGCTCCTGCGCCAGCTGCGCGAGGAAATCGCCGAGAACGGGCTGGTGGTGATGATCCCGCACGTGTCCAAGGATGGCGTGGTGGCATACGACCAGGCCGGGCACATGGTCGCGCACGACTACAAACCCAACCCGGCACTGATCGCGCTGATCAAGTTCAACGAGTCGCTCGGCATCAACCTTGCCGAGCTGATGGCCACACCCAAGGCGCGCCGGCAGATCAAGGACGACGACGACGCCACCGCCGGCCTGCAGTCGATGCTTGGCGCCATCTTCAGCCGGGCGCAGCGCCGACTTCCGCCTGGAGGTGGCTAATGGGCAAGCGCCTGCCCACCGCCGATCACGACGTGCTGCGGCAGATGGCAGACCGCGGCGTTTATGCGCCGGACGAGTTCGACGGGTGGCTCGCCACGCGCGGCTGGGCGTGGCAAGGACTGGACCGTGGCGACTACGGCATCAACCTAGAGCAGGCGCTGTTCCTGTTCGTGTTCGAGGATCCAGTGCGCTGGTCGGAGACGTTCCTTATCGAGCCGCGCACGGGCGACCCGTGGCAGTTCTTCGACTACCAGCGCGAGAGCTGCCGGGCCTGGGCGCAGGACGTGGTGCACCAGGACGGCGCCGAGGTTGGCAAGACGCGCGAGATCACCGTGCTGGTGCTATGGGGCCAGTGCACGTGCATGGGCTTCACCGTGCGCCGGCCGTGGATGCTGGTGGGCGCGCCGCAGCAGACGCACCTGGACGAGATCATCCTGGCGATCGAGGAGCAGGTGGGCGCGCAGGACGGCGGCGAGAAAGCCAGCGGCTCGCTGCTCAGCCAGTTCTGGCTCAAGCCCAAGCGCACGCCGCACATGATGCAGCGGTTCCTGACCATTCCGCTTGGCGAGAACGAAAAGCCCGGCATCGGGCGCGTGTACTACCGCCCTGCCGGGCACGACGGCGAAGCCTTCCGCGGGGTGCACGTCAATGCCATGGCGCTGATGGACGAAGCGGCCAAGCTCAAGCGGGCCGTGCAGTGGTCGGAGTTCTGGCGCTCGGCCATGCCGGGCTGCCGCAAGCGCGTGTACAGCGTGCCGGATGGCGACCGCAGCACAGAGTTCTTCCGGCTCAGCCAGCAGGCCACGCCCAACCTCGCCGCGCTGGCCAAGGGTTGGCGGCTGTTCCACTGGCCCAAGACGATCATGCCGGCGCCGTTCTGGAGCGCCGACCGCGATGCGGAGTTCATCCGCCTGTTCGGCGGCCGGCATACGCCGGGCTACAAGCGCAACGTGCTGGGCGAGTGGGGCGAGGCGGAAAACCCGGTGTGGAGCTGGGACCTGCTGCTGCCGAACGTGTGCGACCTGCCGCGGTACCGGGTGCTCACGCTCAACGTGGACCGCCAGCGCGGCGACCTGCACGTGCGCGTGGCCCGTGTGTCGTTCGCCATGCAGGAAGGCGGGCGCAAGAGCGGGCAGTACGACTGGCTGTTCGACGGCACCGTGGCACTGGCGCCGTTCGCCAGCCGCGACAGCGCCGAGCGCCGCGCCGCGATGCGCGCCCTGCTGCGCGAGCACATCACCGGCGTGAGCGCTGGCGTGTACTGGGCCGGCGCGGACCTGGGCGAAACCAACGACCCCACCGAAATCGTGATCAGCGAGCAGCTCGGCCCCAAGCTCGAGGACGTGCTGCGCGTCCACGCCCGCGGCATGGACTACTACATCCAGCGCGAGCTCGTGTACTGCCTGCAGGAGCTGTTCGGCGGCCGCCCTCACTGGGGCGTCGACCTGGGCAGCGCCGGCACCGTCGTGGTCAAGGACCTGCAGACGCTGGAGGACTACGCCGACCAGCGGTTCGATGAGGTGATGACCGGCTTCCAGTTCTCCAACGCGGTGGACTGCATTGGCGAGGACGGGGAGCCGCTGGTCGATCGCGCCCGTGATGACGGCAGCGAGGAAACCATCGTGCGCGCCCCAGCCAAGCACTGGGCCACCCAGTGCATCAGCCAGCGCATGCAGGCCTGCGGCTACGCGCTGGCCTACGACACCGACGTGCTCAACCACATGACCAACCACACGGCCCGGCAGGGCACGAAGTGGCCGATCTACGCCAAGAAAGACGACCACGACATCGATGCCCGGAGGATGCAGATGCTGCGCAAGTTGTACGACGAGGTGGGCGGCGAGGTGGACGTGTTCAGCTGCGGGGCAGAGGCGCGGGCAGCATGAGCAAAGCCAAGATTGTTGTCCACGATGACGGTACGTTCTACGGCATTCGATTTTGTTGCCCCGGATGTGCGCAGGTTCGCGACGGCGTAGGGAGTTGGGTCGTTCTCACCGTGAAGTGGACCCCCGAGGGCTATACACGCAGCCCGCACATCAACGAGCAGCACTGCTGGGGTTTCGACGGCAACCTCGACAACCCTACGCTGACACCCTCGGTGTTGCAGCAGTGGAACCAGTGGCAGGGTGAAGGCGTGCCTGCGAAACGGCACGTCTGCCATAGCTTCGTCCGCAATGGTCGCATCGAGTTCCTCGGCGACAGCACGCACAGCCTGGCGGGGCAGACCGTCGACCTTCCGGAGATCGAGGAATGAACTTCCAGCCGCGTTCGTGGTTCGGCCGCAAGTCCAACGACATTGGTAGCAGTGCGCTGGTGCGAGCCGGCATGGCGATGGGGCCGTGGACTGGACAGATCAACGGCTTCGTGCCGCGCCAGGTGAACCCGTGGTTCTACGAGGCGCTGCGCGAGGCGCTGGGCATCCTCGACGGCGCGATCAACCGGCTGGTGACGGTGGACGGCATCCTCGGCGTGGAGGGCGCCAACGACAAGCTGGTGCAGGAGATCGAGCGCGACCTGTTCGGCGCCATCCCCGTGGGCGACCTGCAGGGCGGCCTGCAGGCGTTCTACGCGGGGCAGGGCAACGAAATGTACGAGCAGGGGTTCACGGTCGGCGAGATGGTGCTCGACCGCAAGGGCCGCGAAGTGATCGGCCTGCGTGTGGCCGACAGCAAGGGCGTGCTGTTCAACCGCAACATCGAGAGCGGGCTGCTGGAGACCTGGTATCTGCCGCCGCTGCCGAACGTGCATGGGCGCCGCGACGGCACCGATGCCGTGGAAACGGTGATGCGCAACACCGCGCGTCAACAGGCCGCCTCCGTGCTGCAGGGCAAGGGCTACGCGCTGCTTGACCCCGGCACCCTGATCTACAGCGCCTTCAACCCCGAGAACGACCAGCCCTACGGCGTGAGCCTGCTGCGCTCGATCGAGTTCGTGGGGCAGATCCTGCTGAAGATGCACAACGCGACGGGGCAGGTGTGGGACCGCTTCGGTGACCCGGTGTTCCACGTGAACTACAAGACCAAGAACCGGCAGGCGTCTTCCGACACGACCCTCGAAAAGCGCCGCAAGGCGCTCGCCGACACGCTGCAAGGCGCCCTCAACGCCAAGCGCAGCGGGAACAGCGCGGATTTCGTGACCGCCGTTGGCGCTGACGACGAGATTGCCATCAGCATCATCGGCGGCGACGGCAAGGTGCTGAACATCGAGATGCCGGCCCGGCACATGCTCGAGCAGATCCTCGCCAAGACCGGGCAGCCGGCGTGGATGCTTGGCATGCAGTTTTCCACTGCCGAGCGCATGGCCGACAATCAGGCCGAGGTGGTGCTGCAGGAGAGCAAGACCCGGTTCGAGGCGCGAAAGCCTGGCCTGACGCGGCTGGTGGAGACGTGGCTGCGCGGCCGTGGCCGCACCTGGCGGCCGGGCGACTGGCAGATCGTGCAGCGCCTGCCGAACCTGCGCGACGAGCTGAAGCGTGCCCAGGCCGGGTTCCTCAACGCGCAGACGCAGATGATGCTGGCCAACGGCGGCAACGCTCCGCCGCCTGGCGCGGTCGACCCGCCGCGGGACAACACCGGCCCGGCCAACCCGAGTGGCGCACCCGGCAAGGCCGCCGCGCTGGAGCTGTCGCTCGAAGGACTCTCCCCGCTGGTGACTGCGGCCGTCAGCAAGGCCCTGCAGCAGCGCAATGCCTGCACGCACCACAAGGGCGCCACCGGCGCGCCGGTGGAATCCTGGGCAGTGGACGACCCCAACCTGCCGCGCATCGAGGGTGAGGCCGTCAGCACGCTTCGTTCCGCGTGGAACAAGCTGCGGGACGACACGCTGGCCGCGCTCACCCTGCCGGCGAAGACCGCCAAGTCGACCGGCGAGCTGCTGTTCGCGTTCGACGCCGAGGCGTTGCTCACTCGCCTGCAGGGCCTACTCGACGCGTTCATCGCCGCCAACAGCAACCCGCAGAGCGCCTTCGTGGCACAGGTGTTCGAAGCCTGGCTGCGCGGTGTGGAAAACGCGGCCAGCAGCGTGGACCGTACCGCCGAGGCCGCGCAGGTGGTCGCCGAGGCCCGCGATCGCGCCACCACCGGCATCCACGAGCGCGAGGCGCCGCAGTTCCGCGAGACGGCCACGCGCACGTACTGGGACCAGATCGTGGCGGAGCTCAAGCAGGGCGCCTACGACGGCAAGAACCCGCTGGAGGTGGCCGCCGGCCTGCGCAAGCGCTTCGGCGACAAGGCTTACGACTGGGAGCGCCTGGCGCGATCGGAAATCGCCCTGGCGCAGGCGCGTGGCCAGCGCGACGGCTTCAAGGGGCTGGGGTATGCCTGGTACGGCATCGACACCGCGCCTGACGCCTGCCCGGTGTGTATCTCGCTCAAGGAGGTTGGCCCATACAAGATCGACGATGGTCCGCTGCCAATGGAGGACACACACCCGAATTGCCGCTGCGGGGTCGAACCGGCCGACCCGCCAGCGGAAGCGGTGTAACTGTTTCGCCCACAGTATGGAGGCGTAACGCTAGCCGGTTGTGTGATGGGGCCTACTGACCATGCCATGCATGCAGAGGCCTCGGACAATGGACGACAAGCAGGTGCTGGAACAGCTCGCGCAGTCGGTGCCCAACATCACCGCGAGGCTGCCCGAGCTGGATCGCGACACGCTGGTGCAGCTGCAGGCGGCCGAGGTCAAGGGTGCCAACCGCACCACGTTGCTCGCGGCGATCGACGAGCGCCTGAAGGCGCTGGACGACGCCGGCGAGGGCGGTGATCAGCTGAGCGGCAGTTCCACGAAAACCACCGAATCTGCGGGGGCGGATGGCAGGAAGGGTGAACCGGCGGCGAAAGCCGCCGGCAAGCCTTCGCCGCCGCCCGCCTGGCAGCATCCGGACTACCACGGCGTACTGAGCGGCGAACAGGCCGCGTGGCGCGTGGCGAACCTCAAGCCGGCCGCCGAGGTGCGGCGTAAGTGAAGCCGCAGCAGAAGTCGCTCGCGCTGCACATCAAGGCCGCTGCTGCGGTTGACGAGGCGACGCTGGCGGCAATCAACGCGTTCACGCTGCGCGAGTTCACGGCCGAGGAACTGCAAGTGCGCGAGTACGTGCTCGCGCACAACTGCATCGATCGCGACAACGAGGTCTTCGACGAGTCCCTGCTCGACGACTTCGCCCGCACCATTCCCGGCAAGGGCGTGTACATCATCCACCCGACCAGCTGGGAAGGGGATGGTGGGCCTGCGGAGGGCCGCGTGTTCGCGGCCGAGACGAAGACCATGCCGCTGGAGGAGTTGCGCACGATGCTGCGCGAGCCCGACCTGCAGCTGCCGCCCGACCGCACGACTGCGAAGGTGCTGATCACTCGCGCGTTCTTCGCCAAGACCCCGGAAAACGCCAGCCTGCTGATCAAGCAGGACGCCGGCATTGCCGGCGATGTGTCGATCGGCTTCGAGGCGCGCCAGCGCGTGCCGATCGTCGACCGCGACGGCCGCGAGCTGACTGCCCGGCGCTGGATGGGCCCGGGCAAGGCGCTGGAGATGTCGCTGGTGTGGCTGGGCGCGCAGCCCGGCGCCCGCGCCGTGAAAAACGCACCCCGTTCCAACGATACCCACCCGGAGCCGACCATGGACCTGACCCAAGAACAGATCGCCGACCTGCAGGCCAAGGCCGCGTCCGGCGAGAAAAACACCACGCTGCTCACCGCGCTCAAGACCGCGCTGGGTGCCGATGCCGGCCTGCTGGACAACCCGGACCAGCTCAAGGCGCACATCGCCGACGCCAAGGCTTACAAGACCGCGCTGATCGAGGACGTGATCGCCACCGAGCGCCAGCTCGGCGTGGTCGGCGATGCGCCGGAAGACGTGGAGGAGGCCAAGACCTTCTACGCCAACATGGGCGTGGACAAGCTCAAGGCCGTGCACAAGGGCCTGGAGAAGCGCGTGCCCAACCGCCAGGGCGGCATGAAGGGCGCCAACACCAACCAGGGCGCCCTGGGATCGCAGCAGGCGCCGGAAGACTCCCCGATCCACAACCCGGCCCTGGCGGCCGCGTAACGCGCAGCCGCGCAAAGGAGAACACCCATGTTGCAGGTTCGCTCGCCGGCTTCGCAGATCAAGACGCTGCAGCTGGCCCTCGCCGTGGCCACGCTGGCCCACACCCCGTTGCTGAGCAATGGGCACGTGCTCATTCCCACTGACAACGCCGACGCCAACGCCATCAACGGCTTCACCTACGAAGCCGAGATCAGCGATGCGCCCAAGGCGGCCGTCGCCTGGGCCGCGCTGGACAAGCTGTACTGGGACGACACCAACAAGGTCGTGACCAACGTGGCCACCGCCAACACGCTGATCGGCTACGCGCTGGAAGCGTCCGCCGCCGGCGACGCGACCACCGGCCTGATCGCCTTCAACGCCTTCGCGGCCTGATTCGGAGCCAGCACCCATGCGTACTTTCGGCAACTTCGGCAAGCTCGGCACCATCACCGACGAGCAGGCGCTGACCAAGGCGCTGCGCCAGGCGATCGACACCGAGTTCAGCCTGCCATCCCTGTTCCTCGAGCTGGGCGGCACGCCGCGCCTGCAGGTGGACAAGGACTCGGGCATCAAGGTGTTTGGCGGCCCCGGCGGCAGCCTGGTGGTGCCCACGGCCGAGCGGGTGAAGGCCGCGCTGTCCACCAAGTGGGCCGTCCCGGGCGACAACCCCAACCTGGTGGACGCCAGCAACCGCGTGGTGGAGTTCTTCCACACCAACATGCCGGAGATGGACCTGGGCTATACCCAGGCGTTCGACTTCGTCGACATGCGCAGCTCCACGCTGGACAGCTTCGACATCCTGGACGCCAACCAGGGCATCACCTTCACCCAGCGCAAGGCCGGTGAGGAGGTGAAGATCCGCCGCGGGGTGACCGACTCGAAGATGAGCGTGGGTGTGTGCACCTTCGCCGACGGCGTGGGCATCCTCGACGACTGGCTGCGGTTCCAGAAGTGGTGGGCGGTATCGGACACCGTGGCCGAGTTCAACGCCAAGGCGTGGGACAAGAAGGCCGAGTGGCACTACAACCTGCTGAGCGCGCTGTCCGCCGGCGTCAACGTGGCGTTCGACACCGACGACACCGTGACCCTCAACAAGGCTTCCGCGCAGATCCTTCGCGCGGTCAAGGACAAGGGCTACGCCGCCGGCCAGAACGCGGGCTTCGTCATCTACTGCGCGCCGGAAAAGGTGGGCCGCATCACCAAGATGCTCACCGCCAGCGCCGGCAGCCTGATCGTGGCCTACCAGGCGAACATGCAGCCGATCACGGTGCGCGTGCAGGCGGTGATCGCCACCACGCACATCCCGGCGAGCCTCAACGGCTACTACCTGGTGCTGCCGGGACGCAAGCTCAAGCGCGCGGACTGGAAGGACCTGAGCCTGGAGAGCGCCCGCAACATCTACGCCCGGGCCAACGACTACGTGGGCACGTTCCAGACCAACGCGGCGATCGGCGACACCGACCAGGTCGCACGCGTGCTGTTCCAGTAAGCCTCACTCCGCCGCAAGCCTTGCCGCGCGGCACATCACCGAGCGGCATTTTTTCAGACGAGGGCGCATGGCCAAGGCCTCCATCAACGACGTGTTGGACGAGGGTTTCAATACCCAGCAGTTCGGCGCGCCTGGCGATTGGTCGGACCCGGCCACGGGCTACCTTGCGCGCGTGCTCGCCAATGCCGGCCGCTGGGTAGAAGCCAAGATGGGCGCGCCGGTGTATGCCGCGCTCGCCGCTGACAGTTACGCCAACGATTGCGCCGCCAAGGCCGAGGTGCAGTACGCCAGCGCCGAGCTGTTCCGCCGCCGCTATGCGTTCGTGGAGGCTGGCGCCAGCGCTGGCATGAACAAGGACCAGGCGACGCTGCTCGCCGAGCTGCGCCGCAAGTCCGCGGAGGCACTGCAGAACGCCACGTACTGGCTGGGCGAGGCGCTGCGCGCCAGCGGCGTGGACGACGGCGTGGTGTATGAGGGCAGCGGCCTGGCGAGCGGCATGGTGGAGACCGGCCGCTACCCGCCGATCAGCGAGGTGGCGCCGTGACGCTCAGCGAGCGCATGCGCAGCCTAGTCGCGGCGCTCGACGCCAGCCTTCGGCGTGGCCTGACGGCTGCCGTGCGGGCAGTGAACACCGCCGTCCGCGCCAACCTTAACGGCGCGCGCAGCGCCGCGCCGTGGTCGTACCCGGTGCCGCGCCGCTCCGGCAACCTGCTGCGCAACCAACAGCAACAGGTGGCCTTTCCCACAGGCTACGTGTTCAACACCGCCACCTATGCCGGCGCTATCCACAACGGCTACGTGAGCGAGTGGGCCGGCAAGGGGCAGCACCGCATGCGCATGAAGGGGGCGCCGCGCCCTTACATGGACGATGGCGTGGAAACCGCGCAGCCGTTCATGGTGATCCAGCGCGAGGTAGAGGGGGCGCTGCACGCATGGGCGTAAAGGCCTTTACCGATGCACTACGCGCCCTGCTCGAGGGTGGCGACAACGAGTTTGCCGCCGATATCGAGGCGCTTATCGGCACGCCGGTGACGCGCGTGCTGCGGGCCAATACGCCGTGGGAGCAGATCGGGGCCAACCTGCTGCCGTGCTTCGTCATGGAGCAGGGCGACGGCCGCGCTTCCGGCTGGGGCACGGGCGAGGACAGCGGCCTGGTGATCGGCCACAGCTCGCAGGGTTTCGCCAGCGAGCTGGACGTATGCCTGCTGTGGCAGCAGCAGGATCGGGAAACCGCCGCCGACCAGCGCGCCCAGCTGCCGGAAATCTTCGCCCGCCTGTGCCTGCGCAACCCGCAGCCCGGTGGCGTCAATGGCGCCTGGCTGCAGGAGTGGATGCCCGACCAGGGCGTGCGCCACCCCATGCAGTGCTGGGCTGCCCGGATCCACGCCGAGTACGACATCACGAGGACGCCATGAGCGAGCAAGCCAAGAGCTACACCGTGCATTTTCCCAAGGACGCGCGCCCGGGCGTGCTCGCCATCGGTGGCATCAAGCGCGGCGGCAGCGCCAAGGTGGATGCGGCCGAGGCCGTGCGCCTGGTTGACGCCAAGGGCATGAGCTTCGCCTCGGCCGCCGACGAGAAGGCCGCACGCGGCGAAGTTGCCACCGCCAAGGCGAAAGCCGAAGCGGAGGCCAGGGCGAAGGCCGAAGCGGACGCCAAGACCCCGGAGGCGCCCGCCACGGCTCCGACCCCGACCGACACCCTGAGCGAGGAGCACTGATATGCCCCAGGTACGCGGCTCCAACGTCCGCCTGATCGGCGTGACCGATGACAGCTTCGCCACCCCGCCGGCCTCGCCCAGCGCCGTGATTCTGCCGTTCGTGCAGAACAACGTGAAGGCGGACCAGCAGCGCGACACCGACGACACCATCAGCGGTTTCCGCGGCGCCGCGCGCAGCGTGGCCGGCAACCGTACGGTGGGCGGCACGCTGCAGGTGAATGCGGCGCCGCAGACGATCGGCTTTCTGCTCAAGCACCTGCTCGGCGCGCCCACCAGTACCACCGCCACCGGCGTCACTACCCACGTGTTCGGCGTGGCGGCCAGTGGCGCCTCCGCGCTGCCGCCCAGCTTCACGCTCGAAAGCGACCTGGGCGCGGCCTTCACCGCGGCCAGCCGCTATGTGCGGCTGACGGGCTGCCGCATCGCCCAGGCGCAGTTTGCCGTGGGCCCGAGCGGCTTCATGCAGGTGACGCCCACCATCACCGGCAGCGGCTACAGCAAGAGCGGTACGCCGCTGGATGCCTCGCCGGACGACACCGGCCACGCGGCGTTCAGCACGCTCACCGCCTCGCTGGTCTTCGGCGGTGGTGCACTGCCGCTGGACGTGACCAAGCTCGACTTCACCATCGGCAACAACCTGGACGAGGACACCTACGTCATCGGCGGCAACGGCAACCGCGGCGACCTGCCCGAGGGCCTGCTGACCGTGAGCGGCACGGTGGAGGCGCTGCTGAAGGACTCCGGCCTGCTGGATGCGGCGCTGGCCGATACGGACAGCAGCCTGGTGCTCACCCTCACCCGGGGCACGGGCGATGGTACCGATGGCAACGAGTCGCTGGAGATCAATATCCCGGCGCTGGTGTTTGCCACCACCACCCCCACGGTGCCGGGGCCGAAAGGGGTGCGCCTGCAGGCCTCGTTCACTGGCCACCGTACCACCGGCGAGATCGGCGTCACCGCGACGCTGAAGACGCCGCTCGCCACCATCAACTAAGGGTTCGCCATGTTCCGCTTTGCCAGTGACGGCCGCGTGCGGTGGCCGCTGTCGATCGACCAGCTGCAGGAGGATGGCGGCACGGCCGCCGCCTCCTTTGTTGTCGAGTACCGGGCCTTCACCCGCGACGAGCTCAAGCAGCGCGACGCCGCCCTGCGGGAGTACGCCCGCCAGATGGCCGAGCTGATGCCAGTCGAGGGCGCACTGGACACCGCCGACCACGCTTCCAAGCGTCAGGCGTTGACCGAGGCGCGCGTAAAGGCCGACGACGACCAGCTGCGCGAGCGCGTGAAGGGCTGGAAGGGCATCGCCGACCCCTCGGGCGCGGAGATCCCGTTTACCCCGGACAACCTGCAGGCGCTGCTCAACAACGTGCTGGTGCGCGATGTGCTGCTCGCCGGCCTGGTGGAGGCCAGCACCGGAGCGCGCGGAAAAAACTCCTTGCCTGGGCTCGCTGGCTTGCCGGTGCCGGCCCAGGCGTAACGAACGCGCAAGGCAAGGAGGAGCGGCTGTGGGACCTGGACGCGCTCTACCCGGACACCGACCTGCCGGCGTACTGCCGGCAATGCCGGTTGACCGGCGGATGCGGTACCGACTGCCCACGCCCGCAGGTGCTGCCCGAGTGCCGGCCGGCCATGGCCGCCTACGAGGTATGCGAAACGCAGTGGCGCACCGGGTTCGCGTGCGTCACGGGGTTCGACTACAGCGCCTGCATCGCGACGCTGAACCTGTACTTGCCGCGCTGGAAGGCCAGCGCGCCGGCGGGCGATCCCATCCACGCCATGGAGGTGGCAGACCTGCTGGATGACCTGCGCACGATCGAGGAGGCCCTGCTGAGTGCATGGGCCGAACTAGCCGAGCAGAAACGCACCGCGAGCCCTGACCCGTGATCACCGAGAACACCCTGCGCGTAAAGCTCGAAGTCGCCGGCGATGGCCAGATGAAGGCCTCGCTGCTCGACAATGCCGGTGCGCTCGACACGCTGGAGAAGTCGCAGGAGGCGGTGACCGAAGCGGCCGGCGCGATGGCTGAGGCGCAGAAGCAGGCGACCGCCGCCACCGATGCCGCCGGCGAAACCGCGGAACAGGCGGCCGCCCGCATCCGTGCCATGGTGCAGGCCTCACGCGAGCGTGCCGAGGCCGAGCGCGCTGCCGGCGAGGCGAGCCAGCGCAGCACCCAGGCGACCGCCAGCGCCACCGTGGGCCTGGACCGTCTGGTGCAGGCGCAGAACCGCGCCATGGCCGGCGCCACGCGCATGATGCAGGAGGAGCAACGCGCCGCGCAGGCGGCCGCACAGGCCGAGGGCATCGCCAAGCAGCGCGACGACCTGGAAAAGCTGGTCGGCCAGATCGACCCGACCGTGGCGGCGCTGCACCGGCTGGACGTGCAGCAACAGCAGCTGAAGGACTTCCACGCTGCCGGCGTGCTGGGCACGGACGACTACCGCCACTTCAACAGCGTCATCGACGCCAGCCGCGACCGCATCACTGCCGCGGGCGAGGCGATGCATAGCTTCAGCCTGAACAACGCCAACGCGCGGCGGGAGCTTGGCTACATCGTCAAGGACTTGGCCACGGGCCAGTTCGGTCGCGCGCAGCAGAGCTTCCTGACGTTGGCCAACGCCAGCGGTCTGATGCAGCTGGCCTTCAGTGGCGTCGGCGCCGTAGTGGGGGCCACGGTCGCGGGCCTGGCGCTGTTCGGCGTGGAGGCGGGGAAGGGCGCTGCCGAGGCGCTGGCGCTCGATCGGGCGGTGATCGCCACCGGCGAGTCGGCTGGCGTGACCACCGGTCAGGTGCGCGCCATGGCGGCCACCATCCGCGGCGATGGCGCCACCGCCCTGCAGCTGCTGGTCGACTCCGGCCGCGTGAGCGGCGAGCGCCTTGAGGAGGCTGGGCAGGCGGCCATCGATTATGCCCAGGTCACCGGCCGCAGCATCCAGCAGGCCGCGGCGGCGCTCGTGTCGCTGCAGGACGACCCGCTGCGTGCTGCGCAGGAGCTAGACAAGCAGCTGCATTTTCTGACCGCCACCGAGTACGAGAACATCCGCGCACTGCAGGAGATGGGCGACACCTCCGCTGCCGCCGCCATCGCGCAGACCGCGCTCGCACAGGACGTGGCCGCCAAGGCGGCCGAGCAACGCGAGCATCTGACGCTGTTGGGGCGTGCCTGGCGCGAGGTGGCCGACGCCATCGATGCGGCCGCCGACGCGGCCAAGCGCTACGGCCGCGAGGCCGTGTATGGCAGCACCAATACCGACGACCTGGCCCAGGCCAACCGCCAGCTGGACGCCATCCGCCGGCGTTCGCCGCAGCTCGGCGGCCTGTCCGATGCGCAGCTTCTCGCCGCGGCCCGCACGCCCGGCGACCGCAACCACGCCTTGCTCGCCGGGGACCTTGGCACCATTCAGATGGCCGTGGCCACCAAGCAGCGCAGCGCGGCCGGCGCCTGGTTCGAGGGGGTGCTCGCCAGCACCCAGGCGGAGCGCGACCGCTCGACCAGCACACTGAAAGACGACGACACGTTCTTCGACAACCTGCTCAAACAGGCCAAGAGCGACCAGGCCAAGGCCCGGGAAATCGCCTCGATCAACGAGCGTACGCAGCAGGACATCGCCGCAGCGCCCAACCGGCGAGCCGAGTTCGAGGCGCGCCAGAAAGAGGCGCTGGCGGCGGTCGACAAGAAGTACGCGAACAAGGCCGCGGCAAGCGTCGACCGCGCCTCGCTGCAGGCCGACGTGGACGCCTTCCGCACCGCGCAGAAGCAGATTGACGATATCTACGCGAACAGCGGCCGCACGCTGGAGGGCGAACTGCGCGCCGGGCTGATCGACGAGCAGGACTACTACCAGCAGCGCGTCAAGCTGATCAATGAGCACGCGGCGAAACTCGATGCCTCCCTCGCCAAGGAGGCCGACGCGCTGCGCCAGCACAAGGGCAACGCGACCGAGCAGATCCGCATCGAGCAGCAGCTGCGCGACGTGGAGGCCAAGCGTGCGCAGGCCGAGCAGGACGCGGACGCGCAGCGCAAGCAGGCCGACAACGACCACCTGGCCGCCCAGCGGCAACTGCTCGAGATCAACCGGCAGGTTGCGCTGTCGCTGCAGACGTACCAGCGCTCGCGCGAGGTGGCGGCCGGGCATGACATCGCCAGCATCGGCCACGGCCAGGACTACGCCCAGCAGGCGCAGATCCGCGACCAGCTGCGCTCCCAGGCAGATGCCCGTCGCGACGAGCTGACCAAGCAGTACCGCAAGGCCGGCGCGCTCGACTCCCCCCAGTACAAGCAGGGCATGGAGGAGATCGACCAGTGGGAGCGCGAGCAGACGCAGCGCGAGGTCGGCTACTGGAACCAGCGCAAGGAGGCCATGGGCGACTGGCGCAATGGCGCCCGTGCAGCGCTGGAGGACTTCAAGACCCAGGCCGAGGACGTAGCCGGCACGGTGCGCGAAGGCCTGGGCGGGATGTACTCCGACCTGATGGACGACACCGTGGCATGGGCAAGAGGGAACCACGCGAGCTTCAAGAACGTGGAAAAGGACTTCGAGGACATGCTGGCCCGCATGGTGGCGCGCGCCCTGTGGGCAAAGGCCGAAAGCGCGCTGCTCGGCTGGATCGGTGGCGGTGGCGCCTCGGGCTTCTCGTCGCTGGGCGGGTCGGCCGCGGAGTACAGCAGCATAGGCAGCGACGGCAGCTTCAGCGGCAGCTTCGATTTCGCCGGCGCCTCGGGTGGCGGCTATGCCACGGGCGGGCGCGTGAGCGGCCCGGGCACGGGCACCAGCGACGACGTGATCGCGCGCCTGTCCAACGGCGAGAACGTGATCACGGCCCAGGCCACCAACTACTACGGCCAGCGCTTCATGGACGACCTGAACGCCATGCGCCTGCCGCGTTTCGCACAGGGTGGCCCGGTGGGCACGCCGCGCACCTACGGCGGAAGCGGAGACGGCAAGGCGCCGATCATCAACATCAACCGCGCCGAGCCGGGCGACCGCGTGGACTCCCGTCAGGACAGCGACGGGCGGTGGGTGCTCGATGCGTTCCTCGCCGCGGCCTCGCAGGACGTAGCCCGCGGTGGCCCGCTGGGCCAGTCCATCGCCGGCGCCTTCGGCTTGCGGCGCCAGGCCCGCAGCTATGCACCGGCGGGGGGCTGACCATGCCGAACGCAACCTGGCCCGCATCGCTTCCACCCCCGCAGGCCAACAGCGGCGCTGCGTACCAGCCGGCAAGCAACGTGGTGCGCAGCAATATGGACGCGGGCGTGGCCAAGGTCCGCCGTCGCTTCACCGCTGTGGTCACGCCCTTCAACTGCTCGTTGAAGCTGACGCAGGCGCAGTACGAGACGCTGATCGACTTCTACGAGAACACGCTGCAGGACGCGCTGCCGTTCGACTGGACCGACTTCCGCACTGGCCAGGCGGCCAGCTACCGGTTCATCCAGCGACCGTCCGGCGCCTTCCTTGATCGCTCCATCAACCGCTGGAAGGTCAGCCTGCAACTGGAGCGCCTGCCATGAACCCGGTAAGCATCGATGCCATGCGGGCGATGTTCGCCCAGGAGACCGGCGAGGTGTTCTTGGTCTGCCTGACCATCACCCATCCGGACATCCCCACGCAGCGGCTGGTGAACAACAGCGAGCCGGTGGTGCGCAGCGCGGGCACCTACAACCCTTGCCCCATGCAACTGCGCCTGCCTGACCAGCGCGAGGACCAGCTGCCGCAGGTCGACATTGTCGTGGACAACGTCGACCGCGAAGTGCTGCGCCTGCTGCGCACCATCAGCGGCGTGCCGCAGGTGACCATGGAGGTCATCCTGGCCAGCAGCCCGGATACCGTCGAGGCCGGGCCGTTCAATTTCTCGCTGAAGAACGCCACCTATGACGTGCTGGTTATCAACGCCACGCTGGGTTTCGAGGACGACATCCTGAACCAGCAGGTGCCGGCGATGTGCTACACGCCCACCAACTCGCCGGGGCTGTTCCTGTGAGCGCGGCCCCACCCTGGGTGGCGCCCTACGTGGGCATCCCCTACATGGACAAGGGCAGGGCGCGTACCGGCGCCGATTGCTGGGGCCTGGTGCGCATGGTGCAGCGCGATGTGTTTCACGTGGACCTTCCGGACTACGGCGATGCCTATCGCGACGGCGAGGACTGGGAACGTATCGGCCAGGCCGTGGCCGCGGGGCTTGCTGCCGGCTGGCGGCAGGTCGCTCGTCCGGCCACCGGTGACCTGGTGATTCTGCGCATTGCCGAGCGTCCGTGGCACTGCGGCGTTGCGGTATCCGGCAGCCGCTTCCTGCACGCCCTGTCGGGGTACGCCTCCGTCGTGGAACGGTTCGACTGCCCGCGCTGGAGCAACCGCATCGAGGGGTTCTACCGCCATGGCTGACGGCAGCACTGCCCTGGTCGGCGTCGTCGCGCGACCGCACCCGCTACAGCGGGACACCTACTACGCCGAGGCCAAGGCCGGGCAGACGATCGCACAGATCCTGGGCGATGGCGCCGCCGACAACCTGCGTGTCGAGCTCGGCGGGGAGGAGGTTCCCCGGTCGCTCTGGCCCTGCCTGCGGCCGAAGGCCGGGCAACGCCTGCACGTGACGGCCTACCCGAAGGGCAGTAACAACAAGCTCCTGAAGGTCGTCGTGGTGATCGTGGCAATCGTCTATGCCTACTGGACCGGCGACTTTGCCACTGCGCTGAAGATCCTCGCCTACGGCTTCACGGTGGTTAACCTGCTCGTTCCACCGCCGATGCCCAAGGCGCCCGGGGCGAACGGTGACGCGTTCGACCCGTTGAGCGCCCTGACCGGCACGCAGAACCGGGCGACGATTTACTCTCCGGTGCCGCTGGTGCTGGGCACCGTGCGGTTCTATCCGACCCACGCGGCGCTGCCGTACACCGAAATCTGCGGTGACGAGCAGTTCCTGCGCATGCTGCTGGACCTCGGCCCCGGCACCCTCGATGTCTCCGACATCAAGATCGGCGAGACGCCCATCGCGAACTACGACGGCGTGGATTGGGAAGTGAGCACCACCCCCACGTTGTTCACCCACGACGTGTACGAGCTGCAGGTGGGGACCAACCTCAACAGCGATGCGGCCTCGGACACGCGCACCAGCCAGACGGGTGCCAACGAACTGTCGATCGACCTGCAGTTCCCCTCTGGCCTGTTCGGGGTGGACAGCAAGGGGCGCGACGTGACCGGCTATGTGTCGGTCTCGATCCTCTACCGCAAGGTCGGCGACAGCGCCTGGAGCAGTGCAGCCGCGGCGAATGGCCTGGTGCCATCGTCCTCCACCATCGCCAGCGACGGCACCAACTTCACCGTGACCGGCTCCGCGCGCCGCACGCTGCGCGTGGGTCTGCGCTGGAAGGTGCCTGCCGCCGGGCAGTACGAGGTGCTCGTGCGGCGCGTCTCCACCAGCTGGAGCGCGACGACCGTCAGCGACTACTCGGACATGACCTGGACCGTGCTGCGCTCGATCAGCCCATCCAGCGCGAGCACCACCGGCACCAACAAGCTGGCCCTGCGCATCCGTGCCACCGACCAGCTCAACAGCGTGGTGAGCACGGTGAGTGTGGTGGCCAGCCAGCGCATCCCCGTCTACGACCACGTCAACGAGGTGTGGGTCGATGATGTCGCCACCTCCAACAACGCGTGGATCTACCACTGGCTGCTGACTTCGGCGCCGGAGCAGGCGGTCGCGCGGCGCGTGAGCGCCGACCGCATGGACCTCGACGCCATCATCGCCTGGGCGCAGGACTGCGACGCCATGGGGTACGGCTACAACCAGGTGGAGCAGGGCGGCCGGTCGCTGTTCGACCTGGCCCAGGACGTGCTGGCGGGAGGGCGCGCCACCTTCGGCATGCGCAACGGCCGCTACAGCTGCGTGCGGGACATTGCGCAGTCCACGCCGGTGCAGATGTTCACGCCCGCCAACAGCTGGGACTTCCGCGGGCAACGGGCGTTCTTCGACCCACCCCACGCCCTGCGCTGCCAGTTCATCAACCCGGAAGCGAACAACCAGGAGGACGAGCTGGTGGTCTACGCCGGCGGCTACGACAAGACCAACGCCACGCGCTTCGAGAAGATGGACCTGCGCATGTGCAGCGATCCGACGCCGGTGTGGCGGCTGGCCACCTATCACCTCGAAGCGTCCGCCCAGCGCCAGAACGTCTACACCTGGATGGCGGACGTGGAATTCCTGGTGTGCGAGCGCGGCGACCTGGTATCGGTCGCGAGCGACGTGGTGGAGTGGGGCGTCTGTAGCGCCCGGGTCAAGAGCATCTCGGGCGACCGCCTGACGGTGACCCTCGCCGGCGTGGTGCCCATGGAGGCGGGCAAGCTGTACGCAATTCAGGTGCGCTCGGACGATGCCGTGCAGGCCGTGGTGAACATCACCACCACCGGCGACGGTGACGTGCAGGACCTTGTGCTGGCCGCCGCGCTGCCGGCCAACGTGCAGATCGGTGACCTGGCCGTGGTGGGTGAGCGCAACCTGGTCACCATGCCGCTGATCGTGCAGCGCATCGAGCCGCAAAACGAACTCACGGCCAAGATCACCGGCGTGGATGCGGCGCCTTCGGTACCGGCCGCCGGCACAGGCACGGCGCCCACCTTCGTCAGTTCCATTACCGGCAAGCCATGGTGCGAGCCGCCCGAGATCCCGGTGGTGAACATCCGCGTGGGCGACAGTGCCCCGGATGATGCCGGGGTGATCTACCCACAGCCGGGCTTTGGCGGGACGCCCTCATCCGGCATCTATCGCGTGCCGCTCAACGGCCGCGCGGCGCGACGCTGATGGCCAAGTCCGTTGCTACCCAAATCGAAGTGCGCTGGCGCGAGCAGGGAACCGAGGCCTGGAGTGACAGCCGCCTCTTTCCGGCCATGCGCGAGATCCTGGTCGACGGGCTGGACCGGGAGAAAACCTACGAGTTCGAGTGGCGCGGTATCTCCGAGTGCGGCGCCAAGAGCGACTGGGGCAGCACCCTGCACCAGGTGGCGGCCGCGCAGATCCCGCCCACGGTCGTACTCATCACCGCGACCTCGCTGGCCGATGGGGTCCACCTGAGCTGGTCCACCGGCACCTTCCAAGCCGCGGGCGTCGAGTACTCGATCGAACGCAGCAGCTCGCCCACCACCGGGTTCAACGAGCGCGCGCGCATCCGCGCCACCGCCTTCACGGATCCGGAGACGAGCGGCGCGCTGTTCTACTACCGCGTGCGCACCGTGGCTTTCGGCGACGTGTTCGGCGGCTACAGCGACGTGGTGAGCAGCCAGGGAAAGATTGTCCAGAACGGCGCCGACAACAGCCAGGACACCGTGGGTCCGGTGGTGATCAACCCACGGTTCGCCGCCGGCGATACGGGCTGGAGCAACAAGGGGGTGGGCTGGGCTATCACCGGCGGCAAGGGCGTGCGCACGGGCAACACCGGCACGCCCACCGCCACCATGTACAACGACAGCCTGCGCCCGGTGGTCATGGGGCAGCAGGTCATGGCGCAGTGCCTGATTCAGGCCTCGAGCGCGAACGGTAGCTGCGCCTGCGCGTTGCAATGGTTCGACGCAAGCCTGAACCCTCTGCCGCCGAGCCTGGGCTATGCGGTCACCGGCTCCACGGGCAACACCCTGTCGAAGGTGGTTGCCTCCGCGCCTTCCGGTGCCGCCTACGTGGCAGCGGCGGCCGTGGCCACCAACCACACGACAGGGACCTACAGCACCGACTACTTCAGCATGACGCTGTTCCCGAGCTCGCTCGATGAAGTGCCTGATGGTGCTGACCGCTATGGTGCGATCCACGACCCGGCACAGCAGACGGGCATGTACGCGCCGTCGCAGAACGCCATCGCCAACCCGTGTTTCGCGCTCGCATACTCGACCTCGGGGTTCCTCGGGTGGGCTATCTCCGGGTCCGGGTGGTCGTCAGGAAGTACAGGCCTGTACGGGCCAGTTTACTTCCCAACCTTCCTCGAAAATGTCTGCTCAGCGACTTCGGCCTATACGGCGATCGCGAGCAGCGACTTCATCCGAGCTAGCGCCAGCGAACAGTACTCGGTGCAGATCGCCTATGCGATCGACCGCCAGTTCGCGACGGGCGATGCCTCGGCGGATATTGAGTGGTACGACGCTTCGAAGAACCTTATTTCCCGCTCGGCACGCATTTTCAGAGGCAGTTCGACCGCTGGCGTCGTGGTCGGAAAGCTGGAGAACTTGGCCCCACCGGCGGGAACGACGTACGCGAAGGTCCGCATCTTTGTTGAAAATGTGACCCGTGATGCCAGTGGAGGCGCGGTGTACCTTCGCGCCTCACGCGTGAAGTTTGAGCGGGGGGCGGTGTGTACGCCATACCTGGACGACCAGACGACTTACGGCAACCGGCTTGTCATCCCGGATAGTGGGGTAAAGCTCGGCAATCAGCTAAACGCCCCTAACAGCCTCACGCTCAACTTCGGCGCTGTGCGCTCTACGACTGCGCTTAGCGCTTCGTCAAGCGGTGCCGTTTCGATCAACGCTTTTTACTACTACATGGGCGCGGCGGCCCCGCACTACAACGCAGTCGCCAACGCCGTGACCGGCCTTACACCTGGGAGCACCTACTACATCTACTGCCATGACCCGGGGCCTACAGGCGGCACGCAGACGTGGCTGGCGACCCAGAACATCAACACGCTGCTGCAGACCTACGACGACATCGTGGTTGCGGGACAGGTCACGGTCCCAACTAGCGGAACGAGCAGCGGCGGCGGCTCTGGCGATTGCGTCTGCGACCACATGTTCGTGGCCGAGGGCCTGCGCGCCGGTGACGCTCGCGAAGGCGACGTGTTCGACTGCCTCGACCTGCCGCGCCTTGGCCTGCACAAGTTCCAGCGCGTGCTGCACTCGGTCGAGCGGCGCGTGGTCGAGTGCGTGCGGCTCACCACGGACGCCGGCGCGGTCTGGGAGGGCAGCGCCAGCACGCCGTTCGACCTCCCGGACGGGAGCCTGGAATGGGCGCCGCACATGAAGGGCCGGCAGGTCGTGACGGATCGCGGCATCGAGACGGTGACGGAGGTCGAGCGCATTGGCCCGCAGCCCGTCTCGCATATCCACCTGGGCGGGTGCAGCTACGCGGCGGGCATCGACCCGGCGCACCGCATCTATTCCCACAATCCCATCATGAAGAAGTGAGGCCCAGCATGGTCACGCCCATCGACACCATCCCGAACCGCCCCGCCGGAAAACGCGTGTTCGACTTCCAGATCGAGCAGGGCTATTGCCGCGTCGTGCTCACCCAGAACAGCAACGACGGCATGAACCTGGTGATGAGCGGCTGGGCCTACCTTATCGACGCGGCCGGCGTGCCGGTGCTCGACGACGCCACGGCCGCCCCGATCGCCACGGTGGACACGACGCGCACCATCCACCTGTCCGACGTGCTCGCCGGTACCGCGACCCTGCTCGACGGATGGGCCAAGTACGTGCCGCCGGCCGGCACGGTGATCAACGCCGACAACCTGCCGAGCGGCTGGGCCAGCGGCGCAGGGAAGCCCACGACGGACGGCACCGCTTACGGCCAGGGCTACTACGACACGACGGGCCAGGTGGGCTACGTGTGGCGGCAAGGGGCCATTTCCATCACCGCGCAGACCTACGCGGAAACGCTGGAAGCGCAACTCAACCACGAAACCCTGCTCGCCAACGTCGGGCTCTAGGAAGCGCCATGACCATCAGCTACACCGATTTCCTCGCCAACGTGAACACCGACGACCTGGCCATGCTCACCAGCTTCATCTGCAACGTGGACGTGGAGGCACAGACCGACGCGACGCTCGCCGACACGTTGTTTACCCAGGCCACGCGGCTCGACAGTGCCGGGCTGCTGACCGAAATGCACCGGGTTTACAGCCACGACGCCAACGGCAACCTGTTGCAGTCCTTCCGCGGCGTGGTGACACCGCAGGCCGCCAGCTACGTCGCCCAGTTGGCGCGCGAGCGCGTCGTCCTGTCCCGCGAGCCGCTGCCGTGATCGCCTGGGCCGTTCTGCTGATCAACCTCGCCGGGCTGGTCTACCTCTGGCGCCGGCTCCGCAAGGTGGAGGCCTCCATTCCGCCACCTGACGAGCGCAAGCAGTGGGAGGCGGATGTGCGCAAACTGCTGAGACCGTAGCGCCCGGCTGACCCTCGCTGCCGGCCGGCGCCTACAGCGCCGGCAGTCCTAGGGCGCCACCTTGTCCGCTCTCGTGAGTCAGGGCTTAACCGATGGCCGCCAGGCGCCAGCCGGCAGCGTAAGTCAGGCGCGGACCGATGACCGGGGGCCTCGCTTGTTTGTGAAAGAACCGTGAAGGTATGTGACGCGAATCACGGCAGCCTCGCGAGGTGATCGTTAACCTGCCAACGTCCAACGGCTCCCTCGCCCCCCTAGCCCTGAGCCCTTGGACGTAGTGCCCCCGGCGCCCGGTGCCTTTCCACCGGGCGCCTTTTCGTTTGGTCAAGCCGCCGGCGGCCAGCCTACCCAGCGCAACCGCTCCATCAGCGGCGCCGGCACCGGGTAGCGCTGCCACCGGTACCGGTCCGCCAGCTTGGTGTACTCCTCCCGCAGATCCTCCATGGTGACCTCGGCGCGCGGGGTGGCGATGATGCCGGCGCCCTTGCACGAGGGGCAGAGCGCGCGATCCCCGGGCGCGCAATCGGGGCAGGGCGTGTAAAGCCAGAACTTGCGGTGCATGAAAACGCCGGAGCCGCAGAAGAAGCAGGCCAGGCCCGCCGCGTGGCAATCCCAACCAGGACGCCCGCACGCATCGCAGATCGCGGTGGGCCCCATGAAGTGCAGATTGCGGGGAGGGTGGCGAGGCATGGCGGGACGATAAGCCGCGCGTGTCTCAGGGCCGGCGAATGGCTGCGCCTGCCGCGTTTCGCCCCCAGTATGGAGGCGCAACACTCGCGCCCGCCACGCTGCGGGCATGAGTACCGGCGCCTTCGAGATCAGCTACCAGTTCACGCTCGGCTACGAGCGGGGCTATAGCCATCACCCGAGCGACCCCGGCGGCGCCACGCAGGACGGCATCACTCAGGCCGTGTACGACGACGATCGAGACCTGCGCGGCCTGCCGCGCCGCGACGTGCGCGTGAGCACCGAGGCCGAGCGGCGCTCGATCTACCGCCGCCGCTACTGGACCTTCGCCGGCTGCGACAACCTGCCCGCCGGCGTGGACTACGCGCTGTTCGATTTCGCCGTGAACAGTGGCGTGGGCCGCTCGGTGAAGACCCTGCAGATGATCGTTGGCACGCCCGCCGATGGCGCGTGCGGGCCGCGCACGGTGGCCAGGGTGCAGGGCTTTTGCGCCGACTACGGCCCCACGGCGCTGACCGACGAGCTGTGCCAGGAGCGCATGCGCTTCCTGCGTGGGCTGCGCACGTTCGCCACGTTCGGGGAGGGCTGGAGCCGCCGCGTGATGGGCCGCTGGGATGGCACGCAAAGCGGCGACACCGGGGTGATCGACCGCGCCTACGACCTGGCGCGTGGACGCCTGCCCACCGAGCCGGCCGGGCAGATGCCCACCCCGAAGACCTACCTTGCGAGGACCGCCGCATGACCTACGTTCCGGGGCCGGGCTGGCTCAAGGCGAGCGCCAGCGCCTACGTGGCGGCGCTGGCCACCTGGAGCCAACCGTTCGATTTCGTGGGTGTGCCGGCCCCGGTGGTGTTCATGGCCTTCGCCGGGGCCGCGGCGGGCCTGATCCTGCAGCCGCCCAACGTCACCCGCCTGCGCATGTTCGCCTGGGCACTGGCCTTCACCCTGTTCGGCGCCGTCTGCACCGTGGTGCTCGGTGTGCTGCCGCACATGGGCTGGACGCAGGGGGCCGCGCCGGCGATCGCGGGCCTGCTCTCCCTGTTCGCCAAGGCGCTGGTGCCGGCGGTGCGCGACCGGATTGGCCGCGAGGTGAAGGACCGCGCGGCCCCCACGCCCAGTGGAGACGCCCCATGACCCAGCTGATCAGTGCCGTGGCCGCGTTCGTGGCCTTGGCCACCGGCATGGCCATGCTGCACGACACCACCCCGCGGCCGGCCGACACCTCCCCGCGCGGGTGGTTTCGGCATGTGCTGCGCATGGCGGTGCTGGTGGCGATCACGGCAAGCGCCGGAGTGCTGCTGCTGATCCCCCGCATGCGCGGCACCTCGCTGTACGAGGTGGCCTTCCACTGCGCGCTGGCGGCGTTCATGGCGATACAGGCGCCATGCCCGTGGTGGCGCTACGTGACACAGGGCAGGGCTGCGCCGTGAAGGTGCTGCCATCGCCCTGGCTGCTGCTGGCGCTGGTGCTGTGGACGCTGGCCTCGGTCGGAGGCGGCTACGCCTGGGGGCGACACGCCGAGGGCAATGCGCGCGATGCGCAGGCCTACCGCGCCGACACCCGACAGGCGGATGCCGACGCACAGCGAGATGGACACATCGAGGCCATTGGCGCCACTACCCGGCGCGCCACCAACCAGGCGCGCAACGACACCCAAGGAGCCGGCGATGAAGCTGCTGCGCGCATCCGCACCGTGCTGGTGCCTGGTGACTGCCGTACTGTGCCTGCTGACATCGTGCGCGAGCTGGACACGGCACGCGAGCGCATCAACGCCAAGATCGGAAGCGGTGTGCGACCAGGCCCCGCCCACGCCAGTACCGCCCCAGCCGCGTACTGATCCCGAGCACGCCGCCTGGGTACGGATCCTGCTGGCGCTCTACGAGTTCGAGGTGGACAAGTACAACATCGCCCAGCCCTGCCGGGAGCGGGTGAGGGCGGAGAACGCGAGGGCCTTGCGTTAAAGACGGCGCCTCGACGGCCGATAGCCCACCATCTGGCCTGTTGTATGAACGCCGACCGTGACTTGTTACCTATTTGGTAAATTCTCAGGCCGAAATGAGAATTTCTATAGACGGCAAACAGGTTTGTGCGCGAAGCTTCGCGCCGTCGGCAGGACCAAGGGCTGCCGTGAGGGAAGAAACCCATGTCGCAGAAAGTCGTAAGCCTCGATCGGAAGCGGGCTGAGACACAACCGGAGCGCGATTTCGTCGAGTTGATCGACCGAGACATCGCCCAGCATCCGGAGCGGATTCGCCCGATTCCGCGCACGCTGTTCGAACGGTTCGACAGCATCAAGAACCGCATGCACACCATCCTCGAGGCGGAAGCCAAGGAGATGTAACGCCATGCCAGTCGGAAAGGACTCTGACGCGTTGGTTTCCAACGGTTGGACGCTGTACGGGCACCCCATCTTCATCGACCACCTCGATCAGCTGATGACCGACGTGGAGGCGCTGCTGCGCGATGACCCGGACAACGCGCCCCACCATCGCCTGTGGAAGCTGCTCGAGTGCGTGATGGATTGCATCCTGCGGCGCGTGCCCAGCAACCCTGATCACGCCGATTACCGCTTGGGCGACACACTCGGCCCCGCGAATCGCCATTGGCGGCGGGCCAAGAAGGGCATGCCCCAGCGCTACCGGCTGTTCTTCCAGTACCGGTCGACCGCGCCAAAGAACATCATCTACGCCTGGTTCAATGACGAGGACACCCTGCGCAACGCAGGGGGCAAGCGCGATTGCTATGCCGTGTTCAAGCGACTGGTGGCATCGGGGCGGATCCCGCGCAGCTACGAGAAGCTTGTTGCCGAGGCAGCCGTGCTAGCCGCCGAACTCGGCAAAGGCGCGTAGGCGCCCCTGTCTGGCGCCAGATCGGCGCGGCTGGTCCGCGTTAGTCCCCTACCTGCAGGCGATAGCGCCAGTGCGTACCGCCGATTCGATCGCATCCAAGTCTTTCGCGTTCCAAAGACCGGCGCGTTTGATCGTCGCGATCATTACGTGGGCACCCTTGTCCACAGAGGTAATAGTGGCGCGAGCGACGACAATGCCGCTGCTGTTCGCCACGGTGATCTGGCCTGTCTTAGTGTCGGGGTAGATGTTGCTGTTCACTACGTCGGGCGCGAACCCGACTATGCCGCGCGTGCATTGCTGAAAATAGCTGCTGGCATGATGGTATGCCTGCTCGTAACTCATGCTCTGGACATCAAAGTCGCGACGCTGGCCATTACTGCCATCTGGGCGTACGCCACAGCCCGCAATCAAGGCCACACCCAAAGCGATACAGATCAGCTTGCGCATTGCTCCCCTCCCTGTTTGACCTGGCGCCTCAGGTTAGCAGCGCCACCAGTCCGCGGCGGCGATGAGGATGCAGCAACCGCATCGCAGTGACGACAGCCTGTTCATCCTCGCTAAGGCTCGCCATATACGGTCGGCCTTCGTCGCGCACGCCCGCGTGCGGTGGCGTCATGGAACCGCGGCCTGTGGCGAGCCACTCAAGTGCAACGTCGCAGTCGCGGGCTATCTGGATGAGCCGAGGCAGCTCGGGCATGGCCGATCCAGCAAACCACAGGCGCGCTGTTTCGCGCGAGACCTGGTAGTGGCTCGCGACCTCAGATACACGCCCACGCCCGCGCTTGATCGTTGTGCGATCGAACGCGAGCTGCAAGCGCTCGGCGAATTCCTGATAGGGGCTGGGACGGCTTGGCATGGCACACGGTTCGACACCGCATTCGATTTGCCAAGTCATTTTTGCAGCTTGCCCCTTCCGAATGGCCAATTTTGACTTGTTGACAACGCCAACTTCACGTTGGCATGATGTGCAACATGAACCCAGTGCAACGATTCCAGGATTGCTTCCCCACGATGACCGCGGCCGCTAAGGCAGCCGGGATAACGCGCGAGATGCTTCGTCTGCACCGCAACCGCGGATACGTAACGACGCGAGCCCTGGCGCTCCGCATGGAGTTGGCGTGCGGAAAGGCCGTTAGCGCGGCTCAACTACTCGCCGTGGACCGTCAGCAGGGCAAGCAGGCCGCCGCATGAACCTCCTCGGCTACGTGCGCGTATCCACCGAGGAGCAGGCCCGCGAGGGCCTGAGCCTGGGCCAGCAGATTGAGCGCCTGCGGGCGTATTGCGAGCTGCATGGGCACACGCTTATCGATGTGCACTTCGACGGCGGCGTCAGCGCCAGCGTTCCGCTGGCGAAGCGCCCGGCAGGCAAGCAACTGCTGGCGCGCCTGAAGGCCGGAGAAGGGCGGGGCGTGGTGGTGCTGCGGCTGGACCGGCTGTTCCGCGACGCGCTGGACGGGCTGGCTTTTTTCCGTGGCACGGCCGAGCGCTTGGGCGTGGCGGTGCATAGCGTGACCGAGCTGATCGACAGCAGCACGCCCGCCGGTCGGCTTAGCCTGACGATCCAGTTGGCCGCGGCGCAGTACGAGCGCGACCTTGCCGTACAGCGTGCCACCGAGTGCAACGCATCGCTGCGCGAGCAGGGCAAGGTGTACGGCCATGTGCCCTATGGCTGCGTGGCCGTGGGCGCGGGCGGCGATCGCCGCCTGCTGCGCGACCCCGAAACCTGGTGCCACCGCGAAGCGGCGGTGCGGCTGCTGAAAACGCGCAGCCTGCGCGGCGCCGCCAGCGAGCTGGCCGAGCGCGGCATCCCCAGCCCCACGGGCAAGCCCCGCTGGTCGCCCAACACGTTGCGCGCGCTCCGCACCCACCACGACTCCCTCCGCAAGTTACCGATGGCCCAGCCTGCCACCGGTGATACCGCGACGCCTGACCCGGAGGTTTCACCCCATGCTTGAGCTACAGGAAGGCGCCGCCCCGGCGCGGGCGCGGCACGTGTTCGCCAGCCAGGCGCATGCGGCGGCGCATGAGGTGATCACCCTGCGCGAGCTGCTCGCCCGCGCCCGGCGCAACGGCATCGCCTCGGCCAGCCTGGAGCAGCTGGTGCTCTGCATGATCGCCGAGCGTGGGCGGTTCCTGTCGATCGCCGGCGCCGACGTGGCCAGCGATGTCATCGAGCTGGCCACGGAGGAGCGCCGCCGTGCGTGAGACCCGCGCCCAGGTCATCGCCGAGCACGTGATGCTGGCTATCAGCCGCAGCGCGCTCACCGAGCGCACGTACGCGCAGGCGGTGGCCGACCTCTACCACGAGCGCACCCCGCTGCATGCGCGCACGGTGCCGTTCCAGCAGAGCAAGGATCCGTACGCCGACAGCGAGGCGAACCGGCAGACGGTCAAGCGCATGCTGGACGGCCGCGTGCGCATGGCGGCCGACCTTGAGGAGGCGCTGGTGCTGGCGCTGCCCAAGCCCTACCGCGACCACGCGCTCACCGAGCTGAGCGCGCGCCTCGGGCTGCTGGCGGTGCATTGCCCGCCGAACCT
>NZ_DASSES010000101.1:0-10773 GCF_035695185.1 Frateuria sp.
GTCCACAGGTAGGCGTAGTAGCCGGCGGCGTAGCCGTTGCCCCAGATGTGCTGGAAGTAGCTGGAGCGGTAGCGCGGCGGCACGTACGAGAGGTTGATCTTGTCCTTGCTGAGGACCTCCTGCTCGAACTTGTCGGCGTCCTGCTTGGGCGCGTCGGCCGGCAGGGTGTGCCAGCCCATGTCCAGCAGCGCCGCGGCGACCAGCTCGGTCATGTCGTAGCCGCTATTGAAGTGGCGCGCCTTCTGGATCTTGTCGACCAGCGCCTTGGGCATCGGCTCGTGGGTCTTGTAGTTGATCGCGTAGTGCGCGAACACCTTCGGGTTGGTCGCCCAGTGCTCGTTGAACTGCGAGGGGAACTCGACGAAGTCGCGCGCGGTGTTGGCGCCGGACAGCGACGGGTACTTGGTGTCGGCGAACATGCCGTGTAGCGCATGGCCGAACTCGTGGAACATGGTGATCACGTCGTCGAACGACAGCAGCGCGGGCTGGCCCGGCGCCGGTTTGGTGAAGTTGGCGACGTTGAAGACCACCGGCTTGGTGCCGAGCAGGGTCGACTGCTCGACCAGGTTGCTCATCCAGGCGCCGCCGCCCTTGTTGTCGCGCTTGAAGTAGTCGCAATAGAACAGCGCCATCGAGGTGCCGTCCTTGTCGAACACTTCGAACACCCGCACGTCCGGCTGCCACACCGGGATGTCGTGGCGCTCCTTGAAGGTCAGGCCGTAGAGCTGGTTGGCGGCGTAGAACACACCGTTCTGCAGCACGTTGTCGAGTTCGAAGTACGGCTTGATCTGGTTCTCGTCCAGGTCGTACTTGGCCTTGCGCACCTGCTCGGCGTAGTGCTGCCAGTCCCAGGCAGCCAGCTTGAAGCCGCCGTGCTGCTGGTCGATCACCTTCTGGATGTCGGCCGCCTCGCGCTCGGCACGGCCGGTGGCGGCCGGCACCAGGTTGTGCATGAAATCGATCGCGCGCTGGGGCGTCTTGGCCATCTGGTCCTCGAGCTTCCAGGCGGCGTAGGTCGGGTACCCCAGCAGCTTGGCCTGCTCGGCGCGGATCTGCGCGATGCGCGCGATGATGGCGCGGGTATCGTTGTCGCCGCCGTGTTCGGCGCGGTCCCAGGAGGCCTTGAACAGCGCCTCGCGGGTGGCGCGGTCGTCCAGGTCCTTCAGCGCCGGCTGCTGGGTGGTGTTCTGCAGCGGGATCGTCCACTTGCCATCCAGGTCACGGCTCTTGGCCGCCTGCGCGGCGGCGGCCAGGTCGCCCTCGGACAGGCCCTTGAGCCTGGCCGCGTCGTCGACGGTGAGCGCACCGGCCTTGGTCGCGGCCAGCAGCTTGTTGGTGAACTGCGTGCTGAGGGTGGACTCTTCCTTGTTGAGCTCCTTCAGCTTGGCCTTGTCATCGGCCGAGAGCTTGGCGCCGTTGTGCACGAAGTCCTTGTAGGTGACCTCGACCAGGCGCAGCGATTCCGGGTCCAGCTTGAGCTTGTCGCGCTGGTTGTAGATCGTCTCCACGCGCGCGAACAGCTTGTCGTTGAGGTAGATCGCGTCCTGGTGCGCCGCGAGCTTGGGCGCCTCGGTCTCCTGCACCTTCTGCAGCGCGTCGGAGGTGTTCGCACCGGTCACCGTGTCGAAAGCCAGCATCGCGCGCCGCAGCAGCGCACCGGACTTCTCCATCGGGATGAAGGTGTTGTCGAAGGTCGGCGGCTCGGGGTTGTTCGCGATCTTCTCGATCTCGGCCAGATGCTGGCGCATGCCCTCCTCGATCGCCGGCTGGTAGTCGCCTTCCCGGATCTTGTCGAACGGCGGCGCCTGGAACGGCAGCGTGCTGGCCGCATAGAACGGGTTGGCGTGGGCCGTGCTGGCGCTGGCCGCCGGCGCGCTCGCGGCAGGCGCGGGCGTGGACTGGTTGTCGTTGGACGATTGCGAACAGGCAGCCATGGCGATCGAGGTGGCGATCACGAGCAGGCGGAGACGAGGCATCGATTTTCCCCAGGGGTGGCGTCCGCGGCGCGGAACGGGCAGGTCAAGCGCTCGACTCTAACCACACCGGGGCGGTATTTCCAAGGGCCGGAAGTGCGAGGCTCCCCCGCCGGGCTCCGCTCAGGCGGCGCGCATGTCGCGCAGCTGCCAGCTCGCGCCGATCAGCCAGTTGAGCCGCGGTCGCACCACGCGCATCGGCAGGTCGGTGACCAGGTCCAGGTCCACGTGCAGGTCGGCGACCCTGGCGCTGGCGGTGGCCTGCGGATCGGTGGCGGCAAGGCTCATGTCCACCTCGTCCGGGTCCGGCTGCATCGCGCGCCAGCGCTCGAACAGGCCCGCGCCGCGGAGGGACTCCTGCAGTGCGGCGGCCAGGTCGTCAGGGCTGGAGCCCTGCCAGGCCAGCGCCGGGTCGGCGCCGTGCGCGCTGCGGATGTCGTCGACGGAGAGGTAGTAGTGGTTGCGGTTGCTCATGCGCGCTCCAGCAGTGGACCTGGGGCCGGATCGAAGCATGTGGCGCGTGAAGCCGCTGCCACATGGCCGGGCAGGGCCGGCCACGACTCCGCCCTGCAGGCTGACGTTCAAGGTATACGCGACGGCAGGAGCGGCGTCACGTCCAGCCGCGCGGCCGCGTCGGCAGGGGCGAGCCCGTAGGGAAGCACGCCCAGGCAGGGCGCGGGCAGCATGCCGCGCAAAGTCTCCAGGTTGTCCTCTACCGCCACCATCGCCGGGTCGATGCGGTTGCCGATCCAGCCTGCCAGGCGGCAGCCATCGGCCAGGATCGCCCGCGCGCTCAGCAGCGCATGGTTGAGGCAGCCCAGCCGCAGGCCGACCACCAGCACCACCGGCAGGCGCCACTGTTGCGGAATCGCCGAGGCGAGCAGGCCCGGTGCGAGCGGCACCATCCAGCCCCCCACGCCTTCGACCACCACCATCTGATGCGACAGCCGCAGCCGGTCGAAGGCCGCCTGCAGCGGTGCCATGTCCACGGCGACGCCTTCCAGCCGCGCGGCCAGGTGCGGCGAGAGCGGTTCGCGCAACGCGATCGGGTTGATCGACGCGTACGCCAGTGCCCGGCTGCCGGCGGCCTGCAGCGCCAGCCCATCCTCGTTGCGCCGCCCGTCCGGCGTTTCCAGGCAGCCGCTGGCGACCGGTTTCATGCCGCATGCCTCCAGCCCATGTGCGCGCAGTGCATGGATCAGCGTGCAGGCCGCGTGGGTCTTGCCGATACCGGTATCGGTACCGGCGACGAACAGCGCATCGCCCGCCTTCGGTTGACTGTCCATCACCACCCTTCGCCCGTAGTCCGAGCGCGGATGTTCGCCGGGGTGCCGGCCGTGGGCAACCCGCGGGGTAGGAAATTCTTAGGAAACGCGCAGCGATGTTTTAGGAAACGCGCGCCACGCCTGTTCCTAGACTGCCCGGACCCCTCACCCATGCGCGACAGGTCCTGCCATGCACGCTGCTTCCGCTTCCCGTTACAACATGTACGGCTTCATCCACAAGGCGCTGCGCCACTTCATGAGCGACACGCTGCTGCTGCTCGGCCGCCTCGACACGGCCGATGCGCCGGAGACCGGCGCGGCGCTGGCGCAGACGCGCGAATTGCTTGCCCTGTGCCGCACGCACCTGGAGCACGAGAACCGGTTCGTCCACCCCGCGCTGGAGGCCTGCGAGCCGGGCAGCGCCGCGCGCATCGCCAGCGAGCACGTCCACCACGAGGAGGACATCGCGCTGCTGCTCGGCCAGGTCGATGCCGTGCAGGCGGCGCAGGGCGACACCGTGGCCTGCGCGATGGCCGCGGACCGGCTCTACCGGCACATGGCGGTGTTCGTCGGCGACAACCTGGTCCACATGGACTACGAGGAGCGCGAACACAACGCCACCTTGTGGGCGCACTACAGCGACGCGCAACTGCACGCGATCGAGGGCGCCATCGTGGCGGCGCTGGCGCCGGCGACCAGCGCGCTGTCGATGCGCTGGATGCTGCCGGCGCTGCGCCACCCCGAGCGCGTGCGCCTGCTCGAGGGCCTGCGCGCCAACGCGCCGGCGCCGGTGTTCTCCGGAGCACTGGCCGTGGCGCGCGAGCGGTTGGCGGCGCGCGACCGGGACAAGCTTTCGGCGGTCCTTTCGCTGGAGCCGGCCGTCGCGGCCTGAAGTTCAGGCGCGGGTCGCCGGCACGTCCACCAGCTGCAGCGGGCGGTTCACGCACAACCGGAAGCGCCCGCGACCGGTCTTCTCCAGGCGCACGCAGGCGTCGCGCTCGACCAGGCGGCGTTCGAGCAGGATCAACCGTGCCTCCAGGTTGTCGCTGAGCTCGGGCAGGCGGATGCGCGGATCGACCCGCAGCTCGCGGTTGGCGAACGCGGTCCGCCCGCTCTCGGCGTGGTCGCGCAGCAGCGTCCACAGGATGGCGCCGGCGACGCCCTTGATCAGGTAGTCCTCGCCGAAAAACACGCTGTCGTTCTCGGCATAGTGGCGGACCGCCACCGGCGGGCCGCCGGCCGGTGCGGGGCAGGTTTCGGCCGCCGCCGGTTCGGCCACCTCGGCGGATTCGCGGAACGCCGCGATGGCCAGCCCCAGCTGCGCCGCGAGGGTGACCAGCGCATCCTCGTCGTCATAGCCGAAGCGCAGGTCCTGCGGGCTTTCCACGTACAGCACGCCCAGCAGGCGCCGGCCGGCGGTCACCGGGACGGCCAGCTGGCTGCGCGACTCGGGCAGGCCCGGTGGCGGGATTTCGGTTTCCAGCCGCCCGGCCAGCCCGCCCTGCGCGAGGGCGTCGCGCACGGCCCGCCCATAGGCGTACTCGCCGGTCATGTGCGCGATGCGGATCGGCGTGCGCTCGCGCGCGGCCACCCCGATGACGCCCTCGCCCAGCGGGATCTCCGAGCCGATACCGGATCGCTCGTAGCCGCCGCTGGCCAGGGTGAACAGCTTCTGCCCGTCCTCGTCGAGCAACAGCACCATCGCGTGGTGGATGTCGAACGCCTCGCGCAGCGCCCCGAGCATGGCCTCCAGCAGCCCGGCCAGGTCCGTGGCGGCGGCCAGCCGCTGCGAACCGGCGCGCACTGCCGCCAGCAGGTTGCGCCGTGGCGGAGGCGCCGGCAGCGGTTGACCGGGCACCTGTTCGATCGCCAGCACGCGATAGACGTCCGAACCCTTGAGCCGGAACACTCCGCTCATGCCGGTGTGCGACGCGATCCCGGCCAGTTTGGCGCGCATGCGCTCGAACAAGGGGCCTTCGGTCTCGGTGCGCAGGTAGCGCAGGGTGAGGCGATACATCGCCGCCGTCTGCGGGTGGATCAGCAGTAGCCGCGCCTGCGGGTTGGCCAGGATGTTCTGGCGGGTCTTGTTGAAGAACTGGAACGAAAGCGCCAGGTGCTCGGGATCGACGTACTCGGTCTGCGACAGATAGGCCACGTTGGGGGTGCCATCGGGTGCGCAGGTGGCCATCACGCCCGGCACCGTGCCGTCGAAGCACTCGCGGATGCCATCCAGGCCGGGGGTCACGGTTCCAGTTCCAGCGGGCGCCCGGCACCGGGCCCGGGCGTCTGCACGTAGGCCAGGGTGGGCACGAACTCGAGCGCGACGGTCTCCCCCATCGGGCTGAGCAGGGCGCGGGTCAGCGCCTCGCTCACGCCACCTTTGGCCAGTTGCACCACCATCGCGTCGCGGTAGGCGTGCGTGCGTGCAGCCTCGTCGGGACGCAGCCGTACCACGCGGGCCGCCTCGCCCTTGAGCTGCAGCGAGCGATGCGTGCCTGGCTCGGTGAAGACCACCGCGACCAGTCCGTTCTGGCGCACGTCGTCGAGCAGCGCCGAGGCCTGCATGGAGGCCAGGAACAGCCGTACGCGGCGCCGGTCGCGGGCGACCCGGCAACCGTGCGCGCGCACCAGCTCCGGCTGGTTGGCGGCATTGCGGGAGGCCACGATGATCGAGACCGCGCCCTGCAGGAACCGGGCGTGTTCGGCGTCGATCACCGCAGGGGCAGCGGGCCTGGACACGCGCGTTCCTCAGGCCAGGCCGCGACGTCGGCGCCAGCGCGTGGCGGGCGGTCCGGGCAGGAACACCAACGGATACGGGAAGCCGGGCTCGATCAGGCGCATCGAACGGTCTCGCCTTCGGGAGGTCGGGCGCATAATACGGACTTTGTTGCCGGATTCGCGCCGATGTTCCACCTCTCCGAGACCACTTACGCCAGCAAGCAAGAACACTATGCCGACCTGGCCAGCCAGGCGCGCGGCCTGCTCGCCGGCGAGCGCGACCTGATCGCCAACGCGGCCAACTTCAGCGCGCTGGTGTTCCACAGCCTGCCGGATCTCAACTGGGCCGGCTTCTACCTGTACGACGGCTCCGAGCTGGTGGTCGGCCCGTTCCAGGGCAAGCCGGCCTGCGTGCGCATCGCGCTCGATCGCGGCGTCTGCGGCGCCGCCGCGCGGACGCGGGAGATCCAGCTGGTGCGCGACGTCAACGCGTTCGAGGGGCATATCGCCTGCGACGCGGCCTCGCAATCGGAGGTCGTGGTGCCGCTGGTGAAGGCCGACGGCTCGCTGCTGGGCGTGTGGGATGTCGACAGCCCCCGGGTCGCACGTTTCGACGAGGAGGACCGCGCAGGCATGGCCGCGCTGTGCGCGGTATTCATGGCATCGCTCGACCCCTGATCGCCTGCCCCGCCGGCGGGCCTCGGCCGGACCGCCGGCGCGGCGATGGTGCGACGGTCCCTGGCCCGGTCAGAGGTCACTCGCGCGGTGTGCGCAGAAGTGCCAGCACCGCCTCCCGCGCGGGCTCCACGCCGGTGCCGTCGGCCGAGGAGAACACCTGCGCGCTGGCCTGCACGCCTTCGCCGAATCCCTTGCGCACCGCCGCCAGCGCCTGCATCCCCTGGTTGCGCGAGAGCTTGTCGGCCTTGGTCAGCAGCAGGTGGCAGGGCAGGCGCGTCTCGAAGCAGAAGTCCAGCATCATCCGGTCGAACTCCTTCAGCGGATGGCGGATGTCGGCGATCAGCACCACTCCGCGCAGGCTGCGGCGACGGTGCAGGTAGGCATCGATTTCCTGCTTCCAGTGCGCGCGCAGTTCTTCCGGCACCTTCGCGTAGCCGTAACCCGGCAGGTCGATCAGGCGCGCCTCCAGCGGCGCTTCGCCCTCGCCGCGCGACAGTGGCGGCAGCGAGAAGGCGACCATCTGCTGCGTGCGCCCGGGCGTCTTGGAGGTACGCGCGAGGCCCTTGTGCCCGGTCAGCGTGTTGAGTGCGCTGGACTTGCCGGCATTGGAGCGTCCGGCGAAGGCGACCTCGGCGCCGTGATCGGCGGGCAACTGGCTGATGCGGTGGGCGGCCAGCACGAACTGCGCGCCATGGAGCGGATTGGGCATGGGAACGGTTTGACCAGGGAGCAGTGGCGCGGGGATAATTCGGCGGTTTCTGCCTGCCGCAAGCCATGTTGGCAGCGGTCCGCGGCGGATCTGAGCCGTCTTTCGGGAGACAAGTGTATGAGTTTTCGGTCCGCCGGTTTCCGGCCTGCTGCCCTCGGGGGCATGATCGCCCTCGCCTTCGCGCTGTCCGCCAGCGTGGTCGTGGCGCAGGACGCCAAGCCCGCGAAGGGTACGCCGGCCACCGCCACCAGCGCCGAGCAGAAGACCTCGGCGGGTCGGCCCGGCGTCGACGCGACTCCATCGGCACCGGCCAACAGCGGCAAGCAGGCGACCGCCGCTCCTTCCGCTGCGGTCTCCGCCGCGCAGGCGGCCGCGCCCGCCGAAGCCGCTGCCGTCGCCAAGGCCGGTGATGCCACTGCCGGCCAGGGCAAGGCCGCCGCCTGCGGCGCCTGCCACGGCATGGATGGCAACTCCACCGACGCGCAGTACCCCAAGCTGGCTGGCCAGCACGAGGCGTACATCGTTCGCCAGCTGACCCACTTCAAGGCGGGCCAGCGCCAGAACCCGATCATGATGGGCATGGCCGCGCCGCTGTCCGAACAGGACATGCACGACCTCGGTGCCTACTTCGCTACCAAGCAGTCACTGCCGGGCGTGGCCGACGCCGCGCTGGTCCAGCAGGGTGAAACGTTGTTCCGCCAGGGCGACGTCGAACGCGGCATCCCCGCGTGCATGGCCTGCCACAGCATCGACGGACGCGGCAACCCGGGCGCGGCCTATCCGCAGCTGACCAGCCAGCACGCGCAGTACGTCGAGAAGACCCTCAAGGCCTGGCGCGACGGCACCACCTGGGGCGACGACGCACAGTCCAAGATCATGCCGGCGATCGCCAAGAAGCTCGACGACAAGGACATCGCGGCCTTGTCCAGCTACGTCGAAGGCCTGCACGTCAATGACGCGGCGGGCCCGAACAAGCCGGCCACGCCCTGATCCATCCCCACGCCGGCCCCGCGCCGGCGTGTGCTTTTTCGACCCCGGGGACGCCACGCGTCCCTGACGCCAGCCCGAGGATACCCATGCTCAAGCGCCTGCCGATCCTGTGTGCCGCCCTGCTCGCCCTTGCCGCCTGCAGCCATGACAGCGACACCGGCGGCTCGCCCGCGGCGCCGGGCCCGGCAAGCACCGCCGCCACCACGCCGGCCGGCGACGCCGCACCGGCCGCGAGCGGCACGAGCGCCACCCCGGCACCCGCCGCCAGCGTGCCGGCCAGCACCGGCACCACCGCCAGCGCCGCTCCGGCCGGCACGCCGGCACCACCCGCCGAGCCGTTCGTCGACAACGGCAAGTGGGTCGAGGGCAAGAATTACTTCCGCATCGAACCGGCCCAGCCCAAGGCCACCTCCACCGACAAGATCGAGGTGACCGAGGTGTTCTCCTATGGCTGCCCGGCCTGCAACCAGTTCCACCCGATCGTCGCGCAGCTCGCCGCCAGCCTGCCGGCCAACGCCGTGATGGCCTACCTGCCGGCTTCGTTCATCCCGCAGGAGAACTGGCCGATGCTGCAGCGGGCCTACTTCACCGCCCGGGCGCTGGGCGTGGCCGACAAGTGCAACGACGCGATGTACGACGCGGTGTGGAAGAGTGGCGAACTGTCGGCCATGAACCAGGCGGGCAACGGCCTCAAGCCGCATGACGCCCTGCCGACCATCGAGGATGCCGCCAAGGTCTACGCCAAGTGCGGCGCGGATCCGAAGGAATTCGTCGCGGTCGCCAACTCGTTCAGCATCAACACGCAGATGAAGCGCGCGGACGACCTGATCAAGGCCTATGGCGTCACCGGTACGCCGACCCTGATCGTCGACGGCAAATACCGCTTCGACGTCGGCAACGCCGGCGGCTACCCGCAGACCATCGAACTGGCGAAGTGGCTGGTCGCCAAGGAAGCGGCCGGGAAGTAACCGGCCTGCTCGCCACACCCGTGCGGGTCGTTCTCCAGTCACTGTCGCGCGAGCATTTGCGCGAGCTCGCGCAAGGCGTCACCCCGCCCGGGCTGGCTGCACGCACCCTGCCCGGCGCCTTGCCACCGGCCAGGGTCGCGGCCCGCGCGCTGGCGCGCCTGGACGCCGGTCAGGCGCAACCGTGGTGCGAGGTCTTCGCCGTCGCCACGGCCGCGGACGGCGCCATCGTGGCCGGCTGCGGCTTCAAGGGCGAACCGGTGGACGGTCGCGCCGGCATCTTCTACGGCGTGGCGCCCGCGCAGCGCCGCCGGGGCATCGCGGCGGCGGCCGTCAGGCTGCTGGTGGCGCGTGCTTTCGCCCAGGGTGCGCAAGGCGTCCTGGCGGACATCCTGCCGGGGAACATTGCCTCTGAACGCACGGTCCAGGCTTGCGGTTTCGTGCGCGTGGGCAAGCACGTCGCCGAGGATGGCGAAGTGGTGGTTCAATGGCTGGCTCACGAAACATCCCCGCTCTTCATGCATCCGGTTCCAGGGAGTACTCCATGATCAAGCATCTCGCCCGCCTGCGCCTGCTGACCCTGCTCGGCGGCCTGCTGTTGGCCTGCGCCTGCAGCGCCTCACCCGAAGCGCCGGCGTTCACCGAGGGCGAGCAGTACGTGACACTTCCCGCGCCGCACCAGCGCCTGAGCCCCGAGGGCAAGGTCGAAGTGGTCGAGGTGTTCTCCTACGGCTGCATCCACTGCGCACACTTCGCGGCGAGCGCCGAGGAGCTGCGCAAGTCGCTGCCCAAGGGGGTGGTGTTCAAGCTGCTGCCGGCGCCGTTCAACGATGCCTGGATGCCCTTTGCACGCGCCTACTACGCGGCCAGCCAGCTGGGCGTCGTCGATCGCACGCACCTGGCGATGTTCAAGGCCAAGTTCGAGGACCACTACCCGATCAACACGCTCGACGAGCTGGCCGACTTCTACGCGCGCCAGGGCGTGGACCGCGACAAGTTCCTGCGCATCGCCACCTCGGATGCCGCCACGGCGCAGATGAAGAAGGATTTCGACCTGCTGCAGAAGTGGCAGATCGACGGCACCCCGACCATCGTGGTCGACGGCAAGTACCGCAGTGCGCAGGTGAAGACGCTGGACGAGCTGGTCAAGCTCACCCACTGGCTGGTCGATCGCGAACTGGCCGGCAAGTAGGCCGGCGCTTCGCGTTCACGCGCGGCGGGCGATGCTCGCGGCGACCGCTCGGCGCCGGGCGCCCGGCGAGACGTGGTCGAGGAAGCCTTCGCCCGCGCCGCGCTACGCTCGGGCGACCGGCGCCAGCCATGCTCGCCAGCCACGTCCGCCTGCCTATTGCCTTTCCATGACCAGCGCCGCAAAAACCTCTCCCGACAAGACCCCCACCGAACGCCGCCTGCGCCTGCTCAGCTGCAACATCCTGGCCGGCGCCAGCGTGCAGCGTTACCACGAGTACGTGACC
>NZ_DASSES010000102.1:0-5724 GCF_035695185.1 Frateuria sp.
ACACACCGGACATGGCCAGGCAAGGCGACATCCTGCGGACGCTCGCCGCGCTCGTGGATGCGGGAGCACTGCGGACCACGTTGAGCGCGACCCTTCACGGTCTCAGCGCGCAGACCTTCATCGAGGCGCATCGCCGCCTGGAAAGCGGCCAGGTGATCGGCAAACTGGCGGTGCGGTTCGAGTGACGATCCGCCCGCACGCCGGAGTCGAGTGCCGCAGAGTGCATGGCGACGTAGCGTCGGCAGCACCGGCTAGCCGAGAGTCCCCACACCCAATCGCGCATGCAGCTGCGTGGCAAAGCGTCCGGCGGCCATGCCCGCAGATGCAGGAAAGGCTCGATCCCCCCGGTTCCAACAGCCGCCGGACAGCACCTCACCCGTGTGCAGGCGACGCCCGGGTGATCCCCAAGTTGGTCCCCTTTGGTCGGTCTTGGAGCGGGCGGCTTCGCGACGAATTCACGGCGATGGAGCGCAGCCTTGTCGCGCTGCCAAGGCAGCGTCGACAACCAGGTGCGCCATGCTTCAGCTCAATCCTCCGCTCCCTCTCTGCACTCCCAAGGGCGAGGGATATGCCCACATCCTCATCGACTACGGCCCCGAGTCGGACCTTTACTGGACCGTGTTCATCACCGCGACGGGTGAAATCTGGACGTTCTCCAACCGCGAAGTGCGCGCGAGCAAGAACATCACCCTCGGCCGGACGCATCCCCAGGTGCCGCCGGGGCAGACGCACGTCCCGGCGCCCATGCGCTCGGTGCCCTAGCCTTCCATGAGGCGTTCCGTGAAAGCCGGGGGCCCGCTCTCCTGACTTCGACTCCACCCCCGACGGAGCAGGCTTGGCGTTCCGCCCCTCCCAGGAGCCGCCATGCTCTCCGCCTTCGGTTTCAACTGCACGCTCAAGCAAGGAGACCAGCCGTCCTCGACCCAGAAGCTGCTTGATCAGGTCCTGCGCGCACTGGACGGTTACGGCGTCAGTACGTCGTACGAGCGTGCCGTCGACCACGACATCAAGCCCGGGGTGAAGACCGACGAGGGCCCGGGCGATGCCTGGCCCGCCCTGCGCAAGCGCATCGACCAGGCCGACATCTTCGTGCTGGCCACGCCGATCTGGATGGGGCAACCCAGCTCGGTGGCCAAACGCGTCCTCGAGCGCCTGGATGCCGTCTTCGGCGAAATCGACGAGCACGGGATCTACCCGACCTTCGGAAAGGTCGCCCTCGTCTGCGTGGTCGGCAACGAGGATGGCGCCCACCACGTCACGGCCGAGCTCTACCAGGCGTTGGCGGACGTCGGCTTCACCATCCCGGGCGGCAGCTCCAGCTACTGGGTGGGCGAGGCCATGCACAACAAGAACTACGTCGACCTGGACCAGACGCCCAAGGCGCTTGCGGGCGCCATCCAGACGCAGGCGTGCAATGCCGCCCACCTGGCACGACTGCTCCAGGAGAGGCCTTATCCGGCGACGCGGTAGCGGGGTCGGTGTTCATCGGAGCACTGACCGCATTCGATGGCTCGGCGGGATCGCGTACCGATGCGAGTGTTGGCGACGCCCCTGACTACCTCGCGGCGTCCCGCCACTGCCTGAAAGACGGGGCGGCCTCACGCCGCCCGATGGTCGCGGTGCCCCCCCGCTCGTCGGACCTGGTAGGTGCCCGGTTGGCATCGCTATAAGGCTAATCCCAGCGATTGGCATTCTTCGGGTAACCGGGCCGTTGGACCCGGACCACGCAGAAGCGTTGCCCGGTAGGGGCCTGCATGACCACCCAGCGCTCGAGACGCCGGACCACCGTGGCTCCCAGCGTCTCCAGACGGGCGACCTCGGCGGGAATATCGTCCGTCTCGATATCCAGGTGCACGCGACTCTCGTGCTCGACCCGCTGGATCTGGACGATGGGTTCGTCAGGCGGCGTCTCCAGCATGCGGTAGTTGCCGCGTGTACCGGGATGCCCGGGATCGACGGGGCGACCGAGAGCGGCCGCCCAGAATGCCGCCGCCTGATCAACGTCGTCCGTATCGCAGTCGATCAGCACTGCGCAGAGCCGGGAGTAATGCGCCATGGCTTATTCCTGATGATGATGCGGACTGCCGGAGTAACGGGAGGCAGGTGGCCAGGTCAAGATCTTGCCGCCGCCGGCATGCACGAGGCGTTCCATCGCCACGAACCGACGCCCCTGGGCCAGACGAGCAACGCCCCCTTATTGCGCGAGCTGTTCAGTCTTCATCCGCATGCAGTTCAAGCGAGCTGGCGCCCGTGTTCACCAGCGGCACGAAGGTGTCCTCCGGGGTCACCTCGCGCTTGCGGTGGTTGAAGCGGTGGAACGCATAGGCGGCAAGCGTCCCGTCGAGGATGGCAAACCAGACGAACAGCAGCTTGGGCCCGAGCAGGCCCATGAGCGAGCCGGCGAGCAGGGGCCCGAGCGCCGAGCCGATGCCGTTGACCAGCAGCACCGTGCTCGACGCCGACATCAGCTCGTCCCGATGCACGTAGTCGACCAGGTGCGCCACGGCGATCGGATACAGGGTCAGGCTCATGCCGCCGAAGGCGAAGATCACCGCCATCGCCGCGGCGCCGCCGGGGTTGGGCAGGACCAGGTTGGTCAGTGCGGCCAGCGCGGCCAACCCGCTGATCAGCGACAGCGCGAGGCGCCGGTCGATGCGGTCGGAAAACCGCCCCAGCGGCCATTGCAGCACCACGCCCCCCGCCACGCCGACGCTCACGTAGGTGCCGATACCCCCGGCGCTCAGGCCACGGGCCGCGGCGTACACGGGCAACAGCCCCCAGAACGCGCCCATCGCCAGGCCGGAAAGGAGCGCGCTGACCAGCGCGGTGGGCGCCAGCCGGAACAGGGGCCCGATCCGGACCCGCGGCACCGAGCGCATTTGCGGCTGCGGCTGGCGGCTCGTCACCACGGGCAGGCTGGCGGCGCAGAAGAGGATCGCCACCATGCAGAACAGCACGAAGCCGTCGCCGCCGATGCGCAGGAACTGCTGCGCGGCCGCGGTCGCGCCCAGATTGACCATCATGTAGATGGCGAAGATCGAGCTGCGGTGCGCCGGATCGGCCGAGGCGTTCAGCCAGCTCTCGATGATCGCGTACAAGCCCACTAGCAGCAGCCCCTGCAGCAGCCGCAGCGCCAGCCACAGGCCGTACGCGGGCACCAGCGCCTGCACCAGCACCACCAGGGTCACCAGCGCCGTACAGAATGCGAATGCGCGAATGTGGCCGATGCGATGGGTGAGCCGCGGGACCGTGTAGGTGCCGACCAGGAACCCGGTGTAGTACGCCGACGTCAGCAGGCCGATCATCGCCACCGAGAAGCCCAGCGCCCGCCCCTGAAGCGCGATGTGCGAGTGGAGCAGGCCGACGCCCATCAGCAGGAACAAGGTGCTCAGCAGCAGCGACGTCGAGGTGCGGAGGCTGGTCAGCATGGGGGCGCTAGGAGGCAGTCGAAAACGCAGCCTACCCTCTCCCCCTGCCCTACTCTGTGACGGGCGAGCGGACCACGGCCCGAAGATGCACCACGCGGCTTATCGCCCTAGCCAGCTCGCGAAAAGTGAACCCGACCCTGTTAGCTAGGCGTTCCCCTTTATCGCACTTTAAGCCGGGTGACTTCGCCTACTTCTGCCTCCTGCGCGCAGCCGCGTCCATGGCCACACCTACCGCGATGCCGATCGCCAGGCCAACGCCCATGTTGTGCATGGCCGCGCCCATCGCGACCCCTATTGCAACGCCGATGGCGATTCCGGCGCCTGGTCGCAGACGCTTGGGTTCTTTTGTCGCGTTCAATTGTCACCCCTCGTCGGATGCGTTCGAGTCAATCGGTGATCCCGGTCCAAAAATAGGGTCAGAGTCGACTTTAAAAGTGCACTCTGCCCCCGTTTCCCTGACCCCTATTTCCTTACAACAGGCGCGCCATGACTCCCTCCGTCCCCTTTGTGACCCTTCCTTCATGCGCCCGACTAGTTCGCGGTAGAAGCTGACCCCGTCAGTTTGAGCATCACTTCGTTGTATCTCTTGGCGTAAGCCCGCGCATTCACGTTGAGCTGCCTTTCTTCGTCGTCGCAGTACGCGTCACCGGTACCCGCCAGCGCACGCACCATCTCCGGATGCGCATAGAAATCGCCGCGGTATCCGGGCACCTCCAGAGCGAAGCCATACACGGCCAAAAGGCGCCGGTCGCCAGACTTGTACGCACTGATCGCGTCGGACTCGGCGCGAGGCAGCTTCAGCTCGCGTAGCTCGGATACTTCGCTTCGATGGTCGCAGGTCGCCACCCGACGGTCGCATCCCGTCAGCAACACGATGGCCACCAAGAAAGGGGTCAGTTTTCCGGCTATCACGCTGCCGGTTGCCCTTCTCCGAGCCACTGACTAATTGTCCCTGGCACCTTTGTTGTGGCGCCCGTAGCCGGGCATCAGAAAGGGCCGCGGGTCCATCACCTTCACTGCGGCAACCTGACCCTGCGTATCGATGTCCAGTTGCAGGCTCACCGGCTGCTCGCGCACCGCGTCTTGCGCCGCCGCCCCCGTGACCGCGAGCAGCCACGCCGCCACAACCATGCTCAATCGGTGCATCCCCTCACCTCCATCAAAGCAGCAAGTTGGTTCGTTTACAGAGGTCGCGTGCAACTCTCAAAAAGGAACCTGGCGCCCTTTTTGCGCAAAGTGAAACTGCACTCTGACCCGGGTTTTCTTGACGGTGGGCAGGCGCAGGTTTGAGGGCCGGCCGAACGGGGTCAGGTTGAGCCCGTCCCGCTTTCTCGGTGCACAGGAGCGAGCGCATCGTCGATAAGCCCCCAACGGCCGAGCGCAGCCGTCTTCTTGATAAGGGAAAGGTCGACAATTCCCCGCGTTTTGTACTGCTTGACTAGGGCCCGCGCTTCGGTTGCCCCGCAAAGGTAGTAGTCCGGTGCTTCTCCGGGAGAATTGAGGCATACGAAGACGTATACCACGCCGTCGACAACCTTATCTTTCGTCAGCGGCCAACCGACGCTTTTCTTGTCCCGGATCGCCTTGACCTGGACATTTACCGTCTGCGCTTCATGCTCCGCAAATAGGTCGATCGCCTTTGCATTCCCTAGTGTCATCGCCACCGAGTAACCCCGGCGGTAAAGCTCCGCGGCCACAAAGTACTCACCTGCGAGATGAGTAGAGTTCTTGTCTGGGGTCGGAGCGGCCATGTGGTGGGTTTTTTCCGGCTCAGAGTAGGAGTCGCTAAGGGAGGTTGTAAAAAGCGAAACGGGGCGGGGGGAAGAAGGAAAGTGCACTCTGACCCGTGTTTTTCTTGCGATTCTATTTGCAGCGGATTCGGAGCGTGGCGTCCGTCGAGGTACCACCGCGCCAGTAGTTGTAGGAAACCTGCTTGGTCTCCTTGGCCTCGAGGACTTCGTACCCCTGCGGGCAGACCTCGTTGGCCTTGACGAAGCAGCCGCTCCTGTCCTCTCCGCACTCCATGAAGTACTGCTGCGATCCATCCGCCGTGTTCAACTTGACGGGCTCGATACCGCAACCCGCAAGCGTCAGCGCTGCCAAAGCCATGTATCCGAGTTTACGCACAACAACCTGCCTTTTCTGATTGCCAAAGCCAAGGGAAGAGGCCGGAGGAAGTTATGAAGCCTTAATTTCCTCTGGACTAGGTCCGCTCTCTCGGACACCACAAAGCGAGGACAATCCTCGCACGGAGGTGTTCGATGGAGAAGCGGCAGCGGTTTACCGCCCAGTTCAA
>NZ_DASSES010000103.1:0-39070 GCF_035695185.1 Frateuria sp.
TGCGCAGGCGGCGCTGCTCGGACTGGCGCGCGCGCTTCTTCGCGGACTTGATGTTGGCCAAGGTAGAACTCCAGAGAAGGCTTGGGTTGGAAAAAGACGGGCAATTATGCGGGCAATGCGCTGGCCGGTCAACTGTTTAGGCGGTATCGGCTCCGTGGGCACGCGCACCGGCAAAGGCGCGCGTTGCGCATGGGCGGCATCCCGCCCGCGCAGGGATGCGCCTCATGCAGGCAATCCGGCGCGCTCCCGGCCCGGCGTCGCCATGCCGGTGCTATCTGCACGCCCCGGCAGCCTGTCACACTACGGCCTTTGGCCGCGCCAGGTTCCGCTCCACGCATGAAATCCCCCAGCATGTTCCGCGGGCTGCTGTCCTTCAGCAGCATGACCATGATTTCCCGCGTGCTCGGCCTGGTGCGCGACATGGCCATCAACTCCGCCTTCGGCGCCAACGCGGCCACCGACGCTTTCTGGGTCGCCTTCCGCATCCCGAATTTCATGCGCCGGTTGTTTGCGGAGGGATCGTTCTCCACCGCCTTCGTCCCGGTCTTCACGGAGGTGAAGGAAAAGGGCAGCCACGCCGAACTCAAGGAGCTGATGGCGCGCGTGTCGGGCACGCTGGGCGGCGTGCTGCTGGTGGTGACCGCGATCGGGCTGATCTTCGCGCCGGAAGTGACCATGCTGTTCTCGCCGGGCGCGCTGGATGAGCCGAAGAAGTTCACGCTGACGGTGGAGCTGCTGCGGCTTACCTTCCCGTTCCTGCTGTTCGTCTCGCTGACCGCACTGTCCGGTGGCGCGCTCAACAGCTTCCATCGCTTCGGCCTGCCGGCGTTGACGCCGGTGATCCTCAACCTGTGCATGATCGCCGGTGCGCTCTGGCTGTCGAAATTGATCGAGCCATCGATCCTGGCGCTGGGCTGGGCGATCCTGGCCGCGGGCGTCCTGCAGCTCCTGTTCCAGCTTCCCGCGCTGCGCGGCCTGGACCTGCTCGCATTGCCGCGCTGGGGCTGGAGCCACCCGCAGGTGCGCCGGATCATGCGGCTGATGGTGCCGACGCTGTTCGGCTCCTCGGTGGCACAGATCAACCTGCTGCTGGACACGGTGATCGCCTCGCTGCTGATCGCCGGCTCGCAGAGCTGGCTGTCGCAGGCGGACCGCTTCCTGGAGCTGCCGCTGGGCGTATTCGGCGTGGCGCTGGGCACGGTGATCCTGCCGTCGCTGTCGCGCCACCACGTCACCACCGACCGCACCGGTTTTTCGCGCGCGCTGGACTGGGGCCTGCGCACCACGCTGCTGATCGCGGTGCCAGCGATGTTCGGCCTGATGCTGCTGGCCGAACCGCTGGTGGCGACGCTGTTCCAGCACGGCCGCTTCGACGCGTTCGACACGCGCATGGCCACGCTCTCGATCACCGCGCTGAGCTTCGGCCTGCCGGCCTTCGCGCTGGTCAAGGTGCTGCTGCCCGCGTTCTACGCGCGACAGGACACGCGCACGCCCGTGCGGGCGGGCGTGGCCTCGCTGGTGGCCAACATGGCGTTCAACGTGCTGTTCGTGGCGCTGCTGTTCGCGCTGTGGGCCACCCCGGCACAGAAGCAGGCGCCCTGGCTGCCGGCGCTGGCCCAGGTGCCCGGCCTGCACATGGCGCTGGGCATGGCCAGTGCGTTGGCCAGCTACATCAACCTGGGCCTGCTGTGGCGCTGGCTCAAGCAGGCGGGGGTGTACCAGCGCCAGCACGGGTGGGCGCGGCATTTCCTGCGCCTGGCGGTCGCCTGCGCGGCGATGGTGGCGGTGCTGCTGCTCGGGCGCTGGCTGTGGCAGGACTGGACGGCGGTGCCGACGTTCACGCGCGTCTGGCACCTGGCGGTGCTGGTCGGCGCGGGTGGGGCAACCTACGTGATGGCGCTGTTCGCCATGGGCTTCCGGCTGGGTGAACTGCGCGGCGTCTGAAGGGCCGGGCAGGCATCCCCCGGGGTGCGGTCATTCCGGCCTGCCCCTGGCGTGTTCCCGCGGGCGGGTGTGAACGGTCCGCGACAGGCGTCCGCTTATACTGGCCGGATGACGAGACTTTCCCGGGACCTTGCGGGGCCCTGCCTTGCCGCCGAAGGCAGCGTGGTGGCCATCGGCGCCTTCGACGGCCTCCATCGCGGGCACCAGGCCCTGCTGGCCGAGGTCCGCATTCGCGCCGCCGCACTGGACGCACAGCCGGCGGTGGTCAGCTTCGAGCCCCTGCCGCGCGCTTACTTCTCGCCCGTACCGGTGCCGCGGCTTTCCAGCGTGCGCGAGAAGCTCAAGGGCTTTGCCGCCGCCGGCATGGCGCGCGCGTTGCTGCTTCGCTTCAACGCGGCGCTGACGTCGATGTCCGCCGAGGATTTCGTGCGCCGCGTGCTGGTCGAGCGGCTGGCGGCCCGGGAAGTCTGGGTGGGCGAGGATTTCCGCTTCGGACACAAGCGGACGGGCGACGTCGCGCTGCTCGAACGCATGGGCGCGGAGCTGGGATTCACCACGCGGGTGATGCCGCCGGTGCTGCTCGAGGGCGCCCGCGTCTCGGCGACCCGGGTCAGGGCACTGCTGGCTGCCGGCGAGTTCGCCGGCGCGGCGCCCCTGCTCGGCCGGCCGTTCGTGATCGAGGGGCGGGTAGAGCGGGGCAACCAGTTGGGCCGCACGCTGGGGTTTCCCACGGCGAACATCCACTTGCGCGGGCGGGTCAGCCCCATCCTGGGCATCTTCGCGGTGCGCGTCGGCCTCGGCGAGGCGCCGTGCAGCTGGCCGGGCGTGGCATCGCTGGGCCTGCGGCCGACCGTCAACCAGGTCGCGCAGCCGGTGCTGGAGGTCTGCCTGTTCGATTTCGAGGGCGACCTTTACGGGCGGCGCATGGCGGTGGAATTCGTCGCCAGACTGCGCGACGAGCGCAAGTTCGACGGGCTGGAGGCGCTGACCGCGCAGATGCGGGAGGACGCCCGCCAGGCGCGCGAACTGCTGGGCATGAATCCGCGGCTGGCCGAGGCCTGAGCGGCCGGGCTCCGCAGGAGCGCCCCTGGGCGCGACCGATCTCCGGGGCGCCTCCTGCGGGGGCCGTCCTCTACCGCAACGCAGCAATTTCCACTATTTTCAACGGTTCGCCGGCGCGTACTGTGCCTTCCGGCGTCGCCCCATGGACAGCCCCCTCATGACGCACGACTACAAGAGCACGATCAATCTGCCGCAGACGGATTTCCCGATGCGCGGCGACCTGCCCAAGCGCGAGCCGCACTGGCTGGCCGAGTGGGAAAAGGTCGGACGCTACGCGCAGATCCAGCAGCATGCGGCGGGGCGCGAGAAGGCCTTCGTGCTGCATGACGGGCCGCCCTACGCCAATGGCGCGATCCACATCGGCCATGCGGTAAACAAGATCCTCAAGGACATGGTGGTCAAGTCCAAGCTGCTGGCCGGCTGCCGCTCGCCGTACGTGCCCGGCTGGGACTGCCACGGCCTGCCGATCGAGATCGCGGTGGAAAAGAAGCACGGCAAGCCGGGCGAGAAGCTCGACGCCCGCGCGTTCCGCCAGAAGTGCCGCGAGTACGCGCAGGAGCAGATCGACGGGCAGCGCGCGGACTTCAAGCGGCTGGGCGTACTGGGCGACTGGTCGCATCCCTACAAGACCATGGACTTCCGCTACGAGGCGGACATGTTGCGCGCGCTGGCGCGCATCGTCGCCAACGGCCACGTCGTGCGTGGCGCCAAGCCGGTGTACTGGTGCTTCGACTGCGGCTCGGCGCTGGCCGAGGCGGAGATCGAATACGGCGACAAGCAGTCGCCGGCGGTGGATGTGGCGTACGACGCGGTCGACCCGAAGGCGCTGGCCGGCAAATTCGGCGTGGACCCGGGCGATGCCGTCGTCGCCGTGCCGATCTGGACCACGACGCCGTGGACGCTGCCGTCCAGCCAGGCGGTGGCCTTGGGCGCGGACCTGGAATATGCGCTGGTCGAAGGGCCGGCGCGCGATGGCCGGCGCATGCTGCTGGTGATCGCCAGCGCGCTGGTCGAGCCGGCGCTCGGGCGCTATGGCGTCGAGCCCGCGCGCGTGCTTGGCCATGTCACGGGCGCCGAGCTCGACGGCATCGAACTCCAGCACCCGTTCTATTCCCGCAGGGTTCCCATCCTGCTCGGCGAGCACGTCTCCGCCGAGGACGGCACCGGCGCCGTGCACACGGCGCCGGACCACGGCATGGAGGATTTCATCGTCGGCCGTGACAACGGCCTTGGCACGCTCAACTACGTCGGCCCGCGCGGCGCCTACCGCGAGGACGTGCCGGTCGCCGATGGCCTCGCGCTGGCGGGCATGCACATCTGGAAGGCCAACGACGCCATCGTCGACCTGCTGCGTGGTCGCGGCGTGCTGCTCGCCCACGCGAGGATCGAACACAGCTACCCCAACTGCTGGCGCCACAAGACGCCGGTGATCTTCCGCGCCACGCCGCAGTGGTTCATCGGCATGGAGCAAGCGCAGCTGCGCGCCACCGCGCTCAAGGCGATCAAGGACGTGCGCTGGGTGCCGGGCTGGGGCGAGGAACGCATCGCCGGCATGGTCGCCGGGCGTCCGGACTGGTGCATCAGCCGCCAGCGGACCTGGGGCGTGCCGATCGCACTGTTCGTGCACAAGGGCACGCAGGAGCCGCATCCGGATTCGGTCGCGTTGCTGGAGCAGGTGGCGAGGCGGGTGGAGCAGGGCGGCGTGGATGCCTGGTACGAACTGGACGCGGCGGAGCTGCTGGGCGACCAGGCCGGCGACTACGAGAAGGTCACCGACATCCTCGACGTGTGGTTCGACTCCGGCGTCACGCATTTCTGCGTGATCGGCCAGCGGCCCGAGCTGCAGCAGGGCGATGCGGCGCAGTACCGGGTGATGTACTTGGAAGGCTCGGACCAGCATCGTGGCTGGTTCCAGTCCTCGCTGCTGACCTCCTCGGCGATCCGCGGTCGGGCGCCCTACGACGAGGTGCTCACCCACGGCTTCACCGTCGATGCATCCGGCCGCAAGATGTCCAAGTCCCTGGGCAACGTGGTCGCGCCGCAGAAGGTGATGGACACGCTCGGCGCCGACGTACTGCGTTTATGGGTCGCTTCCGCCGACTACCGCAACGAGATGTCGGTCTCGGACGAAATCCTCAAGCGCGTCTCGGACAGCTACCGGCGCATCCGCAACACCGCCCGCTTCCTGCTCGGCAACCTGGACGGCTTCGACCCGGCCAGGCACCTGCTGCCGGTGGATGAGACCCTGCCGCTGGACCAGTGGGCCGTGCAGCAGGCGTTCGACGTGCAGCAGGCGGTGATCGCCGCCTACGAGCGCTACGACTTCCCCGACGTGGTCGCGCGCGTGCAGAACTTCTGTACCAACGAGATGGGCGCGCTGTACCTGGATATCACCAAGGACCGCCTCTACACCATGCCGACCGACAGCCACGGCCGGCGCAGTGCGCAGAGCGCGATGTTCCGCATCGCCCAGGCACTGGTGCGTTGGCTGGCGCCGATCCTGGCCTTCACCGCCGAGGAGATCTGGCAGCACCTGCCCGGCGAGCGTGGCGAGAGCGTGCTGTTCGAGACCTGGTACGACGGCCTGGCGGCGACGCAAGGTTCGCCCGAGCAGCGCCGCTGGTGGGCCGACCTGTTGGCGATCCGCGAAGCCGGCGCTCGCGTGCTCGAGGGCATGCGCAAGGACGGCCGGATCGGCGCCTCGCTGGAGGCGAACCTGGCGATCCACGCCGACCCCGCCCTGGCCGAGCGCTATGCATCGGCGCAGGACGAGCTGCGCTTCTTCTTCATCACCTCCGAGGCCTCGCTGGCACCGCTGGCGCCGCGCCCGGCCGATGCGGCCAGGGTGGAACTGGCGGGTGGCGAAGCCTGGGTCTCGGCAACGGCGAGCGATGCGGCCAAGTGCGTGCGCTGCTGGCACCGCCGTCCCGACGTGGGCAGCCACCCGGAACATCCGGAGCTGTGCGGTCGCTGCGTCGAGAACGTGGCCGGGCAGGGCGAAACGCGCCGCTGGTTCTGATCACGCAAAGTTGCTCGCCCCGGGCGCGGGCCGCGGGACCGGGATCGAAGGCTGCCGCAGGCGCGCCCCTTCGACTCCCGCTGCGCGGCGCTCCGGGCGAACGGTTGGATGAATCGCTCTGGACAGGTCCATGTATCCCAAACCCAATGCCTTGCCCTGGCTGCTGCTTTCCCTGCTGGTCATCGGCCTCGACCAGCTCACCAAGCTCTGGGCGCTGCACGCCCTGCAGCCGGCCGGCATGCCACACGCGGTGATCCCCGGTGTCCTCAACTGGACGCTCGCCTTCAACACCGGCGCGGCTTTCAGCTTTCTGGCCCAGAGCGACGGCTGGCAGCGCTGGTTTTTCGTCGGCCTGGCGTTGCTGATCAGTGGCGCGCTGGTCGTGTGGCTGGCGCGTACCCCGCGCCGTGACTGGCGCACGGCCCTGCCGCTGGCGCTGATTGTCGGCGGCGCGCTGGGCAACCTGGTCGACCGACTGCATGCCGCGCAGGTGACCGACTTCATCCAGGTCTACTACCGGCAGTGGAGCTATCCGGTTTTCAACGTGGCCGATTGCGGCATCACGGTAGGCGCGGTGCTGCTGATCCTGTTCGGTTTCAGGAGCGGCAAGGCCAACGTGCGATAATCCGGCCGTTGTACAGAAACTCCCCCACTTCCGCGAAACGCCCATGGACATTCTCCTCGCCAACCCCCGCGGCTTCTGCGCCGGCGTCGACCGCGCCATCGCCATCGTCGAGCGGGCGCTGGAGTCCTATGGCGCGCCGATCTACGTACGCCACGAGGTGGTCCACAACCGCTACGTGGTCGAGAAGCTGCGTGCCGACGGCGCCATCTTCGTCGAGGAGCTGCACGAGGTGCCTGACGGCGCCACCGTGATCTTCAGCGCCCACGGCGTGTCCCAGGCCGTACGCGAGGAGGCTGGCCGCCGTGCCCTCAAGGTGTTCGACGCCACCTGCCCGCTGGTCACCAAGGTGCACATGGAAGTCGCCCGCCTGGGTCGCACCGGCCGCAGCGTGGTGCTGATCGGCCACGCCGGGCATCCGGAGGTCGAGGGCACCATGGGCCAGTGGAATCCGGCCAACGGCGGCGAGATCCTGCTGGTGGAGTCGGTCGAGGACGTGGCCGGGCTCGCGCCGCGCTTTCCGCAGCAGCTTTCCTACGTCACCCAGACCACGCTTTCGGTGGACGACACCAAGGCGATCATCGCGGCGCTGCGCGAGCGCTTTCCCGACATCGAGGGGCCCCGCAAGGACGACATCTGCTACGCCACGCAGAATCGCCAGGACGCCGTGCGACGGCTGGCCTCGGCGGTCGATCTGGTGCTGGTGGTCGGTTCGGTCAACAGCTCCAACTCGAACCGCCTGCGCGAACTTGCCGAAAAGCAGGGCGTGCGTGCCTTCCTGATCGACGGCGCCGAGCACATCGACCGCGCCTGGCTGGAGAGCTCGGCCCGCATCGGCATCACCGCCGGCGCATCGGCGCCGGACAAGCTGGTGCGCGACGTGATCGCCCGGCTGCAATCCTGGGGCGCGGGCGAAGTGCGCGAACTGGAGGGTGAGGCCGAGACGATCACCTTCGCCTTGCCGCGCGAACTGCGCCTGGACGGCGACAGCGTGCCCGCCAGCCTCTGAGCCCCGGCGCCCCGATACGGACGTACTCGCCACCCGGTCATCGTCCGGCGCATGCGCGCCGCTCCTGCTGGCGTCAAGAAAAAGGCCCGCTCGCGCGGGCCTTTTTGCGTACTGGTGCCGGAAATAGGATTCGAACCTACGACCTACGCATTACGAATGCGCCGCTCTACCAACTGAGCTATTCCGGCAAAGAGGCGGAAATTCTACGGATCGGTCGCCGTGCACGCAAGCGCGCGCGGCGTGGCAAGCTTGGGGACCGGAGGGGGTGGCGGATGGAGGTAGGGACGCCGCCCGCTACAGTTTTCCGCGTCGCCTGCCGTTAAGCGGGAGACACACCCGCCAGAGTTCGCCAGGGAAGGGCGCCCATCGGATTTTTGCCTTGCCCACACCGACAGCCAGAGTAAAACCGCTGCGGGCGGTGTCGATTCTCGTGGTCTGCCTCTTCCTGGGGCGGGCATTCGCCGGCGCGCCGTCCGAACAGGCGGCTGCCTTCGACCAGTACGCCGGCCGACTGGAGCGTGGCGAGATCTCGCCGGACAGCCAGGCGGGCGTGCTCGAGGCACTGGAGCACATGAAGGGCCTGGTGCCGCCGGGCGACGCGCGACGCATGCTTCGCTACCGCTACATGTATTGCATCCTCGGGTTGGACGCCCCGCCCGACCAGGGCATCGCCTACGCGGACAAGGGGATCGAGGATGCCAGGCGGCTGGGCTATTTCCAGGCGGAAATCAATTTCCATTTTTGCCGGGGAGCCAACCAGGAGGCACAGACCACGCCGCGTGATGCGCTGGCCGACTACGACGCCGGCATCGCGTTGGCGCGCGAGCACGAAGACCAGCGGCTGGTCGCCGACGGACTGACCTGGCGCGGCAGCGTGCAATCGCTGCTTGGCGAGCATGCGCTGGCGCTGGTGGACTTCCTCGAGGCGCAGAAGTTCTACGCCACCAGCGGGGCGCCGGTCGAGAGCGAGGAGAACCTGTTCAACATCGCCGTCGCCTATCGCCGGCTGGGCGAACAGGGACAGGCGCGGGAGTACCTGGACAAGTTGCTCGCCCAGGGCGAGCAGCGGCACGATCGGGCGCAGCAGCTTGCCGCCCACATGGAACTGGGTTTCCTCGAGAGCGAGGCGGGCCACCAGTCGGCGGCCGAGCAGCACCTGCGCAGGGCGCTGGTCCTCGCGCAGGCGGTCGACAACCGTTCCAGGGGGGCGAGCATCCACCTGGGCCTTGCGCAGGTCGACAATCTGGAGGGCCGCTACGGCGATGCGCTGAAGGAGCTGGCCAGGGCCACGCCTGGTTTTGCCCGCATGGGCGATCGCTCCAACCGCGACATGATCCTGCTGCAGACCGCCGAGGCACATGCAGGGCTGGGCCAGCACGCCAAGGCCATCGACGAGTACGACGGGGCGGAGAAGTTGCTGCAGCAAAGCGGCAACCTGCGCTACCTGGCCGAACTGCTCGATGCCCGCGCGCGAAGCTACCAGGCGCTCGATCGCCTGGACCTTGCCGTGGCGGACCTGCGCCGGCTGGTGACGGTGCACGAGGCGCTGGACCGCAAGGCGCACTCGGACAGCGCCACCCTGATGAACTATCAGTTCCAGACCGCCCGGCGCGAACAGGAGAACCGCCGGCTGGCGGCCGATCGCGCGCTGAAGGAGCAGCAGCTCCAATCGCTCGAGCGGGTGCGTCACTGGCAACGGCTGGCGCTGGTGCTCGGTGGCGTGCTGATCCTGCTGCTGCTTTGGCTGGCGGTGCGCCAGTTCCGGCGCTCGCGCAAGCTGCACCGCATGGCGATGACCGACCCGCTCACGGGCATCGCGAACCGGCGCCACATCGAGGAGCTGGCGCGGCATGCGCTTGCCCAGGCGGCGGCGAGCGGCGAGCCGTTGTGCGTGCTGGTGCTGGACGTGGATCATTTCAAGGCGGTGAACGACGCCTTTGGCCACGCCGTGGGCGACCAGGTGCTGGTGCGCGTGGCGCATGCGTGCAAGCAGGCGCTGCGCCGCTTCGACCTGCTTGGCCGGATGGGCGGCGAGGAGTTCCTGGTGGTGCTGCCGGACACCACCATGGAGGTGGCTCAGCACATCGCCGAGCGCCTGCGCCGCAAGGTCGAATCCCTGCCGATGGCCAACCTGGCTCCCGGACTGCAGATCACCGCCAGCGTCGGCGCCGCACTGGCCGACCATGACGCCGACGATCTGGCCGAGCTGGTCCGCCGCGCCGACAACGCGATGTACCGGGCCAAGGACGCGGGACGCAACCGCGTAGAAGTCGGGACCCGCGCCCAGATCGTGTGACGCAGGCCACAGCTGGCCGGCCATCAAGCGCCGCTCGTCGGAAAAATCCTGCCTTTCGTCCGCCATGGTCTGGCAGCTGGCGCCTGCTTGCCTATGCTGGAGCCAGGGGAAGTCCAGAAGGGGACTCGAATGAATCGTTTTGCGCGCAGCCAGCGCGGCGTCTCGTTGGCCGGGAGGACCGTTGCGGTCGTCTCGCCCCGCGCCACCCTGGCCGGCACGGCTTCATGGCAGGGCAGGCCCCGCCGGACCACGACCGAATCAGGCGCTCGCGCCACACGTGGCGCGAAGCAGGCCGGTTTCACGCTGGTGGAGTTGCTGGTCGCGCTGATGGTGGCGGCCATCCTGGTCGTCGTCGCGGTCCCCAATTTCCGCTCGATGATGCTCGCCAACCAGCTGACCACCCGCGCCAACAGCGTGCTGGGGGCACTCAGCGCGGCGCGAATGGAGGCGATCAAGCGCAACACCAGCGCCATGGTGTGCGGGGACGCGGCCTCGGGCGGCAGCGATCCGTTGAGCGCAGCCTGCGACGCGCTGCCCGCGAGCGAGCGTGCCGGCGCGGTGTTCCTGCTGGTGGCGTCCAAGGCGACCTCGATCCAGGCGGGCCTGGGTGCCGGCTCGCTGACCATGGACGGCGGCTTTGCCGCGGTCCGCTTCGGTGGCGATGGCCTGGCCCACCCCGCCGGCAGCAGTGCGCCGTTCGACGACACCGTGGTGGACCTGTGCACCGCCGCACTCGGCAAGGACAACCACCGCAAGTTGACCCTGTCGGCCGGGTCCATCACCCGCATCCAGACCCTTTCCGGAGCGTGCAGCTGATGACCGGGAACGCCTTTCGCACCATGCCCGGCCGCGGGCGGCCACGGCCCGGAGCCCAGCCGAACGGGCGGCGACAAGCCGGCGTGGGCCTGATCGAGGTCATGGTCGCCATGCTGATCCTGTCGATCGGGTTCCTCGGCGTGGCGGCGCTGCTGGCCACCTCGCTGTCGACCAACAACAGTGCGATGGCCCGCAGCATGGCCACGGTCAGCAGCTACTCGATCCTCGACGCCATGCGTGCGGACCTGGCCAACGCCCGGGGCGGCAGCTACAACGCCACCGTGACCGCCTCGAAGTGTTCGGCGGTCGCCGCGACCGGTCTCCCGGGGGCGCAGCTCAAGGTCTGGTGCGGGCAGCTCGGGCAGAACCTCGGGGCGCTCGACAGCACCAAGGGGACCATCGCATGCAACGCCGCGGGCACGTCCTCGGCGGATTGCCAGGTGACCGTCACTTTCGACGACAGCCGGTCGGGCGAGGGCGGCAGCGACCAGCAGCAGATCGTTACCAGGGCCATGCTATGAGCAACCGTCGGATCCAGGGCAGCCGGCAGCCGGCAGCGGGTCGCCGTCGTCGCGGGCGTGGCTTCAGCCTGATCGAGCTGATGATCGCGATGGTGCTCGGGCTGGTGGTGACCGCCGGCGCGATCAGCGTCTTCGTCGCGAGCCGCCGCACCTACCAGGCCAACGAGGGCCTGAGCGGCGTGCAGGAAAATGCACGCATCGCGTTTGAACTCATGGCCAGGGACCTGCGCCAGGCGGGCCTGACCGGCTGCAACACCAATGGCCGCTTGGCCAATGTGCTCAACAATGGTCCGAATGGACCCGCTTACGACCCGGCCGTCGACTGGTTCCTGAACTGGGACAACGCGGTGCACGGCTATGACGCGGGGCAGGATGACCCGGCCGTAGTGACCGGAACGGCGGAACGTCAACGTGTCGCCGGCACCGATTCCGTGCAGCTGGTCGGTGCCAAGGGCCTGGGGCTGAGCGTCGCGGAAACGCCCAGCGGCCCGGCGGCCAATTTCAAGTTGAGCGCCACCACCAGCGACATCGTCGACGGCGACATTGTGGTGGTGTGCGACCCCGACCATGCGGCCGTCGTCCAGGTGACCGTGCAGAACGGCAGCAACGTGACGCTCGTGCACAACAACGGCAGCACGGTGTCGCCCGGCAACTGCTCCAAGGGGCTCGGCTTCCCCACGGTGTGCACCACCAACGGCAACGAGTACACCTTCGACCGCAACTCGGCGATCTCCAAGATGGTCGCCACGGACTGGTACATCGGCAACAACGCCGACGGCGGGCGCTCGCTCTACCGCATTGCGATGATCAACCAGGCGGGCGTGCCGACGACCCAGGCGCAGGAGATGGTGCGCGACGTCACCAACCTGCAGGTGCAGTACCACCCGAAAGGGGGCGCGGACTTCGTCGACGCCGCGTCGGGTCCCGCCTGGACGTCGGTGGACGCCGTGCGGGTCACCCTGACCCTGCAGAGCACCGACAAGCGAGCCGGCACCGGCTTCGCACCGATCCAGCGCAGCTTCACCTCGACGACCGTGCTGCGCAACCGGACCAACTGAGCGATGGGTTATTCGGAGACAACCATGCTGACGGCCCTTTCCAGCCCATCGCGCCGGTCCGTTACCGCTGGTGCGGCGAATCCGGCGCCCGTGCGTCGACGTCACTCCCGTGCCCGCAGCGCGGGGCGCCGGCAGCGCGGCGCGGCGCTGGTGATCGCCCTGATACTGTTGATCGTCATCACGCTGGTGGGCTTTGCCGCCGTGCGCGGAACCATCCTGCAGCAGAAGATGGCATCCAACCTGTACGACCGCGAGATCGCGTTCCAGAGCGCCGAGGCAGCACTGCGGGTCGCCCAGCAGCGCATCCTCACCCATCCCGGTGAGCTGGCCCGCAACTGCCAGGCGGGCGGCGTGGTGTGCGAAGGCAACCCCTTCGACGACCCGAACCTCGACCAGGACAAGATCGTCACCGTGCCCGAAGGCACGGCGAGCGGACAGTTCAGCGCGTCGAGCGTCGCCAGCGGGCAACCGCAGTACGTCGTGGAGAACATGGGCAGCTGGGCCGATCCGGATTCGGACACGGGCTTCAACCAGAGCGCCAATGCCGCCCAGTACGGCGCCCAGGGCAAGTCCAGCACGGCCACCTTCTATCGCATCACCGCCCGCAGCGGCGATCCGTCCACGGTCGACAACCGTGCGGTGGTCACCCTGCAGGCGATGGTCAAGCAGAACTGACGACCGGTGCATGCCGGCCGTGCGTGGACATCCGCGCATAACGTTTAGATCGGGAGTGATCTCTCTATGAGCACCGCCTCACGCATCCGCAGCAAGACGGCCCGTTTCGTCGCCCGGCTGGTGTCGGTCGCCGCCTGCATCTGCGCCGTCGGCGCGGCGTACGTTCCGCCGGCGATGGCAGCGACCAGTACCGCGGTGCCGCTGGACCAGCAGCCGCTCACGGTGCAGAACCCGTTGCCACCGGACATCGTGCTGATGCTGGACGATTCCGGGTCGATGCTTTGGGACGTCATGCCGGATTACTCCGACCTGTCCAGTACGGCCGCAGCGGCGCTCGTCAACTCGGACGTCAACGGCGTCTACTACGACCCGACCCAGACCTATCGGCCGCCCTACAAGGTCGACGGCACGCGCTATCCGGATGCCAGCTTCACCGCGGCGTGGGTGAACGGGTTCAAGCAGGGCCAGGGGACGGTGAACCTGTCGACGTACGACGGTCACAGCGACACCAGTACGGCCAGTTACGGCTACAGCAAGGTGCCGTATTCGGATGTCAGCTACTACACCACCACCGTCGCTGCGAGCAGCGAAAGCCAGTGCGCCTCGGCGGCCAAGGACCAAGGGGCCACGGGCTACGACTACAGCAGGAGCTGGTCCTACAACAACGGCTGGGTCTGGACCTGCACGCTTCGCTTCCTGCAGCACGCCTGGTTCCAGTACGCGACCGGCTCGACCAATACCTTGCACTACGTGGCCGCCTCGTCGTGCGGCACGCAGTCCAACTGCGTCACCGCCTCGGACACTTCCGGTGTCGCCGCCCCTTCGGGGGTAGCCGCAGGCACCAACATCGCGAACTGGTTCGCCTACTACCACACGCGCATCCTGATGGCCAAAAGCGGGCTGATGAATGCGTTCAACGATCTCGACCCTGCCTACCGCCTCGGCTTCGCCTCGATCAACAACTCGAACGCGGACGACATCACGGCGCTGGGTAGCGGCAACTACACGACCAAGAACTCGCTGAACATCGCGAACGTCGCCCCGTTCGGCGACGGCAGTGCGGGCACCCAGCGCGCCAATTTCTGGAAATGGGTAGAGGACCTGACACCCCCTCACCAGGGCACGCCGCTGCGCAAGGCCCTGGATGCCGTCGGCCAGTATTACCAGACCAAGCAGCCGTGGGAGACCTCCACCTCGGACGACACCTGCCACGCGTGCCGGCTTGCCTACACCATCCTGACGACGGATGGCTTCTGGAACGGAAGCGACCCCGGCGTGGGAGATGTCGATGGCGTGGATGGACCCAAGATCCAGGGCCCCTCGGGCCTGGCGGGCCAGTACACCACGCGATTGCCGTACGTCGATCAGGGTACGGTCACGCAGACCTATTCCTCCAGCGTCTACACGGCTGCGGACTGCAAGGCCTACTACAACTCGATTACCGGAACCGACAACGGCTACCAGGACAGTTACTTCAGCCCACCCAACAGGAGAGGCCGAAAAGGCACCTGCTCGTTCACCTGGACCGGCCCGGGCCCCGGCTACTCGGACACGCTCGCCGACGTGGCCATGAAGTACTGGGCAAACGACCTGCGCACCGACATCGCCAACGAAGTGCCGACCAGCGCCCAGGACAGTGCCTTCTGGCAGCACATGACCACCTTCACGCTGGGTCTGGGCTACCCGGCGGTCGACGGCGACAACAACAACGCCAAGCTGGATATCGACGGCATCACGAGCTGGGCCAACACCGGCGTCAAGCCGGCGGACCTGACCTTCAACGGCTGGCCCAAGCCTTCGGCCGACAGCATCAACAACATCTCGGACATGGCGCATGCCGCGATCAACGGCCACGGCGGCTTCTATTCCGCTGATGACCCGGAGTCGTTCCGCAGCTCCCTGGCCAGCGCACTGACCCGCGCCTCACAGCGCAACGGCACCGGCGCCAGCCTTGCCGCCAACTCGACCGAACTCAAGCAGGGCACCTTCGCCTTCCAGGCCAAGTACGTCACCAGCGTGTGGACGGGTGAGCTCAATGCGCTGACCGTCGATCCGACCAGTGGCGCCATCGCCGAGCACCCCACCTGGAGTGCCTCCAAGGTGCTGCCGGCCGCGGCCGATCGCAACATCTACTTCTCGACCGGCACTTCAATGGTGGCGTTCAAGAACGGCGGCAGTGGGGCGCCTCCCACCGCGCTCACGTCCGACGAGCAGGCGGCGCTGGGCAGCTCGGCCGACGACCGCGCGAAGATGATCGACTACCTGCGTGGAGATTCCGCCAACGAACTGCGCAACAGCGGCAGCTTCCGCAACCGCACCACGCCGTTGGGCGACATCGTCGATTCGCAGCCGGTCTTCGGTGGCCCCCCCAGCGCCAACCAGTTCGTCGGCAAGACCTTCAGTGGATCGGACAAATTCGCGACCTACGCCTCCGACAACGCCTCGCGCGAGAGCCTGATCTACGTGGCGGCCAACGACGGCATGCTGCATGCGTTCAATGCCGATACCGGTGTGGAGAAGTTCGCCTTCCTCCCGGCGGCCGTGCTCACCGATGGCGCGGACCTGGCCGATGGCACCCGTCGAGGCCTCAGCGTGCTCTCGCACACCGACTACGGTTCGGACACCACGCTGGGACGCCATCAGTTCTTCAACGATGGCGAGCTGACGATCGCCGATGCCTACTTCGGCAGTGCGTGGCATACGGTGCTCGTCGGCACGACCGGGCGCGGCATGGCCGAGGCCATTTACGCGCTGGACATCACCGACCCGACCGACATCAAGTTCCTGTGGGAGCGTTCGGCGCACGACGGCCAGAGCACGAGCGATTACATCGGCCAGATGACCGGCAAGCCGGTGATCGCGCAGACCGAGGATGGGGGCTGGTCGGTCCTGATGGGCAACGGCTACAACAGCAAGAACGGCAAGGCGGCGCTGCTGCAGTTCGACCTCGCCGACGGCACCTTGCACGTGCATACGACCAACAGCTCGACAAGCAACGGCCTCGCCGCACCCGCGGTGTGGATCGGTTCCCGTACCGACGCGATCAGCACGGTGGCGTACGCCGGCGACCTGCTGGGCAACGTGTGGTCGTTCGACCTGTACGACGAGGCGAACAAGAAGGCCGACACCGGCAGCAGCGGAACACTCGTGTACGTTGCGCGGGACAGCAGCGGCGTCCGTCAACCCATCACGGGCGGCATGCTCGCCGGCCGCAATCCCGATACCACCGACCTCTGGGTCTTCTTCGGGACCGGCCGCTACCTGGCCTCGGACGACCTGACCGACGGTCAGTTGCAGACCTGGTACGGGCTGATCGTCGAATCGACCACGACCGGGCGGGCGGTCACGGCCACCTCCACGCGAACCTCGCTGACCCAGCAGACCATCCTCGCCCAGACCGCGGGCAGCAGCGTCACAACCACCAACCCCGACGGTACGCAGCAGACGGTTGTCACGCTGCCGGCGCGTGTGGTGTCCACCAATGCGCTGGGAGACCACTCGGGTTGGTACCTCGACCTGCAAACCCCGGTCCTGGACGACAGCGGCAAGATCACCGGCTATGACCCGATCGGTGAGCGCATGGTGACGCCGAGCCAGTTCCAGGGCAGCCTGCTGGTTGGTACGACGCGTCTGCCCAAGGCCCTCGACGTGTGCAATCCATCGGGCAGCGGCTGGATCATGGCGGTCGATCCGTTCACCGGCGGCAACCCGGATCCGGACTTCTTCGACCTCAACGGCGACGGGGTCATCGACTCGGCGGACCGCGTCACGATCGACGGCAAGGAATATGCGGCGGCCGGCGTGGGCTTCAGCTCGTTGCCCAACAACCCGATTTTCGTGGGCGGCCAGATGTTGACCAGCTTCGACAACGGCACCACCAGCAGCATCCATACGTCAGGCGCCGGCTCGTCCTTCAAGCGGGTGTCCTGGCGCGAGCTGATCAGTGATTGAGGAAAGGCACACCATGTCCCAACGTCAAGACGTCCGTACCCTGGCTTGCCCGGCAGCACCGGGCTTCAGTCTGATCGAGCTGATGGTGGTGCTGGCGATCGTAGCGATCCTTGCCGCGATCGCCTATCCGTCCTACACGAGCCACCTGGTCAAGGCGCACCGGGTCGCGGCGGCCGGTTGTCTGTCGGAGTATTCCAACTACATGGAACGCTTCTATACGACCAACCTGAGCTACGACAAGACCAGCGCCGGCGTCGACGCCAACGACCCATTGCCCGTGCTGGGCTGCGCGGCGGCCAGCGAGACCGGCCAGTACTACAAGTACGACTATCCCGCCGACGGCTCGACCACTGCGCTGGCGGCGGGCTCCTACACGATCGAGGCGGCGCCCCTCGGTGCGCAGAAGGCAAGGGACACGCAATGCGGCACGCTGTCCATCGACCAGACCGGCAAGCGCGAGGTCAGCGGCTCCGGGACCGTCCAGCAGTGCTGGTAAGTGGAAGAAGGGGGGCCTGACCGGCCTTGCCTTGAGGCTGCGGGCGTTTCGGCGGAGTCGATGCCGCATCGGCCTCCGGGCTGGCCGGCGACGGCTCGGCGCCCGGCCACGACGCCCACTGGGCCGTGGTGGCCCCTGCGCCTGGGGCAACAAAAAGGCCCCCTTTCGGGAGCCTCTTGCCATTGTCGCCAATGGGTGTCCAGTTGGTGGGCGGTGCAAGGATCGAACTTGCGACACCTGCCGTGTGAAGGCAGTGCTCTACCGCTGAGCTAACCGCCCGCCGGGAGCGCGCAACTATACGGGCCCTTGCCGGCGTGGTCAATGGCCACGTCGGGCTCGGGCCGGGTTGGGTAGAATGCCCGGCTTTCAGGCAGGCGCCACCCCATGGAACTGATCGCCCCCATCCTGCACGCGTTGCAGCATTTCCAGCTGACGGCTTGGAAGCTGGTCGGTTTCGCCGGCACCTTCATGTTCACCAGTCGCTGGTTCGTGCAGCTGTATTACACGCGCAAGTACAAGCGCGTGGTGATGCCGCTGTCGTTCTGGTGGCTGTCGGTGATCGGAAGTGCGCTGTTGCTGGCGTATTTCACCGTGGGCAAGAACGACTCGGTGGGGATCCTCTCCAACTTCTTCCCGGTCTTCGTGTCCGTCTATAACCTGGTGGTGCACCTGCGCCACCGCAGGACCAGTGCCACAGGCGGCGAAGTCTGAGGTGGTCGCGAGGGGACTTGCTACGGTTGGGTCCGTGGTGGCGGGGCCGTAGCATCCGGTCGCGCACAGGTGCGCTCCCACAGCGTACGCATTGCTCTTGCGGGGGTGCCGGGGCGCGACGATGGCATCACGGTCCCGCCCCGGGTCTCAGTCGGGGTCGTAGTCCAGATTGGAGGCCAGCCAGCGCTCGGCCTCTTCGCGGCTCCAGCCCTTGCGCCTGGCATAGTCCTCGACCTGTTCGCGGGTGAGCCGCCCGACCACGAAGTACTGGCTGCCGGGGTGGGAGAAGTACCAGCCCGATACCGCCGCAGCGGGATACATCGAGAAACCTTCGGTCAATTCGATGCCGGCATGGGTCGGGGCGTCGAGCAGGCGGAACAGGGTGGTCTTCTCGGTGTGGTCGGGGCAGGCGGGGTAGCCCGGGGCAGGGCGGATGCCCTGGTACGTCTCGGCGATCAATGCCTGGTTGTCCAGCGCCTCGTCCGGTGCGTAGCCCCAGAACTCGCGGCGCACGCGCTCGTGCATGCGCTCGGCGAAGGCCTCGGCAAGGCGGTCGGCCAGGGCTTTCAGGACGATGGAGGAATAGTCGTCGTGCTCGGCGTGGAAGCGTTCGAGGTGCGGCTCGATGCCGAGTCCCGCGGTGACCGCGAAGCCGCCGATCCAGTCGCGCTTGCCGCATGTCCTGGGGGCGATGAAATCGGACAGGCAGAGGTTGGGGCGCTCGACCGGCTTGTCGGCCTGCTGGCGCAAGTGGTGGAGCACTGTCTTTCCGGTGGTGGATCCGTCCGGCAAGCCCTCGTCCCCTACCCGTGACCCCTCGCCCGAGGGGACGGGGCCCACGTCCAGCTCGATGTCGTCGCCCACGCTGGCGGCTGGCCAGAAGCCGATCACGGCACGGGCGGTCAGCCACTTTTCGGCAACGATGCGGTCGAGCATGTTCTGTGCGTCTTTGAACAGCTCGGTCGCCTGCGGCCCGACCACCTCGTCGGTGAGGATCGCCGGATAGTGTCCGGCCAGCTCCCAGGCCTGGAAGAACGGCGTCCAGTCGATGTAGCCGCGCAGCTCGGCGAGGTCATAGTCGTCGAATACGGTGATGCCTGGCCTCACCGGCTGGGGCGGCTCGTAGCTGGCCCAATCGCAGGTGAAGCGTTGAGCGCGGGCCTTCTCCAGCGGCACCAGCTGTTTCCCCGGGCCGCGGTGACGGTGGCGCTCGCGTACCTCGGCATATTCCGCGCGGATCTTCGCCATGAAGGCGTCGAGCAGGTCCTTGCTGACCAGCGACTGTGCCACGCCGACCGCGCGCGAGGCATCCTTCACCCACACGCACGGTGCCTTGTAGTGCGGCTCGATCTTGAGCGCGGTATGCGCGCGCGAGGTGGTCGCGCCGCCGATCAGTAGCGGCACGGTAAACCCCTGGCGCTGCATTTCGCGTGCGACGTGGCCCATCTCCTCCAGCGAGGGCGTGATCAGCCCGGAAAGACCGATCATGTCGGCCTTCTCGGCGATCGCCGTCTCCAGGATCTTCTGCGCGGGCACCATCACGCCGAGGTCGACCACCTCGAAATTATTGCAGCGGAGCACCACGCCCACGATGTTCTTGCCGATGTCGTGCACGTCACCCTTGACCGTGGCCATCACGATCTTGCCGTTGTTCTTGCCGGCGTCTCCGGTACGCAGCTTTTCGGCCTCGATGTAGGGCAACAGGTAGGCGACCGCTTTCTTCATCACGCGCGCGGACTTGACCACCTGCGGCAGGAACATCTTGCCGGCGCCGAACAGGTCGCCGACGACGTTCATGCCGTCCATCAGCGGACCCTCGATCACATCGAGCGGCCGCGCGCATTGCTGGCGCGCCTCCTCGGTGTCTTCCACGACGAACTGGTCGATGCCGTGGACCAGGGCGTGGCTGAGCCGTTCGCGCACGGGCTTGTCGCGCCAGGCGAGGTTCTCGACGACGGCCTCGCCCTTCTTCTTGCGGTAGTTGTCGGCGATGTCCAGCAGCCGCTCGGTGGCATCGGGGCGGCGGTTGAGCACCACGTCCTCGACCCGCTCGCGCAACACCGGGTCGAGTTCGTCGTAGATGGCCAGCGCACCGGCGTTGACGATGCCCATGTCCATGCCGGCCTTGATCGCGTGGTACAGGAACACCGAATGGATCGCCTCGCGTACCGTGTCGTTCCCGCGGAAGGAAAACGACACGTTGGAAACGCCACCGGAAACGTGACAGGCCGGGAAACGCCGTTTCAGTTCGCGTGTCGCTTCGATGAAGTCCACCGCGTAGTTGTTGTGTTCCTCGATACCGGTCGCGATGGCGAAAATGTTGGGGTCGAAGATGATGTCTTCGGGCGGAAACGCGACCTGTTCGGTGAGCAGCCGGTAGGCGCGGGAACAGATGTCGATCTTGCGTTCGGCGGTGTCGGCCTGGCCTTCCTCGTCGAACGCCATCACCACGGCGGCCGCTCCGTACTGGCGCACTTTCCGCGCGTGCTCCAGGAACGCCTCCTCGCCTTCCTTCATCGAGATGGAGTTGACGATGCCCTTGCCCTGCAGGCAGCGCAGGCCCGCCTCGATCACGCTCCACTTGGAGGAGTCGACCATCACCGGCACGCGGGCGATGTCCGGTTCGGCAGCGATCAGGTTGAGAAAGCGCACCATCGCCGCTTCGGAGTCGATCAGGCCCTCGTCCATGTTGACGTCGATGATCTGCGCGCCGTTGGCGACCTGCTGGCGCGCGACCTCGACCGCTTCCTCGTAGCGGTCTTCCTTGATCAGCTTCCTGAACTGGGCCGAGCCGGTGACATTGGTGCGCTCGCCGACATTGACGAACAGCAGGTCGGGGGTGAGGACCAGCGGTTCGAGACCGGAGAGTCGCGTGTGGCGAATGATGGTCATGCTTTTGCTTTCGCTTCCTCTCCCTTTCGGGGAGAGGATTGAAGTGAGGGGGCGTGGCTTGCGGGGAGGCTCGAAAGAGCGGGCTTTGATGCCTGGCCGTCGCCAGGGTCGCCCGTCATTCCGACCCTCTGCCCGACGGGGAGAGGGGGCCGGTTCCAGGTACTCATGCGGCTTCCTGCGAGGCCACCGGCAGCCGCCGCGGCGCACAGCCACGCACTGCCCCGGCGATCGCCGCGATGTGCGCGGGCGTGGTCCCGCAGCACCCGCCGACCAGGTTGAGCAGGCCGTCGCGGGCGAAGCCGGCCACGACGCTGGCCATCTGTTCGGGTGTCTCGTCGTATTCGGCGAAGGCGTTGGGAAGTCCGGCATTGGGATGCGTGCTGACGTAGCAGTCGGCAATGTCGGCCAGCGTCTGCACGTGGGGACGCAGGTCGGCTGCGCCGAGCGCGCAGTTCAGCCCCACCGCCAGCGGCTGGGCATGGCACACCGAGTAGTAGAAGGCCTCGGCCGTCTGGCCGGAGAGCGTACGGCCGGAACGGTCGGTGATCGTGCCGGAGATCATCACCGGTACGCGCGCGCCACGCTCGTGGAACAGCTCGGACAGGGCGAACAACGCGGCCTTCGCGTTGAGCGTGTCGAAAATGGTTTCCACCATCACGACGTCGGCGCCGCCATCGATCAGTCCGGCGGCGGACTCGCGGTAGTTCGATGCCAGTTCCTCGAACGTCACGTTGCGGAAGCCCGGGTCGTTGACATCCGGCGACAGCGAGGCGGTGCGGCTGGTCGGCCCGAGCACGCCGATGACGAAGCGGGGCCTGTCCGGCGTTCTGGCGGTGTACGCGTCACAGGCCGCGCGGGCCAGCCGGGCGCCCTCGAGGTTCAGTTCGTAGGCCAGGTGCTCGAGGTGGTAGTCGGCCTGGCTGATGCGGGTGGAGTTGAAGGTATTGGTCTCGACCAGGTCGGCGCCGGCCTCCAGGTAGGCCTCGTGCACGCCGCGGATCAACTCGGGGCGGGTCAGCGAAAGCAGGTCGTTGTTGCCTTTCAGATCGCAGCCACCCGGGTGGGCATGGTCGTGCCGGCTGTCGTGGCCATGTGCGAAGCGCTCGCCGCGGAAGCCCGATTCGTCCAGCGCATGGCCCTGCAGCATGGTGCCCATCGCGCCGTCGAGGATCAGGATGCGCTCGCGCAGGGCCTGTTCGAGCCGGGCGACGCGGGCGGGATGGAGCCAGGGCAGGGTGGTCATGTCGAACTCTCCAGGGCATTGCGAAGCAGGCGCGCCGGGCCGGCTCCTTCCGCGCGGACCGGGCTCATGGCTTGCGCGCCAGCATGCTGATAACTTCGAAATGCGGCGCCTTGCGTTCGCGGCTCAGGCGCACGCAGCTGGACACCGCCAGGCCGGCATCGGTGGCAAAACGGGCCAGCTCCTCGCGGGTGAAACCGAGGTTGCGGTGGTCGAAGGGCTCCACCGCCGTGCGATGGGCGTGCTTGCCCAGGGTGACGGCCAGCAGCCGGCCGCCGCTGCGCAGCAGGCGCGCGGCCTCGGCCACGGCCCGGGACGGGCGTTCGGCGTAGGTCAGCGCGTGCAACATCAGCACCAGGTCGAAGCGCTGCCTGCCCAGGTCCAGCGCGTGCATGTCGCCCTGGCGCACTTGCACGTTGGGGAACGCCTTCAGGCGTTGCGCCGCGGCAGCGACCACGCGCTCGCTGGAGTCCACGCAGACGATCGAGTGGGCATGCGGCGCCAGCAGCTCGGCGGTGATGCCATCTCCCGAGGCGATGTCCAGCACGTCGCCCGTTTCCAGCAACTGCAGCAGCGAGCGGGCAAGGGTTTCCCAGGTGCGACCGGGTGAGTAGTGGCGCTCCATGTCGCCGGCCACCGTGTCCGCCCAGCCCTCGGCGCGGGCACGGTTGGCAAGCACCGCCGGCAGGCGGGCGGCGTCTTCCCGGAGCAGGGCATCGTCGATGCTCTCGCGCAGCGAATGCAGCAGCGCGTGCTGGTGCGCCCCCCCCTCGTTGTTGGCGCGGTAGTAGGCCGAGACACCGGCCCGGCGGTCGCGGACCAGCTCGGCCTCCTTGAGCTTGGCCAGGTGGGTGGACACGCGCGGCTGGGCCAGATGCAGCACCTGCGCCAGCTCGGCCACGGTCAGTTCCTCGCGCTCCAGCAGCGCCAGCAGGCGCACCCGGGTGGGGTCGGCGAGCAGGCGCAGGACGCCGGAGGCGGTCGCCAGATCCATTTCCATCCTTATATCGCGATAGGGAGATAGATAGCCTAGGGCGGCGCTGGCACGGGGTCAAGCGACGGCCGGTCCCACAGGGAGCGGGCGCCGGTTGGGTTAAACTAGTGGGCTTCGCCAAGTCTTGGAGCCGCCCCATGGATTTCCGTTTCACCGAAGACCAGCTATCGATCCAGTCGATCGCCCGCGATTTCGCTCAGAAGCGCATCGCGCCGGTCGCCGCCGAGCTGGATGCCAAGGGCGAGTTCCCGCTCGAGAACATCCGGGAAATGGGCCAGCTGGGCCTGATGGGGATCGAGGTGCCGACGGAGTACGGCGGCGCCGGCATGGACCCGATCGCCTACGTGCTGGCCATGATCGAGATCGCGGCGGCCGATGCCGCCACCTCGACCATCATGTCGGTCAACAACTCGCTGTTCTGCAACGGCATCCTCAAGCACGGCACCGAGGAGCAGAAGCAGACCTACGTGCGCGCGATCGCCTCGGGCGAGGCCATCGGCGCCTACGCGCTGACCGAACCGCAGTCGGGATCGGACGCCTCCAACATGCACACCCGCGCGGTGAAGAACGCGGACGGCGACTGGGTGATCAACGGCAAGAAGAGCTGGATCACCTCCGGCCCGGTGGCGCGCTACATCGTGCTGTTCGCGATCACGACGCCGGGTATCGGCGCCAAAGGCGTCTCGGCGTTCATCATCGACACCCAGAAGAAGGGCTTCCACGCCGGCAAGACCGAGCCGAAGCTAGGCATCCGCGCCTCGGCCACCTGCGAGATCGAGTTCAACGACTACGTCTGCCCGAAGGAAAACCTGCTCGGACAGGAAGGCAAGGGCTTCGCGATCGCCATGGGTGTGCTGGATGCCGGGCGCATCGGCATCGCCTCGCAGGCGGTGGGCATCGGCCGCGCCGCGTATGAAGCCACCCTGCAGTGGTCGCGCGACCGCAAGGCGTTCGGCACGCCGATCGGCACGTTCCAGATGACCCAGGCCAAGATCGCCGACATGAAGTGCAAGCTGGATGCCGCCACGCTGCTGACCCTGCGCGCCGCGTGGGCCAAGGGCGAGGCGGAGCGGACCGGCGGACGCTTCGGCACCGAGGCGGCGATCGCCAAGCTGACCGCCTCCGAGGCAGCGATGTGGATCAGCCACCAGGCGGTGCAGATCCATGGTGGCATGGGTTACTCCAAGGAGATGCCGCTGGAGCGCTACTTCCGCGATGCCAAGATCACCGAGATCTACGAGGGCACCAGCGAGATCCAGCGCATCGTGATCGCGCGCAACGAAACCGGACTGCGCTGAGCGATCGGTGCGCTCTCCCTTTCGGGGAGAGGCTGGGGTGGGGCGAAGCCTGCGGGAGCGTGCACGCCTGCCTTTTGGAAAAATGTCGCTGCGACCGCATCCTCGTTGGAAATAAAAAAGCCCGGGCCTTGCCCGGGCTTTTTCTTTCGGTATCGGAGGAGTCCCGCCCCTCACCCCGGCCCTCCCCCGGAGGGGAGAGGGCGCAGGACATCAGTGCCCGCGGCGCGGGTCGGAATCGAACGTGTGCGGGCCGTCGAGGCCAGGACGAGCCGGGCCATCGCCGTCGAGCTTGTCGCCGAGCAGCCGGCGCACCACCACGTAGAACACCGGAATCAGCAGCACGCCCAGGAAGGTGGCGAACAGCATGCCGCCGATCACGCCGGTACCGATCGCATGGCGTGCATTGGCGCCGGCGCCACTGGACACGAACAGCGGGAACACGCCGAGGATGAAGGCGAGCGAGGTCATCAGGATCGGACGCAGTCGCAGACGCGCCGCCTCGATCACGCCTTCGCGCAGGGTGCGGCCGTGTGCCTGTTGCTCGACCGCGAACTCCACGATCAGGATCGCGTTCTTGGCCGCCAGGCCGATGACCGTGATCAGGCCGATCTTGAAGTAGATGTCGTTGGGCAGCCCGCGCAGCAGCGTGAACACCACCGCGCCAAGCAGGCCCAATGGCAGCACCAGCAGCACCGAGACCGGGATCGACCAGCTCTCGTAGAGCGCGGCCAGCGCCAGGAACACGATCACGATCGACAGCACCATCAGCAGCGTGGCGGCGTTGCCGGAAAGGATTTCCTGGTAGGACTGGCCGGTCCAGTCGAAGCCGTAGCCCTTGGGCAGGTCGTCGGTGACGAGTTTCTCCATCTCGGCCATGGCCTCGCCCGAGGCATGCCCCGGGGCCGGAGAGCCGACGATCTCCACGGCCGCGTAGCCGTTGTAGCGGGTCAGCGAGGGCGAACCCATTTCCCAGCTGGTATGCACCACGTTGGAGATCGGGATCATCTCCGGGGTGCCGTCCGACGCGGTCTGCGTGCTGGGGGTGAAGAAGTGCTGCAGCGCGTCGGGGCTCATGCGGTAGGGCGCGTCGGCCTGCATGATCACCCGCTTGACGCGCCCGCCGTAGGTGAAGTCGTTGACGTACACCGGCGCCAGCATCAGGCCGACGGCGTTGTAGATGTCGTTCACCGACAGGCCCATCGATTGCGCCTGCACGCGGTCGACGTCCAGGTGCAATTGCGGGGCGTCTTCCAGCGCGTTGGGCCGCACCCCGGTCAGCAGCGGGTCCTGGCCCGCCTTGCCCAGCAGGGTGTTGCGCGCCTGGGTCAGTGCCGCACGGCCGGCGCCGCTGCGGTCCTGCAGGTACATGTCGAAACCGCCGAACTGGCCCAGGCCCTGCACGGTCGGGATGTTGACCACGAAGATGCGCGCGTCGCGGATCTGGAACAGCGCCTGGTTGGCGCGCTGGATGAAGTCGGCGGCGGTGCCGTCGCGCTCGGACCAGTCCTTGAGCTTGATGAAAGCCATGCCCGCGTTCTCGCCGGCGCCGATGAAGCTGAAGCCGGTGACCTGCAGCACGGTCTCCACCGCCGGATCCTTGTGCAGGATCGTCAGCATGCGCTCCATGACCTCATGCGTGCGCTGCTTGGTGGCGCCGGGCGGCAGCTGGATCACCGACATCGCGTAGCCCTGGTCTTCCTCGGGCAGGAAGCTGCCGGGCAGGCGGGTGTAGAGGAATCCGGCCAGCACCGCGATCACCACGAACACGAACATCCAGCGTGGCGCATGCCGTACCGCGCCACCGACGTGCCCGGTATAGGTGCGGGTGGTCCAGTCGAACAGCTGGTTGAACTTGCGGAAGACCACGTTCTTCTTCTTGTGGTGTTCCGGCTGCAGGAAGCTGGCGCACAGCGCCGGCGTGAACGACAGCGCCAGGAACGCGGAGAACCCCATCGACACCGCGATGGTGAGCGCGAACTGGCGGTAGATGATGCCGGTGGCGCCCGGCTGCAGCGCCGAAGGCACGAACACCGCCGTCAGCACGACGGTGATCGCCACCACGGCGCCGGTGATCTGGCCCATCGCTTTCCGGGTGGCCTCTTTCGGCGGCAGGTTTTCCTCCGTCATGATGCGCTCGACGTTCTCGATCACCACGATCGCGTCGTCGACCACGATGCCGATCGCCAGCACCATGCCGAACAGCGTCAGCTGGTTGATGGTGAAGCCCAGCACCAGCATGCCCAGGAAGGTGCCCAGCAGCGCGACCGGGATCACCAGCGTGGGGATGATGGTGGCGCGGATGTTCTGCAGGAACAGCAGCATCACCAGAAACACCAGGATGATCGCCTCGACGAGCGTGTGCACGACCTCGTCGATCGAGATCTTCACGAAAGTGGTGCTGTCGTACGGGCTGAACCAGCTCACGCCCGGCGGGAAGCTGGGTGCCAGCTCATCCATCTTGCTGCGCACGGCGGTGGCCACGTTGAGCGCGTTGGCGCCGGGCAGCAGCTGGATCGCGAAGGCGCCGATCGGCTTGCCGTCCACGCTGGTGTCGAAGCCGTAGTTGCCCGGGCCGAAGCTGGTGGTCGCCACGTCGCCGAGCTTGACCGTGGTGCCGTCGGGGTTGGCGCGCAGGATGATGCCGGCGAACTGCTCGGGGCTGGTGAAGCGGCCTTCGGTGGAAACCGTGGCCATGATCCCCTGGCCGGGCAGGGCCGGATCGGCGCCGATCGAGCCGGCGGCGAACTGCACGTTCTGCGCGCGGATCGCGTTGAGCACCTCGGTGGCCGACAGGCCATAGCCGTGCAGCTTGTCCGGATTGAGCCAGATGCGCATGGCGTACTCGGAGCCGAACTGGTTGGTGCTGCCCACGCCCGGCACGCGCGAGATCTGGTCGAGCACCTGCGAGCCGACGATGTCGTTGAGCCGGTCACGGTCGATGTTCGGGTTGTCGGACCTCAGTGCGACCACCATCAGGAAGCCGGCATTGGCCTTGGCCACCACCACGCCCTGCTGGGTCACCTCCGAGGGCAGGCGCGGCGTGGCCAGCGCGACCTTGTTCTGCACCTGCACCTGGGCGATGTCCGGGTCGGTGCCGCTCTCGAAGGTCAGCGTGATGTTGGCGCGCCCATTGGCGCTCGAGGAGGAACTGAAATACAGCAGGTGGTCGATGCCGGTCAGCTGCTGCTCGATCACCTGGGTGACCGTCTTCTCGGTGGTCTCGGCACTGGCGCCGGGGTAGGAGGCGCTCACCGTCACCGAGGGCGGGGCGATGTTCGGGTAGGACTCCACGCCCAGGTTGAGGATGGCCAGCACGCCGCCCAGCGAAATCAGGATGGCCACCACCCAGGCGAAGATCGGGCGGTTGATGAAGAAACTCGGCATCGTCGGGCTCCGTTACTTGCGGCGCGCGGTCGCGGCCGCGGCCGGACCCTTGGCGGCGGCCGGTGCGTTGCCCGCCGACGCCGCCGGCTGCCACGGGGACGGATTGGCCGGCGCACCTTCCTTCACGTTCTGCACGCCCGAGACGACGACCGTCTCGCCGGCCTTCAGGCCGTTCGTGACGACCCAGTCGCCGCCCTGCATGGCGCTGGCGGTGACGCCGTTGCGGACAACCTTGTTGCCGGCCCCCAGGGTGTACACGTAGGCGCCCGTGGTGTCGCGCAGCACGGCCGCCTGGGGGACCAGGAACACGTTGTGGCGCTGGCCCAGCGAAGCCTCGAGCGTCACGTACATGCCCGGCAGCAGGGCGTGCGCGGGATTGGGGATGCGCGCGCGCAACTTCACCGCGCCGGTGGCCGGGTCGACCGTGGTCGAGGAGAAGTCCAGGGTGCCGGGCTCACCGTAGGTGCTGCCGTCGGGCAGGGCCACGCGCACCTGGGCGCTGTCGTTGCCGGCCAGCGACACGCTGCCCTGGCCCTGCGCCTGGCGCAGCTGCTCGAGTTCGGCGACGCTCATGGTGAAGTTCACATACAGCGGATCGATCTGGTCGACGGTGGTAAGCAGCGTCGCCTCGGCCTGGCCGACCAGCGCGCCCTCGGTCACCTGCTGCTGGCCTGCGCGGCCATCGATCGGCGAGCGCACGTCGGCGTAGCCGAGGTTGATCTGTGCCGACTGCACCGAGGCGCGCGCCTGCTGCACGGCTGCCGCGGCGCTGCGTTCGGTCGCCAGCGCATTGTCCAGGTCCGCCTTGGAGACGTAGCCCTTCGGAGCCAGTTCGCGGGCGCGGCTGGCATTGACCTTGGCATTGGTGTAGCTGGCCTGCGCCTGCGCCAGGCTCGCCTGGGCCGCGCCCAGCGTGGCCTTCAGCGGCGCCGGGTCGATCTGGAACAGCAACTGGCCCTTCCTGACGTCGGTGCCTTCCTCGTAGGTGCGCTTGAGCAGCACGCCCGGCACGCGGGCGCGCACATCGGCGCTGCGGAATGCGGACAGGCGGCCGACCAGGTCCCGGGTGAGCGGTACGGTCTGCGCCTTGAGGGTGATCACTCCCACTTGCGGCGGCGGCATCTGCTGCGGCCCCTGCGGCTGGTCCTTGCCGCCGCAGGCGGCCAGGGCAAGCATGCCGAGGCACAGGGCCAGGGTGCGCGTTGTCGTGGACTTCATGGGAACTCCATTCTTATGAGGCGTGATCAGGGTGCGGCGGGGAAGCCGGGGAGCATACGGGCGCGGACGTGGTCGACCAGTGCCAATGGTCGTGACGCGGCCCGCCGGCGGTGGGGGCCGCCGACGCTGCAAAAGGCGCAACTATACCGGCCAGTTTACATTTACGAACCGCCACGGCCAAGATCTTGTGCACTGCGCGAAGTTGTGCCCAACGACCGCCTGGCCGCCTCCCGGGCCGCTGCGGGAGCCTCCGCCGACCCGCCGCCCATGAACCCTGAACCGGGCTGCGTCCGCAGGCCCGACAAGCCCGCCGCAACGGGGCTCATCGGTGGAATCGCCCCGGCACCAGGCGTATCCTTTTCGGGCTTTACGCCTCCCCAGCGTGGGCCCCATCCGTTTCCACTGACAAGCAGATGCCATGAATGCCATTCGCGCGACCAGCGACAGCTCGGTTCCCCCAGCTGTCTTCGAGGAACTGAAGAAAAGCGGCTTTGCGACCGGGCGCCTTGATGAGGCGCAATTTTTTATCGGTGCCTTCTTCGCGCGGATGGCGCACAGCGACGTCGACCTGCACACGCCGTCGGAATGGGCATCACTCATCGGCGGCATGCTCGATTTCCTGCAGCAGCGCGAACCGGGGCGCGCCAAGGTGCGTGTGTTCAACCCCGAGAGCGGGCACGCCGGCCGCAGCGTGATCGAGGTCGTCACCGACGACATGCCGTTCCTGGTCGACACGGTCAGCATGGTCGCCTCCGACGACCTGCAGATCCACGGGGTGATCCATCCGGTGGTCAACGCCACGCGCAACGCCAAGGGGCAGCTGCAGCAGCTGGGCGATGGCGGCGGCAAGCCCGAGTCGGTCATGCACCTGGAGGTCGACCGCGTGGCCGACGAGGCGGCACAGGCCGCGCTCAAGGCCCGCGTCGAGGCGGCACTGGAGGACGTGCGCGTCGCGGTGGGCGACTGGTCGGCGATGCGCGACAAGGCGCTGGCGATCGCCGCGGACCTGCCGCAGCGCAAGCTGCCGCTCGGCGAGAGTGCGGTTGGCGAGGCCTCGGCCTTCCTGCGCTGGCTGGCGGACGACAACTTCACCTTCCTCGGCTACCGCGAGTACGAGGTGACCGAGGCCGACGGCGAGGAAGTGCTGCGTGCCGTCAACGATTCCGGCCTGGGCATCCTGCGCGGCAGCGAACGCTCGGTGGCGCCGCGTTCGCTGCGCAGCCTGGTCGCCTCGGAACTGCCGCAGTCGGGTTCGACCGATGCGGTCATCCTGACCAAGACCAACGCCCGCTCGCACGTACATCGTCCGGGCTACATGGACTACGTCGGCGTGCTCCGCTTCGATGACGCCGGCAAGCCGGTGGCCGAGCAGCGCTTCCTGGGCCTGTTCTCCTCCAACGCCTACATGGCCCGTCCGCAGGACGTGCCACTGGTGCGCCAGAAGGTCGAGGCGGTGCTGTGCCGCTCGGGCCTGAAGCGCGATTCCTACTCCGGCAAGTCGTTGCGCCACATTCTGGAAACGCTGCCGCGCGACGAACTGTTCCAGAGCAGCGAAGACGAGCTGTTCGGGATTTCCTGCGGCATCCTCGACTTGCGCCAGCGCGCCCGCACGCGCCTGTTCGTGCGCCGCGACCGTTACGGCCGCTTCTACACCTGCCTGGTGTTCGTGCCGCGCGAGCGTTTCAACACCACCGTCCGCGAGCGCATCGAGAACCTGCTGCGCGAGGCGTTGCACGGCGAGCACATCGACTCGGCGGTGCTGATGGGCGAGGCTGCGCTGGCCCGCCTGCACGTGGTGGTGCGCCCGAAGATCGGCGACCGCGCGACCTACGACAGCGCCGCGCTGGAGCAGGCGGTCGCGGCGATCGTGCGCAACTGGCACGACGACGTGCGCGACGCGCTGGTCGCCGCGCGTGGCGACCACGAGGGCGTGGTGCTGGCCAACCGCTACGTCAAGGCGTTGCCGGTGGGCTACGTCGACGAAGTGAGTCCGGAGGTGGCTGCCGAGGACGTCCACGAGCTCTCCCAGCTCGAGGGCGACGATGCCGTGCGCATGTCCTTCTACCACCCGCCGCAGCGGCCGGACGAACTGCGCTTCAAGGTCTACCGCTCCGGCAGCGACATCGCCCTGTCCGAGGTGCTGCCGCAGCTGGAGAACCTGGGCCTGCGCGTGCTCACCGAGCATGTCTACGACGTGCGCACCGGCGGCACGCCGCTGTTCATCCAGGACTTCGAGGTGCAGCCGGTCGGCCACCTCACCTTCTCCGTCGAGCAGGTCGGCGAGCTGTTCGAGGACGCCTTCGAGCAGATCTGGCGCGGCAACGCCGAGAACGACGGCTTCAACCGCCTGGTGCTGGGGGCCAAGCTCAACTGGCGGCAGGTCGCCATGCTGCGCGGCTACTGCAAGTACCTGCTGCAGACCGGCGTGTCGTTCTCGCAGGCCTACATGGAGGACGCGCTCAACCGCTACCCGGCCATCGCCGGCCTGCTGGTCGAGCTGTTCAACGCCAAGTTCGACCCGCGCCGCGAGAGCCTCACGGCCGACGAGCTCCAGACCGCGGGCCAGCTGCTCGACGCCGAGATGCGCGTGTTGATCCCGGGCAACGTGCAATCCGCACAGCCGCACCTGGTCGACAACCTGGTCGGCATGCTCTCGCGCCCGCGCGCCGAGCAGGTGGCGGTGACCGAGGAGGCGGTGGCCACGTTGCTGGAGAACGTCTCCAGCCTGGACGACGACCGCATCCTGCGCAGCTTCCTCGGCGTGATCCGCGCCACCCTGCGCACCAGCTTCTTCCAGCAGTGGGATGGCGCCTACCGGCCTTACATCAGCTTCAAGTTCGACTCGCACAAGGTGCCCGAGCTGCCCAAGCCGGTGCCCTATCGCGAGATCTTCGTCTCGGCCGCGCGCGTGGAAGGCATCCACCTGCGCTTCGGTGCGGTCGCCCGTGGCGGCCTGCGCTGGTCCGACCGCCGCGAGGATTTCCGCACCGAGGTGCTCGGCCTGGTCAAGGCGCAGATGGTCAAGAACACCGTGATCGTGCCGGTCGGTTCCAAGGGCGGCTTCTTCGTCAAGCGTCCGCCGGTCGGCGGCGATCGCGACGCGCAGCTGGCCGAGGGCATCGCCTGCTACAAGATGTTCATTAACGGCCTGCTCGACATCACCGACAACCTGGTCGAGGGCAAGGTCGTGCCGCCGCACGAGGTGGTGCGCCACGACCAGGACGACCCGTACCTGGTGGTCGCGGCGGACAAGGGCACGGCGACGTTCTCCGACATCGCCAACGCCATCTCGATCGAGCACGGGTTCTGGCTCGGCGACGCGTTCGCCTCCGGCGGCTCGAACGGCTACGACCACAAGGGCATGGGCATCACCGCCAAGGGTGCGTGGGAGTCGGTCAAGCGCCACTTCCGCGCGCTCGGTCGCGATTCGCAGACGCAGGACTTCACCTGCGTCGGTATCGGCGACATGTCCGGCGACGTGTTCGGCAACGGCATGCTGCTGTCCGAGCACATCCGCCTGCTGGCCGCATTCGACCATCGTCACATCTTCCTGGACCCGAACCCGGATGCGGCCAGGTCGTTCGCCGAGCGTGAGCGCATGTTCAAGCTGCCGCGCTCGAGCTGGGAGGACTACGACCAGTCGCTGATCTCCGAGGGTGGCGGCGTGTACGCGCGCAGCGCCAAGTCGATTCCCATCTCGCCACAGGTTCGCGAGGCGCTCGGCATCAAGGGCGACGCCGCGCAGCTGACCCCGGCCGAACTGATGAGCGCGATCCTCAAGGCACCGGTCGACCTCCTGTGGAACGGCGGCATCGGTACCTACGTGAAGTCGTCGCAGGAAACCAATGCGGATGTCGGCGACCGCGCCAACAATGCGTTGCGCGTCAACGGCGCCGACCTGCGCTGCAAGGTCGTGGGCGAGGGCGGCAACCTGGGCTTCACCCAGAAGGGCCGCATCGAGGCAGCCCAGCACGGGGTGCTGCTCAACACCGACTTCATCGACAACTCCGCCGGCGTGGACACCTCCGATCACGAGGTGAACATCAAGATCCTGCTCAACGACGCCGTGCGGCGCGGCGAGCTGACCGAGGAAGGCCGCAACAAGCAGCTGGCCGCGATGACCGACGAAGTCGGCGAGCTGGTGCTGTGGGACAACTACCGGCAGAACCAGGCGATCACCCTGATGGAGCACCAGTCGGTCAAGCGACTGGGTTCTATGGCGCACTTCATCCGTGAACTGGAGGCCCAGGGCCTGCTCGACCGCCAGGTCGAGAACCTGCCCTCGGACGCGGAGCTGGCCGAGCGCAAGGCGCGCCACCAGGGGATGACCCGTCCGGAGCTTTCGGTGTTGCTGTCCTACGACAAGATCAAGCTGTACCAGCAACTGCTCGAGTCGGACGTGCCGGAAGACCCGTACCTGTCCAAGGAGCTGGTGCGCTACTTCCCCGAGCCGCTGCACGGCAAGTACGCCGAGAACATGCAGCGCCACCGCCTCAAGCGCGAGATCATCGCCACCGCGGTGACCAACTCGACGATCAACCGCATGGGCGCCACCTTCATGCTGCGCATGCAGGAGGACACCGGGCAGGGGCCGGCGGCGATCGCCAAGGCGTACACCGCCGCGCGCGAGATCCTCGATGCCCGCGAGCTGTGGGCCGAGATCGAGGCGCTCGACGGCAAGGTCGCCGAGGACACCCAGATCGACGCGATCATGCAGATCTGGTCGCAGCTGCGGCACATGACCCGCTGGCTGCTCAACCGCCCCGGTGCCAGCCTGGACATCGCCGCCAACGTCGACCGCTACCAGGCGGGCGTCACTGCGCTGCGGCAGGCATTGCCCGATGTGCTGACCGGCACCGGCAAGGCCGATTTCGAGCTCAGCTGCGAGAAGTGGGAAGGCCTGGGCGTGCCGGCCGGGCTGGCCCTGCGGCTGGCGCGGATGCCGGTGCTGCGCGCGGTGCTGGACATGTGCGAGGTCGCCCAGCAGAGCGGCCAGCCGATCACCACCGTCGCCCGCGTATTCTACGAACTGGGTGAGGCGCTCGACCTGGAGTGGCTGCGCGGGCAGATCGAAGCGCTGCCGGTGGAAGGCCACTGGCATGCGCAGGCACGCGGTTCGCTGCTGGACGAGCTCAATCACCAGCATCGTGCGCTGGCCCAGCAGGTGCTCGCGCTGGCCGGCGACCGCAAGGATGTCTCGCCGGTGCAGGCCTGGCTGGAGCGTGACGATCCCACGCTCAACTACACCCGCAGCATGCTCGCCGAGATCCTGACCCAGAACGCGGACTATCCGATCGCCTCGGTGGCCGTCCGCCGCCTGGCGCAGCTCGCGCAGGTGCCGGTGGGATGATCTAGAGGCGGGACCTCGCCGCGCATGGCTCCTCCCCCTGCCTGCAGGGGGAGGTTGGGAGGGGGTGGTTTCGTCCGGAGCGGAGAGCACCCCTCCCCAACCCTCCCCTGCAAGCAGGGGAGGGAGCAAGTTCCCCGGCTCTCCTCCGCGAGCAGGAAAGGCCAAGCCTGCTACGACGTCACGCGCTGCGCTAAGCTCGAAGCATCCCCTGCCACGCCGGATGCCCATGCGCTTCGCCTTCGTCGCCAGCGACACCGCCGTCGCCCAGCAGGCCCGCCGCAAGCTGGCCGAGCGCTACGGCGACCTGCCGCCGCTGGAGGCCGAGGTCATCGTGGCGCTGGGCGGCGACGGCTTCATGCTGCGCACCCTGCATGCCCACCGTGCGCTGGACCTGCCGGTCTACGGCATGAAGCTCGGCCGGGTCGGCTTCCTGATGAACAAGCACCAGCTCGACGACCTGCCAGGGCGGATCGAGCGTGCCCATGCCGCCGTGCTCTACCCCCTGCAGATGCGCACCACCGATGCGGACGGCAACGAACAGTTCGCATTGGCCTTCAACGAGGTCTCGTTGCTGCGCCAGACCAACCAGGCCGCGCACCTTGAGGTGAAGCTCAACGACGAGGTGAAGCTCGCGGCGCTGGTGTGCGACGGCATCATGGTCGCCACGCCGGCCGGCTCCACCGCCTACAACCTCTCGGCACACGGGCCGATCCTGCCGCTCGACGCCAACGTACTGGCGCTGACGCCGATCAGCCCGTTCCGTCCTCGCCGCTGGCGCGGGGCGATCCTGCCGCACCGCACGGTGGTCACCCTGCGCGTGCTCGAACCCGGCAAGCGGCCGGTCAGCGCCACGGCCGATTTCCTGGAGGTACGCAACGTGCGCACGGTGAAGATCTGCCAGGCGGAAGAGTGCGGGGTGAAGCTGCTGTTCGATCCGGAACACAATCTGGAGCAGCGGATCCTGGACGAACAGTTCGCCGCCGAGTGACGGGACGGAGCGGGCAATGGGCGCACGCGCGAGGGTGGAAGGTACGTTGCAGCCGCACTCCCGGCCCACGATTCCCGCGCCCTTCCGGCCGTCCCCAAATCCCGTCCCCTTTGCTAGATTGCCCGCATGATGCCCGCGACTCCGAGCGCCCACGACCCCGGCGCCAGCACCGACAATCGCCTGGTCGTCGCGATCTCCTCGCGGGCGCTGTTCGACCTCGGCGACAGCCATGCCCTGTTCGAGCGGGATGGCCTGGATGCCTACCGCCGCTTCCAGATCGAGCATGAGGACCAGATCCTCAAGCCGGGCGTGGCCTTCCCGCTGGTGCAGAAGCTGCTGGGGCTCAACAAGCTCGCGGGCGACAAGCCGCCGGTGGAGGTGATCCTGCTGTCGCGCAATTCCGGCGACACCGGCCTGCGCATCTTCAACGCCATCCAGCACTACGGGCTGGAGATCAGCCGCGCCGCGTTCACCAGTGGCGCCCCCACCTCCGACTACATCGCCCCGTTCAAGGCCGACCTGTTCCTCTCGGCCAATGCCGAAGATGTGGGCCGCGCGCTGGCCGCGGGCGTCGCCGCCGCGACCATCCTGCCCAGCACCGCACCGCCACGCGCCAGCGAGCAGCTGCGCATCGCCTTCGACGGCGACGCGGTGATCTTCGGCGACGAGGGCGAGCGCGTCTCCCGCGAGGAGGGCCTGGAGGCGTTCCACCGCCGCGAGACCGAACAGGCTGCCGAGCCGCTCTCGGTCGGCCCGTTCCGCGGCTTCCTCACCGCGCTGCACCGGCTGCAGACCGCCTTCCCGGCCGAGGACTCGCCCATCCGCACCGCGCTGGTGACCGCCCGCTCGGCACCCGCGCACAAGCGGGTGATCCTGACCCTGCGCCGCTGGGGAGTGCGCATCGACGAGGCCCTGTTCCTGGGCGGGCGCGACAAGGGGCCGTTCCTGGATGCCTTCGGCGCCGACATCTTCTTCGACGACTCGCCCGCCAACGTCGAGTCCGCGCGCAGGCACGTCGCCACCGGCCACGTGCCGCATGGGGTCAGCAACCGCTGAGCCTTCCGCCAGGCGGCGGTGCTAGGCTCGTGCGGGGCATCCGGAGGATACGGCTGTGGGCAAACACGCCATGGGGACCTGCACCGTCTGCGGCAGGGAAGTGCCGGCACGCGAACTGGTGCCGGGCGAACTGGTGCGTCCCGAGGTGGCCCAGGAGCTGGGCAAGCTGGCGCCCGGATGGACGCCCGAGCGGCCCGTCTGCCGTGCCGACCTGGCCCGGGCGCGTGCCGCCTACGTCCACGACCTGCTGGAATCGGAGCGGGGCGAGCTCAGCTCGCTCGAGAACGACGTGCTGCGCAGCCTGCGCGAGCACGAACTGGTCTCGACCGACATCGAGCGCGAATTCGACCGGCAGTGGAGCTTGGGCGAACGCCTGGCGGACCGCATCGCCACCTTCGGCGGAAGCTGGACCTTCCTCGCCTTCTTCGCCCTGTTCCTGCTCGCCTGGATCGGCCTGAATTCCTTCGTGCTCTGGCGCCATCCGCCGGATCCATACCCCTACATCTTCCTCAACCTGGTGCTCTCGTGCCTGGCTGCGGTGCAGGCGCCGGTGATCATGATGAGCCAGAACCGGCAGGAGGCGAAGGACCGCCTCCGCTCGCAGCACGATTACAAGATCAACCTCAAGGCCGAGCTGGAGATCCGGCATCTCCACGAAAAGGTCGACCATCTGCTGTCCCATCAATGGGAGCGGCTGGTGCGGATCCAGGAGCTGCAGGTGGAGCTGCTGTCGGACCTCGGCCGACGCAGGTAAGCCCGTGCCGGTCTGCGCGCTTCAGGCAACCAGCTTCATCCGGCGCCACCAGCCGGTCACCTGCTCCTCGCGCACCAGCGTGAACAGCCCGGCGCCCAGGATCAGCACGATGCCGACCAGCATCGGCCAGTCCAGCGTGTCGCCGAACAGCCAGTAGCCGAAGCCGATCGCCCACAGCATCTGGCTGTATTGCGTCGGTGCCACCCGGTTGGCGGGTACCAGCTGGGTGGCCAGCATCAGCAGCACACCCGCCAGCCCGGCGAGCAGGCCGTAGCCGGCCAGCAGGCCCCACTGCTGCAGGGTCGGCCAGGCGAAGGCGGGCAGCATCAGCACGCCGCCCGCCACCAGCGGGCCGATCACCCCGGCACCGAACAGGCTGACGCGCTTCTCGTGCGCGCCGGCCATGCGCAGGGCGACCACCGAGATGGCGCCGGCCATGCCGCACGTGATCGCCGCGACGTGGCCCAGGCCCAGGTGACGGAGACCGGGGCGCAGCACCACCAGCACGCCCACGAAGCCGGCAAGCACCGCCGACCAGCGCCGCCAGCCCACGTGTTCCTTCAGGAACACGACCGACAGCACCGTCACGAAGATCGGCATCAGGAAGATCAGCGCGAAGGTCTCGGCCATCGGAAGGTGGGTGAACGCCACCACGGCAGACACGTTGCAGACCGCACCGGTCACCGCGCGGATCCACCACAACGACGGGCGCTTGGCCACGAACACCTCGTGCCAGCGGTCGCCCGGCTTGCGGATGAACGGAATCGCCACCAGGCCGAGCACCGCCCCGAAGAACACCGCTTCGAAGGCCGGCAGCGTGCCGTGCAGGGATTTGACGAAGGCATCGCTGATCGCATAGGCCGCGTAGCAGGCAAAGCCGAGTAGTACGCCCTTGAACATGGGTGTTCCGAGTGGGTGGAGGCAGGGCGGCAGGTGGGCAGGCGCCCCGGCATGACCTGCCGCCATCGCGGGCGGTAGAATGCCGGGCTTGTCCCTCCATCGGAATCCAAGCATGGCCGCCCGTCTCGACCCGCTCGACCTGTACGACGTCCGTTCGCTGCTCAGCGACGAGGAGCGCATGGTGCAGGATACCGTCGGACGTTTCGTCGACGAGAAGGTGCTGCCGATCATCGGCGACTGCTTCGACCAGGGCCGTTTCCCCAAGGAATTGATCCCCGAGATCGCCAACCTCGGCCTGCTGGGCGCGACGATCCCGGAAAAGTACGGCTGCGCCGGTATGAACGGCGTGAGCTACGGCCTGATCTGCCAGGAGCTGGAGCGCGGCGATTCGGGCCTGCGCAGCTTCGCCTCGGTGCAGAGTTCGCTGTGCATGTACCCGATCTACGCCTACGGCACCGAAGAGCAGAAGACGCACTACCTGCCGAAGATGGCGGCGGGCGAGATCATCGGCTGCTTCGGCCTGACCGAGCCGCACGGCGGCTCCGATCCGGCCAACATGAAGACCAACGCGAAGAAGGACGGCGGCGACTGGGTCCTCAACGGCGCCAAGATGTGGATCACCAACGGCAACCTGGCCCACATCGCGATCGTCTGGGCGCAGACCGAGGACGGCATCCAGGGCTTCATCGTGCCGACCGACAGCGCCGGCTTCACCGCGCAGGAAGTGCACAAGAAGATGAGCCTGCGCGCCTCGGTCACCTCCGCGCTGTTCTTCGACAACGTGCGCGTGCCCGAAGCCAACCGCCTGCCCAACGT
>NZ_DASSES010000104.1:0-13224 GCF_035695185.1 Frateuria sp.
TCTTCTTCGGTATGCGGCATGGCCGCGTCGACGGACTCCACGACCTTCCTCCCAGGGAGATCGACGAGGTCGTGAGGGACGATATCTCGCAGACCTGGGCCGGTTGAGCCGACCCAGATGCTTGCCTCGAGGTGATCACCCGGAGGTGAACGCGGGGGTGAGGCACCGGCATTCCTAGGAAGAGTCAATGGGACGCCAGGCGGCCCATGCCATGTTCGCTACTGGCCAGTCGCGTTCATGCCTCAGTCTGCTCGGCGAGTTCGAGCGCATCATCGCCAGGAGGGAAATTCTGGTCTGTTCCGTTATTTCGAAGTGGACCGCCGACGCTTACCGCTTCCTCGGCTGGGACTATATGGCCATGCCGATAGATGCCTGTTCCAAGCACGAGGTCGAAGTCGAGTTCGTCGACAGCCGAGGCAAGAACGTCTCCCACGTGAAGTTCACCTTCCAGGCAGGTCGCGTTGTGAGCGCTGACGGCTGGATGAGATCGTTCGAAAGTGGCCCTTTAGGAGAAAGAATGCCGTGCTCGAGAATGTCTGCTTCGGCCGGAAGCGGTCATGCTTCCGTCTGCTCGGCTAGCTCGAGCGCGTCATCGACCTCGACACCCAAGTAGCGGACCGTGCTCTCAAGCTTCGTGTGTCCGAGCAGCAACTGTATCGCGCGCAGGTTTTTCGTCTGCCGGTAGATGAGTGCCACCTTGGTGCGCCGCATGCTGTGGGTACCGTAGTTGTAGGGGTCCAAGCCGATGGACCGCACCCATGCGTGGACGATGCGGGCGTACTGTCTGGTTGACAGGTGGGCGTCGTGACTGCGGCCGCCGGGGAATAGGTAGTCGGTGAGACTGAGGCGCGCTAGGTGGATCCATGCCAAGAGGCAGGCCCGGGTCTGTTCTGTGATCTCGAATTGCACCGGACGATTGGTCTTTCTCTGAAGGACGATTGCGCGTCTCAAGACCACGGTCCCTTGCGAGACATCGCGGACACGCAAGCTGACGAGGTCGCAGCCGCGAAGCTTCGAATCGATTGCCAAATTGAACAGCGCTAGGTTGCGGACGGTGCCGGACAATTGGAGCCTCACCCGAATGGCCCAGAGCTCACGAAGTCTGAGGGGTGGCTTCTGCCCGATTAGCTTGCCCTTGTTCCAGGGTGCGCTCCGTTGAATGGTCTTCATGGTTGAATCCTCGTGCCGAGAGTTCAACCGTGCTTCGACTGACGGCTAAGATTCGCGACGGGCTCCCTAGGCTTCCCGTCAGGGCCGGAAATTCACAGCCACCTCGGTGGAGGGCGTATGAGCTGTAAGCCGTCGCAGGCGTTCCTGTTGCTCACCCTACTCGCGGGACTCTCTTCTCACGCGTCTGCTACGGAGCCGCTCCAAGCGAGCGTCTGTGACATCTAGGCAGAGCCGGGCAAATTTGATGGGAAGGTAGTCGTTGTGCGTGGGCAGGTTTATGCCGGTTTGGATGTAACGAACATCAGCGACCCTCGATGTCCTGGGGATGCAGTCCAGCTGACTGTGTCAGATCGCTTCTCAGAGCACAGGGACATCCGAAGCTTCGAGAGAGGATTGCGTGTCTACGGCATGCGTGTAGTTGCTACTGTCCTTGGTCGATTCCAGGCCAAGGCTCCAACTCATCCGTTCCCTATGCCGGCGATCGACGTGCATGCGGTTCAGGACGTGGTTTTCGAAGCAAAGTGAACCATTGTCCATGTCCGCTTCCGACCCGAAGCGGACATCCTCGTCGCCGTGAACCGTCGGCAGGGTCCGACCTTGCCAACAGGGATTAGCCGGAAGAGCTGAGCGCGGATTGGTTTGAGAACATCGGGTTGCGACGCCCTTGGTGCCAACAGCGCGCACATGTATAACCGGACCCATGGATCCGTCCGTGTATTTAGCTAAGCTTGGAGGCTCCCTTTGCCGATCACTATCGCGCTTAGAACCCTTGCAGCCGTCAATGTGTTTCGTGACACGATCATCGACGCACTAAGTTCTGGCCATGCGGATGAAGCGTTGCTTTGCTCCGGCTTCTTTCAAGAAAACTTCAAAGGCTCTGCGTATCAAGCGACCAAGGAGCAAAAGCTCGCTTCCGCTTGCGCCACGAGCGGCGTGAAGCTCACAACGGTTGGGGTTCACAACTACTCTTGGCAGCCGTCGTATAAGGACTTTCGTGACAACATGATTGCAGCCGGCGCGACGGTCAAGTGCTTGTACAAGCCAGGGCTCCGCTGGCACGCGAAAGTGTTCATAGCCTCCCGCAACGGAAAGCCGATCCTTGGGATAATTGGCAGCTCCAACATCACGCGAAACGCCTTCTCCACAACGGCGCCGTTCAATAATGAATGCGATGTGTTCATCTGGCCTAAGAGCTCGCCTCTCACGCCGTTGGCGGAGACCGTTGCCGAGCGCCTTAACGGCCTGATTGTGGTCCGCGCGCCTTATCGGCGTAGCTGGAACCAAGGTTTGACCGCATCGCAGAAACTTGCTCAGATTCGCCGGGAAGTGCTCGGGCAAGACCTGCGAGAGCTCAGCTAACAATTCGTCCAAGCCGACGCCGCTCCGCTGCGCGGCATAACTAAGGCGTTAGTGAGCAGCCGACATCGGGGGGGAGCTGATGGAAGAGCAAATACCCACATGGCAAGCCGTCCTCAGATGGATCGCATTCCTGCCAGCAGCTCTGGCCGCTTCGTTGCTGGTCAGTGTCGCAATGCGGCTAGTCAATCGCGTAATCATGTTTCTCAATGGCAGAACCCCGACAGCTTCCTCAACAAGCTCTGGCTAGACGTCGTTGCAAGTGCGTTAATGGGCGCGGCGTTTGTTTATGTTGGGGCTCGCATTGCACCCGCGAGCCGCAAACCAGTTGGTTACGTCCTTACCGTCACTATCATTCTCATAGCCGGCTTTCTGGCCTTCCCAGCGGTCACGCAGCACGATTGGTGGGCACTAATCGGGTGTGTTGCAATGGCAAGCGGCGGGGCCGTCGTGGCCCATTCTGCTGCAATCGGTGAGCTTGACTTCGACACTCACAGGCTCACATAACCAATCGTCAAAGCGGGCGCGCAAAAAGCCGCGCGCCGCTTAACTCCAGCGTTAGACATTGAAGGCAAGCATGATTCCAGAATCTCTCTCAGCAATAGCATCGGGCCTAGCTTTCTGGCGCAACCGAGAGAACGACAGTGCGCAAGCTCGTAGACGCAGGCAGGAGGCACTCGGCCAAGTCATGGATGCTGTCATTGCAACAAAGGCCTACCTCTACGACCTAGATCAAGGTAAGCCCGCTGCTCGGGCACAAGAGCAGGAAATATCACGCTGCTGGCAAAACGCAGCCATGGCAATCCGCGAGTACGATCGCGAACTCTATCAATCGGCAGAGCTTAAGGCTTTGGGCTGGGCTGATCCAAGAGAGTGGAGGCGCGCTGAGGCGCGCCCATGGGCAATTCAACTTGACGCCATCATCGACCAATGTCACTGGCTGCAAGAGCACGGCTAACAATTCGTTCGCGGCGGACGGCTACGCCGCTGCTTAACTCCAGCGTTGGACGGCACGAGATGCAACAGCTCTACGCTGAGCTCATCGACTTTATGGAGCGAGTCTTTCGTGACTTTGAAGCGGGACTCGGCGCTGTAGAGAACGTGGAGGTTGGCGACGAATACGTCGCTCGACCTGTGCGCAAGGACTTGTATACCGCAGTCTTACTAAAGCTCGCTTTCATCGTCTCAAGCTTGCGAGCGGCCCTGGCAGTCAACGCAGCCGGTTACTACATGCAGCAAGCGCTTCTGTGCCGAGCAATCGACGAAGCGAACGAAGACGTTGTCTTCTTGGTCATCGGCGAGGCCGATGGGACTAGAAACGAGCTTCACGATAAGTTCTTGGAGGCCTTTTGGGCAGAAGAGTACGAAGACCTTCTTGACCCAGTCGGTACGCATCGTAGCCGGCCCACGGTTTCGCGAAAGAAAATCCAGGCTTTCCTCGCTCGGGCAGAGGGCAAGGATCTCGATCCGAGTACTACGCAGAAGATCACGAAGGTTCTTACCAAGTCATATTCTGGGTTCGTACACGCTGCAGCGCCCCACATCATGGACATCTACGGGGGAATGCCGTCGCGCTTTCAGGTTGGGTCTTTGCGCGGGACGCAGCGGCAAGATGAGTACGATGCCGACCTTTGGAATTATGTGTACCGAAGTCTTCTCTCGTTCCTCGGTGCAGCGAAGCTCTACGGTTCCGACGGCCACGTTCAGACGATCCTGAGCGTCAGGGCGCGAGCGGAGAAAGCCATGGGAAAGGAGTACTTGGACTGACGGTCGCGACCGTCCAAAACGCTTCGTTCGGACGGCGCTTCGCGCCGCCGAACAAGCTTGATGTCCGCTCCTGGCCGAAAGCGGACAGGCTAGTTCCCAACCCCCTCGCCCACCGCCTGCCTCCTCCACCGCGCCGGCGTCATTCCCATGTGCTGCTTGAACGCCCGCTGGAACGCCGCCTCCGACTGATACCCCACCGCTTCCGCCACCGCCCCGGTGGATTGGTTCGCCTTGCGCAGTTCGCTGGCGGCGAGCGTCATGCGGATGTCGGTGAGCAGGTCGCTGGCGGAGCGGCCGAGGCTGTCGTTGAACAGGCGTACCAGGGTGGCGCGGGAGACGTTGCACAGGCGCGCCAGCGCGGGCAGCGTCCAGGGGTGGGCGGGGCGTTCGAACATGGCGGTGATGGCCGGGGCCAGGCGCGGGTTGCCGGCGAGGGCGAGCAGGCCGGCGGGGGCGTCGCCCGATTCGCTGGACAGGCGCAGGGCGAGCGCGAACAGCGCGGTGGAGAGGGCGTTGAGCATGGCGTGGCCGCCGAGGTGTTCGGCGGCCGATTCGGTGCGCATCAGCGAGACCAGGCTGGCGACCTGCGCGGCGGTGGCGCCCGGCGTACCCTGCCCTGCGCTCGCACGCGCCACCAGTCGTGACGGCAGGTAGCCGCGCAGCAGGCGTTCGTGCGGGGCGGCGAGGACGAAGTGGCCGCACAGCATGTCCAGCCGTTCGCCGCTGCCGGCGTTCTCGCTGAAGGTGACGTTGAGGCCGGCGCGCGCACGCGCGGGCACCGGCCTGGCGCCGCTGCCGTCGTGCAGGGTGTGCGCGCCGCCCTGGGCGACGAGCAGGATGTCGCCGGGGGCGAGGTGTTGCGGGGGGCCGCCGGCGGGGTCTTCGAGCACGGCCGAGCCGGCGAGTATGACGTGGTAGGGGATCTCCCCCGGTACGGCGGACGCCTGGTCGATGCGCCACGGCGCGCCGTACAGGCAGCGCAGGTCGAGCCGGCCACGCACCGGCGTCATCTCCAGCAGGCGGCTGAGCCAGTCCATCGGTGGGGGCATGTTGTGGGCTCCGCTGAGAGACGAACGAGCATGAATGCGAGCGCATGCGACATTAACAGGCTCATTCCCGCTCCGTACAGTGGCGCCCCGTCCACCCGACGAAGGAGCCCGCCATGTCCCGCATCGCCATCCATCCGCTCGAATCCGCCGCCGGTGCCGCCGCGGCGGTGTATGCCCGGATCACGCAGGCCGTAGGTCGCGTGCCCAACTGTTTTGCGGCCATCGGCCAGCTGCGGCCCGCTGCACTCAAGGCGATGCTGCAGCTCGACGGGGTGCTGGCCGCCGGGTCGCTGAGCCGGCAGGACCAGGAGACGGTGAAGCTGGTGGTCAGCGAGAGTGCCGGCTGCGACTACTGCATCACGGCGCACACCCTGCTCGGCGCACTCACCGGCCTGGAGCCGCCGACCCTGCGGCGGATCCGCAGCGGCCTGCGCACCGGCGATGCACGGCGTGACGCGCTGGTGCGTTTCGTGCGCCAGCTCGTGCAGTCGCGCGGCACGCTGGACGAGGCCGAGGTAGCCACGGTCCGCACCGCCGGTTTCAGTGACGCGCAACTGGTGGAGATCAGCCTGGCAGTGGCCGTGGCGACCTTCACCAACACCTTCAACCGCATCAACGACACCGAAATCGACCTCCCGCCCGTCGAGTGAACGACGGACGCCCTTTCCTGCTCGACAACCCTCAAGGAAACGACGATGAACGCACTGGTGAACGCGCTGGCCCGTACCGGCCTGCTCAAGAAAGACCTGGACTACCACGTGGTCCGCGCCTCGATGGTGGTGATGTTCTTTTTCTTCGGCTACCAGAAGTGGTGGGACTACGAGGCGCAGACCCTCATTCCCTTCATCAGCAACGGCCCGCTCATCGCCTGGATGTACCCGGCGTTCGGCATCCGCGGCGCGAGCTGGTTCCTGGGCGTGGCCGAGTGGCTGTTCGGCGCGCTGCTGCTGGGCGGTTTCTGGAGCCGGCGGCTGGGCGTGCTGGGGGCAGCCGGCTCGGTGGTCACCTTCGTCATGACCGTCACCATCATCCCGTTCATGCCCGGTGGCTGGGCCGAGTCGGCTGGCGGTTTCCCGGCCATGGTGGGCAACGTGCCGTTCCTGATGAAGGACGTGGTGCTGCTGGCGGTCTCGGTGTATCTGCTTCGCCAGGACGTGCTGCGGCTGCGTGCGAGCCAGGCATAGCCATGGCACCGGGGCCGGAACGGGCCCCGGTACATAGCCGGACAGCACCTTCGCGACCCTCAACGACGACTGCCCTGCCGTCCCGGCACCCCATGTTCCGGCGCGGGGACGTGCGCCGCATCATCCTGCACTCGCCCTGGCGCACGGACGCGCCTCGCCCGGCCTGTAACCGGACGCGGGGCGAGAGTGGGACGCCCCGCATGGACACGCTCATCGGCCGCTTCCGGCACCTTGCGTCACTGCGCCACCACTGGTCCGCGATTCGGCTGCGCCTGATCGTTGGCTCCGGCTTCATGGAGCATGGCTACGCCAAGCTCGCGCGCGGGCCGGAGTCGTTCATCGGGATCCTGCATGCGCTCGGCATGCCCGCGCCGGGGTTGCTTGCATGGGCGACGATCCTGGTCGAGCGGGTTGGCGGGTTGGCGGTGCTTATCGGCGCGTTCGTCCCGCTGGCGAGTATTCCGATGGCGATCGTGCTGCTGGTTGCGATCTTCACCGTGCACCTGCCCAACGGCTTCAGCTCGATCAAGCTGCAGGCGGTACCGCACCGGGGCGCACTTCGGGCAACCGGGGTACGAGACCGACCTGCTCTACCTCGCCGCACTCGTCGCGCTCGTGCTGGGCGGCACGGGGCCGTGGGCGGTGGACCGGTTGCGCCGCCGGCGGTGATCGGACCTTCGCGCCCGGCAGGGCGCGTGGCGCCGGCCGTGCCTTCTGTCTAGGGTTCGTGCTCGCCACGGAAAACCCGATCCTTGCAGGGGCCTAGCCGTTCCTTAACGGGAGCTGTGATCGAGTGGCGCCAACGAACCGGTCCGGAGGTGAGCCCATGCAAACGACGCATCGCACGGCATCCACGGAGCGCCCCATCCTCGGCGTCTGACCGCCCGGTCGCGCTGCCTTTTCCCATCCCCCACCCTTCTCGCCCTGCCATGCGGCAGGACGCTGCCGGGTCGTCCCCGACAGGAGCACGTATGACCGACATTGCGATCATTGGCGGCGGCGCCGCGGGCGCCTCGCTGTTCGGCGAATTGCTGCGACGTGGCGGCGCGCGCGTGCACTGGATCACCGGCGACCGCCCGGTCGCCGGCCGCGGCGTGGCCTACGCCAGCGGCAGCGAGCGGCACCTGCTCAACGTGCGTGCGCATGGCATGGGTCTGTTCGCGGGCAGCGACGGCGAATTCCTGCAGTTCGCCATGCAGCAGGTCGATGGCGTGAGTGCCCACGATTTCCTGCCGCGCGGGCTGTTCGGCGACTTCATCGAGGCGCAGGTGCGCTGGTGCACGGACCAGGCGCTGCAGCAGGGGCGGCATTTCCAGATCCACGGTGAGGATGCGGTGCAACTCGAACCGCTGTGCGACGGCGGATACGCCGTGCGCCTGGCCGGCGGCGCCTTGATCAAGGCCGACGCCGTCGTACTGGCGTTGGGCGCACTGGCGCCGCGGCCGCTGAAGACGGTAGCGCGCGAGGCGCTGCAAAGTGGCGCCTATGTGCTCGACCCCTGGCGGATCGCACGGCAGGAGCCGGCGCCACGCCGGGTGCTGGTGATCGGCACCGGCCTGACCGCCGTCGATACGTTGCTGTCGGCCGCCGAGCGCTGGCCGGCGGCCGAGCTGGTGGCGCTTTCCCGCCACGGGCAATTCCCGTTCGAGCACGCCGTGTTGCCGTTGCCGCCGTATCCGCGGCAGTCGGCGCTCAACAGCGCCCTGCTTGCCTGCGACAGCCCGCTGGCGATGTTCAGGCACGTCCGCACCGCCATCGAGGCTTCGCCACAGACGGACTGGCGCAGCCTGGTCGACGGCATCCGCCCGATCAACGCGCGGCTGTGGCGGCGGCTGGGTGCGAAGCAGCGGCGGCAATTCCTGCGCCACCTGCGCTGGCTGTGGGAAGCGGCGCGCCATCGCGTCGCGCCGGCCTCGGCCAGCGCGCTCGAGGCGATGCGCGACCAGGGTCGCCTGCAGGTGTACGCCGCGCGCGTGCTCGGCGTCGACGGCCACGGGCCGCTGCAGGTCAGCGTGCGCCACCGGGCGACGCAGCAGTTGGACACCCTTTCGGCGGACCTGGTGGTCCAGGCCACCGGGCTGGACACGGCGGTCGCCTTCACCGAACACACGCTGCTTTCGCGGCTGCTGCGCGACGGCCTGGCCATGCCCGACCCGCTCCAGCTGGGCGTGGCCGCGCATCCGGACGGGCAATTGCTCAACGCCCGCGGCGAATTGCAGATCGGCCTGTATGCGATCGGTGCGTTGCTGCGCGGCAACCTGTGGGAATGCAGTGCGATGGCCGAGATACGTCTCGCCGCGCAACAGCTGGCCCGTCGGCTGGCCGCTCCGGATGAGCAGGTGCGGATGCCGGGCAGCACAACGACGGTGCGTCCCGCCCTCGCCCCGTAGGGTGGGCTTCAGCCCGCCGCCCTCCGCCGAGAAGCCGGTGAGCTGAAGCCACCGGCTCCGGCGATCAGGCCATGGCGGCCCTGGTCGCCTCGGCCAGCCACTGCATGGCACCGCGCCAGGGGCCGGGACCATGGCTGATGCGCGCCACGCCCAGTTCCGCCAGGCGCGCACGGCTGGGGGCGCCGGGCATCACCATGACGTTCACCGGCAGCGGCGACGCTGCGGCCAGGCGGGCGATCAGGTCTTCGGCGACGACGCCCGGCACGAACAGGCCGTTCGCCCCGGCATCGGCGTAGGCGCGGGCGCGCTGCAAGGCGGCATCCACCATGGCCAAGTCGTGCGCGGCGGCCGGCTTCTGGAAGAACACGTCGGTGCGGGCATTGATGAACATCGGTACCCCGGCGGCGTCGGCCGCGGCGCGCGCGGCGGCCAGCCGCGTGGCCTGCTCCGCGATCTCGCGCAGCTGCCCGGTGGCAGGAAAGCTGTCTTCCAGGTTGCAGCCGACCGCGCCGGCCTGCACGGCGGCAGCGACGGTGGACGCCACCGCCGCGGGCGTTTCGCCGTAGCCGCTTTCCAGGTCGATGGTCACCGGCTGTGTCACGGCGTCGACCATCCGGCGCAGGTTATCCAGCGCGAACGAAAGCGGCAGCTGCTCGCCGTCCTCGAAACCGTTCGCAGCGGCGACCGACCAGCTGCCGGTGGCGATCGCCCGGGCGCCGGCGCCGGCCACGATGCGCGCGCTGCCGGCATCCCATGCGTTGAACAGCACCAGCGGCTCGCCGCGAACGTGCAGCGAATGGAACTGCGAGGCCTTGTCGTTGTGCATGGTCACGGCTGACTCCTGATGAGGACGCATGGTTGAAGGGGGAACCGGGCGGCCATGCGCCACGCGGTTCCGGGGGTGTGGCGTCAGGCCGGCTTCGATGCCATCGCCGATGCGTGCGCTTCCTTCAGTTTCGTGGCGCAGTCGTCGCAACAGACTTCCACGGTCTGTCCGCCGATCCGCACCTGGATGGCGGTTTCGTCCAGCGGGTAGTCGCACGCGGCACAGGTTCGCTCGCTCATGTCGGATTCTCCAGGCCAAAGTGGGAAGGCGCCTTCCAGTGACCGCCCATGCAGACAGTCCGGAAGGCCGCTGCCCCGGAAGGGGCAGGCGAAGTAGACCGCGGGTGGGCCGCGGTCGCTGTCGAAAACTTTAGCGATCAGCGATGCAGGGCGATCTGGCGGAACTCGCTGGGCGTGCGCCCGTACATCTTCTGGAATGCGGCGCTGAAATGACTGTGGCTGGAGAAGCCCAGGTCCGCGCCGAGCGCGGCGAGGTCGTCGTACTCGCGCAGCAGGTCCAGCGCACGGGCCAGTCGCAGCCGCAGCTGGTAGCGGTACAACGGCACGCCCTCGACCTGGCGGAAACTCTGGGTCAGGTACACCGCCGATACGCCGACCTCCGCCGCCACGTCGGCCAGCGTCCAGCGCCGCGCCAGGTCGCGCGCCAGCACGAGCTTGGCGCGATCCACCAGGCGCTGGCGGCCATGGCTCGACCCGGCCGCGTGCGTGGTGCGCGGTGCGAGCGCCCGGTGCACCAGGGTCAGCGTCAGGCTCTCGCCCTCCAGCGGCTCGGCGACGCCCTCGTGCAGCGAGTGGCGCAACAGGGCCACCAGCGCCTGCGCGCGCGGGTCGATGCGCAGGCGCGGCTGGCGGAAGCGTAGCGGCTCGTCCGGGAACACCAGCCCGGCCGGCGTGATCTCCCGCAACAGCACTTCGTCCAGTGTGATCGACAGGCTCGCATCGCCGCCCGGGTTGGGATGGCTGACCTGGTAGTCCTCGCCGGCGTTGAAGAACAGCACCTGGCTGGCGTCGGCCACGGCCTCGTCGGCGCCGACGTGACGCACATAGGTGCCTCGGTAGGGAAAGACCAGGTGTGTGCGGCTGGCGCGCTCGACGGCGCTCCTGTGCCGGCAGGTGCCCGCGCAGACCACGTCGCGCACGTCGACCAGCGGCGTGGACAGCAGCGGTTGGATCTGGAAATCCGGCATCGTCGAGGGCGCGCGCATGGATTGGACACGCCCATTATGACGGCGGGCCCCCACCGCACGGGTGGCCGGCCAAGGGCCGGTGCCAGCGAGCGGCAGGCGGGACCCGGAGTTGAAGGAACCGGCAAGCGCGCCGTGCTGGCGGCGTGCACGCGGCACGCCGCCAGGAGTCGTGCTCAGTCGATCGTCCCGCCGCAAAGGCAGGGCTGGCCGATGCCGCAGCCGCAGCCGCAACCGGACTGGCTGGCAGGCGCGGCCTGGCAGCCGCAGGTGCAGGTGGCGCCGGCGCAGTCGGTGCAGCGGCAGTCGAAGGTGTCGTTGGCGTTCATGGGATGTCCTCGTGTGGGTGGGGTTACGGATGCTCGATCCGTGGCGTCATTGTCGGGGTCCCCATCTACCGGTCGCTTGAATCGAAGGGCTAACCTTGGGTGCCCCGACGCGAGGAGATCGCCATGCCTCCTGCCACTGCCACTGCCAGTGCGTCACGCCGCCCCATCGCCGGGGCTGGCCGGGTGGTGCTGTGGAAGGGTGGCAGCGTGTGGGTCGCGCGCGACACCAGCCAGGTGCAGCCGCACAGCCATCACGCCATCCAGATCACGCTCGCCGCGGGGCATTCCATCCGCATCCGTGGCGCCGCGGACATCGCCTGGCGGGAAGCCTCGGCGGCGATCGTCATGCCGGACCGGCCGCACGTCTTCGACGGCTGCGGCGCGCAGGCAGCGATGGTGTTCGTCGAGCCCGAGACCCTGGCCGGCCGCGCACTCCTCGCGCGCCACGGAGCCCAGGCGGTGAGCCTGCTCGCCGACGACGGGCTGGCCGAGCTCGCCGCCGCGCTGCATCGCGTGTTCGAGGCGCGCGGGACCGACCAGGCGCTGGTGGAGGCCGCGCAACGCGTGGTCGAGTACCTCGCGGCCACGCCCGTCGGAAAGGAAGCGGTGGACCGGCGCGTCGCGGTGGTACTGGATCGCGTGCGTGAACGGCCCGGGGCCGAACTCACCCTGGCGCAGGCCGCCGCGATGGCGCACCTCTCGCCGAGCCGCTTCCGCCACCTCTTCGTGGCGCAGACGGGCATCTCCTTCCGTGCCTACCTGCTGTGGGCGCGCGTGGGCTTTGCCGTAGCGCGCGGCGTGACCGGTGGCTCGTGGACGGAAGCCGCGCAGGCGGCCGGCTTTGCCGACTCGGCCCATCTTTCGCGCACCTGCCGGCGCATGTTCGGCGTGGCGCCCACGATGCTGGTTCCCGAGGCCGAGGCCGCGTAAGCCTTACTCAGCCGGTGGTGGAAGCAGGACGCGCACCGGCATCCAGGTCCGTCCGCCGCTGCCCCTTGCGGGCGTACAGCATGCGATCAGCAGCCTCCATCAGCGAAGCGGCGTTCCAGCCGTGTTCGGGGGCGGCCCCGATGCCGATGCTGGCGCCGGGCCGGGCCGCTTCGCGCGCGGCCGCTTCGTTGAAGCTGTCTTCGATGCGCCTGGCGATCTCGCTGGCCTGCGCCAGCGTCGTGCGCGGAAGCACGACCAGGAACTCGTCCCCGCCATAACGGCCCAGCCGGTCGCCTTCGCGCAGCATCTCGCGCAGGCGCGACGCCACCCAGACCAGCGCGCGATCGCCGGCACTGTGGCCGAAATGGTCGTTGATGGCCTTGAACCGGTCCAGGTCGATCATGAACAGCCCGAGGGGGGCCTGCTCGCGCGCGTGCGCGGCCAGCTCCGCCTCCAGCGCGGCAAGGATGCCGCGGCGGTTGAGCACGCCGGTCAAGGAATCCTGCGCCGCCTCGGTCAGCAGGCTCTGGCGCGACGCTTCCCAGTAGGCGGCCATTTCGTTGAAGCGTTCGGCCAGGAGGGTCAGCTCGTCGTTGCCGCCGACCGCGGCGCGTACGCCGGGGATGCCCTCGCCCATGCGGCGCGCGGCCCGGCCCAGTTCGTGGATCGGCCGCAGCAGCGAACGCACCAGCAGCGCCACCATCAGCGCGGCGACCAGCAGGGTCAGCGCCCAGCCGGCGACCAGCCAGCGCAGCTGCTGGTGCCGCTGCGCGATGGCGCGCAGGTAGCGCGCCTTCACCACCGCCGTGAGCTGGCGGCGGGCTTTGGCGATGTCGTCGATGGCCGCCTGCAGTTCGGCACGTGCGCGGGCCTCGGTCGCGGCGTCGCCCCGCCCCGGATGCAGCGGCCTGACCTGCTCGATCAGGCGACGGACCGACGGCCGCGCGGTGACCCACGCCTGCTCCGCCTCACCCACTTCCGGCGCGATGGCCGTGCCTGGGTCGACGGACTCGATGCTG
>NZ_DASSES010000105.1:0-77248 GCF_035695185.1 Frateuria sp.
GCCGCCAGGTGGAAGACGGTGTCGATACCCCGGCAGGCGCGTTGGCAGAAGTGCGGGTCACGCACGTCGCCGGCGATGATCTCCACCTCGTTCCGGCACTCGATGTCCTCCAGCCATCCCCAATGGCTGAAGGAGTTGTACTGCGCCAGCGCCCTCACGGAATATCCCTCGCGCACCAGCAACTCGGTGAGGTGCGAGCCGATAAAGCCATCGGCTCCAGTGATCAATGCGGTTCTTGTTTGCGTCATGGGATTTTCAAGGGGCCGTCGTTAGGGCTGGGCAACGCCGCTGCGGGTAATGCCGCCTGCGCGCCCATTCCGGACCAGTATGAAGTCAAACGCCGATGTCCGGACAGGCGTACTTCGCACCGGGGAGCGACGAGCCAGACCGTGCTCAAGGAATGGTGCGCCGGTTGGCGGTGAGGCCATGCCACCCCGGCCAGGCTCCCCATGCCAACGCTCACGTGGTCCGTGAAGCCTCGCGTGCGCCGCGGCTCTCGACCACGATGACCCTGTCGCATGCTCGCAAGGACGTTTCCTTGTGTGCGATCACCACGATGGTCTTCTTGCCGGAAAGACGGCCAACGGCTTCGTTGAAGGCCCGTTCGGTCTGGGCATCGAGGGCGCTGGTGGCCTCGTCCATCAACAACACCGGCGGGTCCCGGTAGAGGGCACGTGCGATGCCGATACGCTGGCGCTGCCCGCCGGACAGCCGGATACCCCGGTCTCCGATCGGCGTGCCGTAGCCTTCCTTCAGTTCGCTGACGATGAACTCATGGATCTGTGCCGTGCGGGCGGCGCGTTCCACGGCATGCATGTCGATGTCGCCGGGCGATAGGCCGAAGGCGATGTTTTCCGCCACGGTGGCATCCGCCAGGTAGATGTGTTGCGGTACGTAACCGATGGCCCGCTGCCAGGCAGCAACGTTGGCGCCATCGATGGTCGTATCGTCCACGCGCAGGGCGCCTGCCTGCGGGTGCAGGAGACCAAGCAGAAGGTCCATCAACGTGCTCTTGCCCGCTCCGCTCTTGCCGGTGATGCCGGTGCTGCTGCCCGCCGGTATGACGAGGTCGAATTGATCGAGGACGGGCTCGTCCGGCGTCGAGGGATAGGCGTAACGGAGCTGTTCCAGGCGGATGTCCCGTTGGGGCGCCAGTGCGACGGCGGCCATGGTCCCCTTGTCTTCCGGCAGCAGCAGATCGCGATGGATCGCATCCAGGGCGGCCGAGGAGAACTTCAGCTTGGCGAATCCGCGATACATGATCTGTGCCGAGGGAAGCATCCGGTAGGCGGCGAAGCCGTACAGGCCGAGCGCGGGCAGGACGTGGGCGATGTCGCCACTCTGCAGCATCAGCAGCAGTGCGATGACGATCAGGCCGCTGTAGCCGACGGCTTCCACCAGGTACAGGGGCGACTGGCTGAGGGTGTCGCTGGCGGCGAGGTGGCGCGAATACAGGCGGGAGGCGTCGTTGAATTTCTGCTGGTACGCCGTCGCCGAATGGGTGATCTTGACGTCCTTGATCCCGCCTAGCGCCTCGTTGCAGGACTGGAACCGCTGGCCGTTCGCGATCTGCCGCTCCTTGCCGATGCGCGCGAGGTGCCGGCGCACCAGCCCGTAGATCGCCCCGTACAGGAGCCCGACCACCAGCACGATCGCGAGGGCGGTGAGCGGGTTGTAGAGGAAGATCAGCAACAGCATGGCCAACACCACCGTGCCCTGGGCGATCAGTTGCGACAGCGGCTGGATCAGGTTGAACAGGAGCTGGTCGACTTCCGAGAGCACGTTCTGGCCCAGCACGGACGAGTTGTGGGACAGGAAATACTCGTACGGCTGGTGCAGGTAGCGGGAAAGCAGGCGCGCACTGATGGAGTGGCGCAGCAGATGCACGAACCGGTTCACCAGGTGCAGCGTGACCGCCTTGAACGCCGAAGAGGCAAGCACGATGGCGATCGAGGCAAGCCCCATGGCGGTGATGAACGCGCGCAGGTCGTGGAAGTGCAATGCACTGTAGGTTGCGTGCAGCCAGGGGTTTTCGTGGATGACGGCCGGCCGGCCCAGCACGGACAGGAACGGCATGATCGACAGGACACTCCCGGTCTCGGCCACGGCCATCAGGATCACCAGAACCATCATCCATACGGACCTGCGCCGCTCGGGCCGCGTGAAGATGCCCCAGATTTTCTTCAGGTCACCCAGCATGGTGCGTGCTCGTGGCGGTGGGACGGTGGCTGTCGATACCGGTTGGCCGCGCGGTCACTGGCTTGCCGATGCATCGAGGCCGCCGAGCTGTGCCTGGAGGCGGTGGATCGTGTCGTCCAGCCGCCCGGCCAGGTTCAATATCTGCAGCCCGCCCAGCGCCCGCAGGGCCTCGTGCTTCTGGTCGAGCGCAATCAGCATGCGAACCAGCGTGATGCGGTAGGCGGGCTCGCTCGGGGCGGCCTCGACCGCAGCCTGCGTCATGCGCAGCCCGAGCGCGTGGTCGTCCAGGACGTTCCATGCGTAATTCCCGTAGGACGCCAGCAGCCGCGCGCTCGGATCGGGATGAGACAGCGCGGCGAGGAACGCTTCGACCATCCGGTCCTTGGGCAGGTCGCAGAGCTGCTCACGTGCGCAGTCGGTGAGCGCGCCCAGCGAGCTTTCGTCCTGCACGCCGGGCTTCTTCGCCTTGAGCTTGGCGACCATGGAATCCCACCACGCATCCTTGAGCGGAAGGTGCATGCGGGCGTTCATGAAGATCAGCGCCTGCTGCGGCAGGATCGACGACTTGGGCAACGCCGCCGCGCGTTCAAGCGGCGCGTAGGCCAGGTGGGTGAAGCGCGAGGCCGGGTCGTAGTGCGAGTAGATGATGTAGGTGCGGCCGAGCTCGTACTGGGCACGCGGGGACTGGGGCGCACGGGCCGCAAGTTCCTTGGCCAGGTGCAGCGGATCGCCCCAGGCGATCGCGGTGGTGGCCGTCATTCCGATCCACCAGACCGCAAGGGCGGCCAGCAGCGCCCGGCGGGGCAGGGCGAACATCGGCGCATCGGTGGATCCCAATGCGGCGAGCGGCGGGACGATGGCCAGCAGGAGCCCGAAGCTGGCGAAATAGTTCCGGTGTTCGTACACCAGTTCCAGTCGGAGGATGGTCCCGGTCAGCAGGTGGCAGCCGAGGAATAGCAGGATGCCCAGGGCGACCAGCGGCCTGCGCCGCCTGAGCCACAGCGCCAGCGCAAGCAGCACGGCGAGGGCAAGCAGGCCAGCGAAGGTCGACCAGGGCTGGAACAGTCCCGAGGAGACGACGAAATCGTCGTGGTAGAACGACAGCGCCCCGGGCGTGGGCAGCAGCGTCCAGGCCACGTAGTCGCTGACGATCCTCGCCTCGCTCAGCAAACGGGTGTGCAGAGTGAAATCACGCTGGGCCCAGGTCTCGGGGCGAAGCAACCCCGGCAGCAGCCAGGCCAGCCCCGTGACAAGCGGCAAGACCAGCACGGCCAGGAACAGCCCGATCACGCGCAAGTCGCGCTTTCCCGCACGGGTGCGGAAGCCGAAGAGCACCCATTCGATGGTGGCGGCATACAGCGGCAACATGACCGCCGTTTCCTTCGCCAGCACCCCGACGGCGGTCGGAAGGACCAGGCTCGCGAGGCAGACCAGGAAATACCGGTTGGCCGGCGAGGGCCTGTCCTCCCGCGGATCGGCGAGCATGCGGCAACGGCCCTCGACATAGCCGAGCAGGCCCAGCAGCACGAACAGGTTGGCCATGCTCTCCATGCGCTGGACCACGTACAGCACGGCGGTGAGGTTGATGGGTAGCAGCAGCCAGCCTGCGGCGATCAGCGCGGCGACACGCCCGGCGGTTCCTTCATCGCCGTAGCTGGCCGGCGCTGCCAGCCGCAGGATCCGCTTGGCCAGCAGGAAAAGCACCAGGCCGTTGAGCAGGTGGATGACCAGGTTGGTCAGCTTCATCCAGTAGGGGTCCAGCCCTGAGGCCAGGTAATTGGCGGCGAAGCTCAAGGACGCGAGAGGTCGCTTGAACTCGCTGGAAGGCGAGGACAGCGCGGCGCGTGCCAGCGAGCCCAGGTCGGCGTGTTCCGGCTGTACCCCGTGGTTGTCGACGATGTTGGGGTAGTCGTCGAAGATGTAAGCGCCGGAGAGCCCGGGCCAGTACACCACGCAGGTGACGACCAGGGCGGCGAGCAACCACCACCAGCCATGGGTCCTGCGCGTGGTCTGGTTCATGCGGGATCTGCTCTCTTCGCTCGCTGATCAGCCATGAGTGTATTGCGAAGCCTGGCCAACTCCCTATCCCAGTAATGCTGGTGTCGCATGACCCATGCATGGAGGCGTGGCATGCCGGCGGCAGGGGCTTCTTCCTGCTTGCGGACAAGCTCGTAATGGTCGAGATGGGCCAGCGCCTCGGCAGGGTACCCGGCCGCGCCGAGCAGGGAGGCCTGCTGGAGGGCGGCCGTGGTGCGCGCCTGCTGGTCGAGCGCGCGGTTGAAATCCGCCAGGGCCTCGTCCGGCCTGCCCTGCATCAGGTCGATGCGCCCCTGCAGGTGGTAGATGTCCTGACGGCGCCCGGCGCTGGACATGAGTCGGGGGCTGGTGCGCGCCGTCTCCAGCAGCTTGCCGATCGCTGCCATGGTCATTTCCGGACAGGCGGGGTGTTCGGTCTGTTTCAAGGCGCGTTCGAACCAGTGCTCGAGCAGACTGCCGGGATTCCGGGTGGTGCGCAGCGCCTCTTCCGCCGCCTGCCAGGTCCCTGCACGGATGTGGCCCATCTGGCACTCCGCCCCGACCAGGTTGAAGGCCAGTTGCACCTGCTCCGGCGCAGCGGCGAGGGCCGGCCTCAAGCGCGCCGCGGCCCCGGCCGGGTTGCCCGCATTCATTTCGGCTTGCGCGGCATTGGCCTGCGCACGGGGCGAGGCCGGGTTGAGCTTCGCCCACAGCAGGGCCTGGTCGTGGGTGTTGCCCCACAAGGACGTGCGCGCCAGGGTCAGTCCGGCCAGGCCGGCGAGCAGCACGAGGGCCAGGCTGGCCTTCAGTCGACGCCGGGTTTCCGGCTGGAGGCTGTTCGGCGGCTGCCGGTTGGCGACGGCGCGGACGCCTTGCGGCACGTCGCACAGCCACAAGGCCAGCGGCCAGAACATCATTACTGCGGGAAGGTAATTGCGGTGCTCGAAGTAAAGCTCCAGCGAGATCGTGCTCGACTCGATCGCTTGCCCCACCAGGAAGAACAGGATGGCCAGTGCGACGGCCGGCAGGCGCTTGCGCAAAACAATGGCGGCCCCTACCAGCGCGATGATCGCCACTATCGCCGGCAGCGTGCCCGGCGGCGACCAGAGGCCCGTCGAGACCACGATGTGATCGTTGAACAATCCGGGCGTGAAAGGCCGTGGCAGCCAGAGCAGCCCCAGGTAGTCGACCAGGATGCGTGGCTCGGTGAGCATGCGCTGGGCGAGCGTCCACGGACGTGTTGCGGAAATGTCGTGGGCGAGGCCGTGCCAGCCCCGGTAGATCAGGTAGACGGCCACCAGCACGGAAGGGACCCCTGCAAACACGGCCATCAGGTGACGGAAGCGCAGCCGGGTTTCCTTCCCCGGGAGGGGGCGAACAGGCGCTACCTGGTGCAGGAACGTGAACTCGATGGCGAACGCCAGTGCCGGGAGCAGCACGCCGTTGGCCTTGCTGAGGACGGCCAGTACGGTACAGCCGCCCAACCCCGCTGCCATGTAGAGCGTTCCCGCGCGGGTATTGCCCGACTGGAACGCGCGTCGGCCCCGCAGCCATAGCAACAGGCCGGCCAGCGTCCACAGCAGCGGAAGCATGGCCTCGCGCTGGACGATGTAGAGGGTGGTCGAAACGAAAAGGGGATGCAGCAGCCAGAACGATGCCCCGAGTACGGCGGCCCAGTCGGCGCGCATGGCAGCGCGTTTGCGCATGGCCTCGTCGGCCAGCTCGCCGGGAAGCCAGGCTTGCCCCAACTGGCGCAGCAACAGCGCGAGCAGGGCGCCGTTGAGCAGGTGCAGCAGCAGGTTGGTGCGCTTGAAGGGCCCGGGCGCGGCAGGCCAGTCGTGCGCGTCGACCAGGAACGAGAGCAGCGCGAGCGGCCGGCCGGTCGGATCGGCGGTGCCCGAGGTCACGTAGCGCCAGAACGCGGCGCCATTGTCGATGGGACCCAGCGCCCCCAGCGCGGGGAGGTTCGCGTAGTCGTCGAACAGGAAGCCGCCCTTCAATCCGGGCAGGTAGGCGAACCAGGTCAGGAGCAGGACGGCCAGCATCCCGATCCAGGGCCACCGCGAGGCTTTCGGCATCAGCTACTCCAAAACAAGAAGGGCCGCCCGTGGCGGCCCTTCGATGCAGACGTCGTGCGGATTAGCGGCAGGACGAAGGCATGTACTTGGGGGACAAGGTCGTGCTCTTGCAGCGCCATTCCACGCTGCCCGGATGGGTGATCGGCGACAGCAGCAGGGTCGAGGTGGTCTTGAGGGCCTTGTTCGCCTTCGGGCCACCGTAAGCCGCCGTGATGATACCGCCGGTGCCGACAGTCACGCTGCTGACGTACTGACCCCTGATGTCGGTGTTGGTGGCAAGACCTGCCGACCCGTTGGACTCCGGCAGCCTGCCCGTGGTGGTGTAGAACTCGCCGACGGCCGTCTTGGAGCCATCAGCCAGGGCCAGGCCCTCGGACACCTGCGAGCGGATGGTGTAGTCCTGGTAGGCCGGGATGGCGATGGCCGCCAGGATCGCGATGATCGCGACCACGATCATCAGCTCGATCAGGGTGAAGCCCTTCTGCAGATTCTTGTTCATGGTGGTTCCTCTTTGCTGGTTAGCTAACCGTTTTTGATGCCCCCTGAGCCCCGGTCCCGGATCCCCCTAGGCGGAATCGGACCCCACATGCTGCGGTCAGGAACGACCAGGAAGCTCGCGGTGTTCGAAGCAGTTTGCGTGCCACGCCCACTGCCTCTTTATTGCCGCATAGCTGCAGGCCGGGCGATTGTGCACGTCGTCACGAATGTCTACAACCTGTGTTCCAGCCGTGGAGCCCGGTTGGGGAAGCGTGATCCCTGCAACATCCTGCCGGCATGCCGCAAGGGGGCAGCTACTGCCCAAGTTTGTCAGTGCCGCCCCAATAAGGCCGTGCGTCAGCGGCAGGTCGAGGGCAGGTACTTGTCGGGCAGCGTCGTGCTGGAACCGTTGCAGGTCCATGCGATGCTGCCGCTGTGGGTAATCGGCGAAAGGGCGAGCGTGACGTCGTGGATCTGGACGTTCGCCTTCGGGCCCTTGAAGGCGACCAGGACCTTGCCGCCCGACACGTCCACGCTCGAGACATAGCTGCCCTTGATATCGTTGGCGTCGGCCAGTCCGGCGGACTGGTTGTTGGAGGGAAAGTGACCGTTGTTCGACACGTAGTCCCACACGGCCGCCTTGGCGCCAGTCGACAGACTCATGCCTTCGATGACCTGGCCGCGTATGGCGTAATCCTGGTAGGCAGGGATGGCGATGGCCGCCAGGATGGCGATGATCGCCACCACGATCATCAGTTCGATAAGCGTGAAGCCCTTACTGGCGTACTTGGCGCACATGGGAAGGTCCGGTTAGGTAAATGGCATGGGTAGGCAAGCACGTCCCGTACCGTCCAGGTCGGTTTTTAACGCCACATCTTGCCCGCGTGATGAGGGTCACACCGGATCCATTCCGCTTGGGCGGGGTGGCAAGGCACGCCGGGTCGCGACCCAGTGCGCCACTCGCTGTAGCGCGTGCCACGCGAGCAGAATTTCCTGGCCGCGGAACGGAATTGAATACCGGGGTTCTGCTTGCAGGGTCGAATAGAGCAGGGTGACGTACAAGAACAGCAGGCCGGCGATCGGCGCAATGTGGGCATTCGGCGCCCGCCACAACACCCCAATGCAGCCCGCGAAGGCCAGCAGCATCAGCAGCGGATTGAACCCATGGCAAACCGAGACCCACGCGCGTAGCAGTAGTTCCTGGTCGAGGGGGGAGTGGATCGTGGGGTAGACGTAGATATCGCCCTGTCCCATGCGGATGCTCCAGCCCCAGAGTAAGGCTGGTTTGCTTATGTACCACGCGAGGTAATGAAGAGGGGCGGCGGCCATGCGTTTGGCCATGAGACGAATCCCGCCGCGCGGATGGCTCAACATCACCCTCGATTCGGCTCCTATCGCATGCAGCGTGCGGGCAGCCTCGGGATTGCCTTGTACTGACTGTAGGTACGCAGCGTGGTATTCGGGCCACGACCCCTGGACCAGATTGAGTAATGCTCGCCCGCTCGACGAAGCACCGGAAGTCAGCTGGGCATTGCGCACGCCCCAGGCAAGCGGCAAGACAAGGGCGCTTATGGCAAGTATGACCGCGAGGCGCGGTGGGACGCGGCGTCTGAGGTAGAGGACGGCGGCGAGCAGCGCGGCGAAAGGAACGAGGACCGCGTTGGTCAGCGACGACATGCCGAAAATAAGTCCCGCTGCCGCGGTCCACGCCGCCTTTCCGCGTGCGAAAGCCTCGCGTGCGAGGTACAACGCCACAGCGCACAGAAAGCCAAAAAGTGTCTCGGTAAGCAGGAAACTGTCGATAGTGATGCTATGAGGCCAGGCCGCCATGAGCAGGCCGGCGCCGATCAACCACTTGTCGGGAATCCAGCCACGCGCGGCCAGCATCGAGAACGTAACGGTAAGCGAACCGAGCAAGGCCTGCGCCAGTAGCACCGCTGCGTACCAGCGGGGAAAGCTGTCGAACAGCTTCATCCAGAACGCGAGGAAAATGGGATAACCGGGATCCCTGAAGCTGTCGCCGACCACCTGCCCGCTGCCTGGGCCGGCCTTGGAGAAGACGCCGTGGTGGACGAGGTTCCAAGCATATGCATGATACTGGACAGCGTCGCCACGCACCGGTTGGTAGACTTGGGCGTGGCACAGGTAGTACCAACGCAGCCCGAAGGCCGTGACCGTAATTGCGGTGAGTACGAATATCCACGGCAATCGCCCAAACTTCCCATTGCTTGGGACGGTTCTTGCCTCAAGTTCCATCGACCTTCCCCCCTAACTTGGCTGGTCGGAAGATACGCGCTCCGCCTTCGGTTGACGAGGACGCGACCTGGCTTGCGCCGGCGCGGTGACACCGCGTACCGTCACCGGCTACGTCAGCGTTCGAGGGAACCCATGAAAGCTTTGCTCGCAGCACTTGCCGTGGCTCTGGTTTCGATGCCGGCCGTGGCGGTCGACCTGGAAACCCATACCCCCCACCCGTTCAACGTGCGCGACCTGGTGATGATGGACCGGGTCAGCGACCCGCAGCTGTCGCCCGACGGCCGTTACGCCGCGTTCGGCGTGCGCAGCACCGACTACGCCGCCAACAAGGGCGTCAATGCGATCTACGTGCTGGACCTGAAGAAGGGCGGCGACCCGGTGAAGGTGGTGGAGAAGGGCGGTTCGGCGCGCTGGGCGCCCGACGGGCACGCGCTCTATTACGTGGCCCCGGCCGATGGCGTGGCGCAGTTGTGGCGGGTGGACCTGGGCAGCGGCGGCAGCCTGGACCTGGCCGGGCACCCGGCCGCGGTGCAGGTCAGCCACGGCGTGCTTGACCTGGGTGGCTACAAGCTCTCGCCGGACGGCAAGAGCGCGCTGCTCTCCTACGAGGTCTACACCGATTGCGCGGACCTGGCCTGCACCAAGGAGCGCATCGATGGCCGCGAGAAGAACAAGGCGACCGGCACGGTCTACCACAAGCTGTTCGTGCGCCACTGGGACACCTGGGCCAATGGCCGCCGCAACCAGCTGTTCGTCGCCCGCTTCGACGGCCAGGGCATGCTGCCGGCCGAGCCGACCCTGCTCAGCCGCGGCATCGACGGCGACATCCCGAGCAAGCCTTTCGGGGATGAAAGCGAGTTCGCGTTCTCGCCCGACGGCCGCACGGTCTACTTCGACGTGCGCATCGCCGGCACCAGCGAGCCCTGGTCGACCAACTTCGACCTCTACCGCGTGCCGGCCGACGGCTCGGCCGCGCCGCAGAACCTGACCGCGGCGAACAAGGCCTGGGACGCCTATCCGGTGCCCTCGCCGGACGGCCGTACGCTCTACTACCTGGCGATGAAGGAACCTGGCTTCGAGGCCGACCGCTTCGCCATCATGGCGATGGACCTGCAGAGCGGATCGACGCGCGAGATCGATCCGCAGTGGGACCGTTCACCGGGCGCGCTCACCATCGCGCAGGACGGCAAGACCCTCTATGCCACCGCCGACGACGAAGGCCAGCACCCGCTGTTCGCCATCGATGCCGCCAGCGGCAAGGTCACCAAGCTGGTCGGCGACGGTGCGGTGGGCGGCTACTCGCTCCAGGACGGCAAGCTGCTGCTGGCGCGCGATGATCTCAGGCACCCGGTCGACCTGTACCTGGCCAATGCCCGTGGCCGCGGCCTGAAGCAGGTCACCCACTTCAACGCCGAGCGGCTGAAGAACGCGAAGACTGGTGATTTCGAGTTCTTCACCTTCAAGGGCTGGAACAACGACACGGTGCAGGGTTACGTGGTCAAGCCGGTCGGCTACAAGCGCGGCCAGAAGTACCCGGTCGCCTTCATCATCCACGGTGGTCCGCAGGGCGCGATGACCAACGACTGGAGCTACCGCTGGAACCCGCAGACCTACGCGGGCCAGGGCTTCGCGGTGGTGACCATCAACTTCCATGGCTCGACCGGATACGGCCAGGCCTTCACCGACTCGATCTCTGGCGACTGGGGCGGCAAGCCGCTGGAGGATCTCAAGGCCGGCTGGAAAGCCGCGCTGGACAAGTACAGCTTCCTCGACGGCGACAATGCCTGCGCGCTGGGCGCCAGCTACGGCGGCTACATGACCTACTGGATCGCCGGCGTGTGGAACCAGCCCTGGAAGTGCCTGGTCGACCACGACGGCGTGTTCGACGCACGCATGATGTACTACGCCACCGAGGAGCTCTGGTTCGAGGAGAAGGAGAACGGCGGCACGCAGTTCGATCATCCGGAAAACTACGAGCGCTTCAACCCGATCGACCACGTCAAGGACTGGCGCGTGCCGATGCTGGTGGTGCACAGCGGGAACGATTTCCGCATCCCCATCACCCAGGGCCTGGGCGCGTTCACCGCGCTGCAGCGCCGCGGGATTCCCAGCGAGTTCCTCACTTTCCCGGAAGAGAACCACTGGGTGCTCAAGCCGCAGAACAGCGTGATGTGGCATGAGACGGTGAATGCGTGGTTGAAGCGGTGGACGTCCAGGCACTGAAGAGCACCCCCCCAGCCCTCCCCTGCAAGCAGGGGAGGGAGTACGTGACTTGGCCCATCCCCGCATTTGCCTCCCCTGCAAGCAGGGGCGGGAGTACGTGGTGACCAGCTTCGGCCTGCCGGAGGTTGCTCCTCCCCCTGCTCGCAGGGGGAGGTTGGGAGGGGGTAGCTTTTCCTCTCCCCAGGATGTGGAAGTCGGGCGTGGAGCTCAGATGGGAACGTGCGCGCAAGTTGCGCAACCATGCCACCGATGCCGAGCGCCGCTTGTGGCATTACCTGCGGCGCGAGCAACTGGCTGGCTGGAAGTTCCGCCGCCAGTATCCGGTCGCCAGGTTCATCGTGGATTTCGCCTGCGTGCCTCCCCGCCTGGCCATCGAGCTCGATGGCGGACAACACGCCGACAAGTGCCGCTACGACGCCAGCCGCACCCGCCTGATCGAGGCCGAGGGCTATCGGGTGTTGCGCTTCTGGAACGACGACGTGCTGTTGCGGGTGGATACCGTGCTGGAGGAGATCCTGCGGTATCTCGGCGAGGTGTAACCGAGGCTCCAAAGGGGAGGTCGTTCACTCGTCTGGCTTCCGGCTCCTCCGCCTGTTTGCAGGCAGGGTGAGAGGGTATGCCCTACAGCCACTTCACCCGCTTGAGCCAGGTGTAGATGCCCCCCACCACACCCGCCACCACCACGATCACCAGCGGATACGCCCAGGGCCGGTCCAGCTCGGGCATGTGGGTGAAGTTCATGCCGTACCAGCTGGTGATCAGCGTGGGTGCGGCCAGCAGCGCGGCGTAGCCTGCCAGGCGCTTCATCACCTCGTTCTGCCCGAAGGTGACCAGCGAAAGGTTCACGTTGATCGCCGCAGCGAGCATCTCGCGCATGGCGGCGATCGATTCATTGACGCGGAACACATGGTCGTAGACGTCGCGGAAGTAGGGGCGCAGGTCGTCCGGGATCAGCTGCGGGTGCATGCGCACCAGCTGGTTGGTGATGTCCTGCAGAGGCGCGACGGCCAGGCGCAAGGTGGTCAGGTCGCGTTGCATGTCGTACAGCCGGCGCACCGTGCTGCGCTTGAAGGTCTCGGCGAAGATGTCCGCCTCGAGCCGGTGCAGCTCCTCACGGAAGTCGCGGACGATCGGCAACATGTTGTCGACGATGAAGTCCAGCACGCCGTACAGCCCGTAGCTGGGACCGTTGCGCATCAGCTCGTGTGCCTGCTCGCAGCTGCGCCGCGCCGGCGCGTAGGACAGCGAGGCGCCGTGGCGGACGGTCACCAGGTAGCGCTCGCCGAAGAAGATCTGCGTCTCGCCGAAGGCCAGGTTGCCGTCGACCACCTGCGCCGTCTGCACCACCAGGAACAGCGAGTCGCCATAGGCCTCCAGCTTGGTGCGCTGGTGTGCCTTGTGCGCGTCCTCCACGGCCAGGTCGTGCAGGTCGAACTCCTCCTGCAGCTTCAGCAGCAAGGGGGCGTCCGGCTCGTGCAGGCCGACCCAAACGAAGGTGCCGGGCTCCCGCAGGACGTCGCTGATCGCGTCAAGGCTGACGTCGCCGATGCGGGTGCCGTCGCCACGGTAGGCGATGCAGTTGACGACCATGCCGTTGGCCGGTGTCGGCGAGTCCGGTCCGTGCGAGCTGGCGGATGTCATCGGCGCATGATGCGCGGCAGCCGGGCGCGAGGCAATCGGTAGCAGGAGCGCACCGTCTGCGCGACCGGCATGGCTCGCGCGCAGCCCGCGGTCGCGCTCCGGTGCGTGTCTACAGGGAATGCCTCGCGCGCATGCCCCAGGCCAGCGCCAGCCACACCGGCATCGCGAACAGCAGCCAGGGCTGGTTCTGTTGCACGGTGCCGGGGAGCAGGTGCAGCAGCACCGCGGCCAGCAGGGCGAACAGCTGCAGCAGGAGCACGGCATCGGCAAGGCGCGAGGCGGGCAACCGGCGCCTGGCGCGCCACGCGGAGGGAAGCAGCGCGAGCGCGAGCGGATTGAACAAGAGCAGGTTGGCGTTGGCCCAGGCGGCGTGGTGGGTTGTCAGCAGCCACAGGATGAGCAGGCCGATGCCGGCCAGTCCCGCGAACAGCAGGTAGAAGCTGCCGAGGAGGGCGAAGCCGCTGGGCCAGAAGCGGCGGGCGAGCAGCAATACCGCAGCCGCGGCCAGCCCGGCCAGGGCGAGCGGAAGGCGCAGGTCGGGAGGCGTGGCCGGGGGCGTTTCCAGGCGGTTGGGCGAGACCAGCTCGGTGCCGGTCACCAGGGGATGCATGCCCTGCGGGCCGGCCACGCGTGCGGTCGACAGTTCCCGCGCCAGCACGGCGGGCAGGAAGCTCTCCTGCCATGCGTCGAGCGGCTGGTCCGCGTAGGGTCCCAGCCCGAGGTCGAGCAGCAGCATCAGCCACGGCTGCGCGCTCATCAGGCGGACGGTCTGCTGGCGGTAGGTCATGCCGCCCGGGCGGGCGGTGAGCTGGGCCTGGAGCACCCCGCCGAGCGCGCGGTCCAGTGCGTCGCGCACGCGCGTGGTGCAGTTGTCGACGTAGTAGTCGTAATCGTAGCGCGCGTTTTCCGGGCGCAGGTTCCACAGCAGGAAGTCGCGCAGTGCGGCGGCCTGTGCCGGCGTGAAATCGAGCCGTTGGCGGGTGACGGAACGGCCGGCCTGGATGTACCAGTCCTCGTCCAGCGTCGCGGGCGCGGCATCCATCAGGTAGTGCATGCGCCCGCGCGCAAAGTTGAGCAGGAACCCGCGCTCGTCGAAGTCGAACACGCCGTAGTTGAAGTTGTAGGCCTCGCCACTGACCGTGTCGCGCACCTCGATGGCGTCGTGGCCGAACCGTTCCCAGTAGGTCTCGCCGGGTCCGTAGGTGATCAGCGAGACCTCGAGGTTTGCCCCCGGGGCATTGGCGACGCCGGCGTGGGCGCGCGGGACCAGGACGAGCGCGAGGAGCAGGCAAAGCCAGGCGCGCCCCAGGCAGGAGCGCACCTTGTGTGCGACGGGGCTGGCGGGACGATGGCGGCCACCGCGCACGAGGTGTGCTTCAGGCATCGAGCGCCTGCCGGGTCACGTGGAACTGCTGCACGCGTCGGTCGTCGGCTTCGGTGACGATGAACAGGTAGCCGCCGAACACCACTTCCTCGCCCGCCTCGGGCAGGTGGCCGAACTCGGCGGTCGCCATGCCGCCCACGGTGTCGAACTCCTCGTCGGAGAAGGTCGCGCCGGTCTGCTCGTTGAAGTCGGCGATGGGGGTCAGCGCGCTGACCATCCAGCCGCCGCCGGGCAGTTCGTGCATCAGGCTCGGCTCGTCCTCGTCGTCGTGCTCGTCGTCGATTTCGCCGACGATCTGCTCCAGCACATCCTCGATGGTGATCAGGCCGGCAACGCCGCCGTACTCGTCCACCACCAGCGCCATGTGGTTGCGCGAGCGGCGGAATTCCGCCAGCAGCACGTTCAGGCGCATCGATTCGGGAATCAGGACCGCCGGGCGCAGCAACAGGCCCAGGTCGAAGCCCTCGCCGTCGCCGAAATACTTGAGCAGGTCCTTGGCCAGCAGGATCCCGACGATCTCGTCCTTGTCCTCGCCATGCACGGGAAAGCGCGAGTGGCCCGATTCGACCACCTTGGCGAGGATTTCCGGCAGCGAGGCATCCGCCGCGATCATCACGATCTGCGCGCGCGGGACCATGACGTCGTCCACGCTGAGCTCGGTGACCTTGAGCGCACCCTCCACCATGGTGAGGGTGTCGTTGGACAACAGGCCGTTGGCCTGGGCGGCGCGCAATTCCTCGATCAGTTCGTCGCGGTTGCGCGGTTCGCCGGAAAACAGGTGGCCCAGACGATCCCACCAGGAGCGGTGGGGGGCCGGGCCGTTGGTACTGCCAGGGTCGTCGTTCATCAACTCGGGAGGGAGCGCCCCGTGGAAGGGCGGAAAGCCGGAGTCTAACGGAAAAAACGTGGAGATTCAGGGCACAAGCGGGTCTCTCCCCAGCCCTCCCCTGCAAGCAGGGGAGGGCGCCGATGCAAGCGGGGGCGATCGCGCAAGGTGCCGGGCTCCTCCCCCTGCCTGCAGCGGGAGGCCGGGAAGGGGTAGTTCTCAGGCGTAGGGATCGGCGATGCCCAGCCCGGCCAGGATGCGCCGTTCCAGCGCTTCCATCGCCTCGGCGTCGGCCTCCTCGATATGGTCATAGCCAAGCAGGTGCAGCGTGCCGTGCACGGTCAGGTGCGCCCAGTGGTCGCGTGGCTTCTTGCCCTGTTCGGCCGCTTCGCGGGCGACCACCGGCGCGCAGATGGCCAGATCGCCGATCAGCGGCAGGTCGACGCCAGGCGGCAGCTCGGCAGGAAAGGAAAGCACGTTGGTGGCGTAGTCCTTGCCGCGGTAGTCGCGGTTGAGCGCCCGGCCTTCCTCGGCGTCGACGATACGGACGGCGACCTCGGCCGGCTTGCGCCGCCGGGCTCCCCGCAGCGCCGCCGCCACCCACTGGCGGAAGCTGGCCGGTGCGGGCACGCCTGTGCGGGGGACCGCATAGCTCACGGCAGTCTGGGGAGCGGGCGGCGTTTCCGCCTGGGCGCGCCGGGCCTTGCCAGTCACGCGGGGCCGCCCTTCTTTCCCGCGCCGGGCTCCTCGCTCGCCTGCTCGAATGCCTCGTACGCCCGCACGATCTTGGCGACCAGCGGATGGCGCACCACGTCGCGCGAGGTGAAGAAGGTGAAGCTGATGCCGTCGACGCCCCGCAGCACCTCGATCGCGTGGCGCAGGCCCGAACGGATGTGCCGCGGCAGGTCGATCTGGCTGACGTCGCCGGTGATCACCGCCACCGAGCCGAAGCCGATGCGGGTCAGGAACATCTTCATCTGCTCGACCGTGGTGTTCTGGGCTTCGTCGAGGATCACGTAGGAATCGTTGAGCGTGCGTCCGCGCATGTAGGCCAGCGGCGCGATCTCGATGACGTTGCGCTCGATCAGCTTGGCGACCTTCTCGAAGCCGAGCATTTCGTAGAGCGCGTCGTACAGCGGACGCAGATAGGGATCGACCTTCTGGCTCAGGTCGCCGGGCAGGAAACCGAGCTTCTCGCCGGCCTCCACCGCCGGGCGCACCAGCAACAGGCGCTGCACGCGGTTGGCTTCCAGCGCCTCGACCGCGCTGGCCACCGCCAGGTAGGTCTTGCCGGTACCGGCCGGGCCCACGCCGAAATTGATGTCATGGGTGGCGATCGCGTGCAGGTAACGCGCCTGGCTGGGACCGCGGCCCTTGATCACGCCGCGCTTGACCTTGATCACCACGTCCTGCGCGCCCTCGGCGGCCTCGTCGACCATCGCGTCGATGCCCGACTCGGCCAGCTGCAGGTTGATTTGGGCGCCGGTGAGCGTTTCGCTTTCGGTGGCGGCGTAGAGCGCGCGCAACACCCGCTCGGCGGCACGGGCGGGCACTTCTTCGCCGATCACCTTGAACAGGTTGCCGCGATGGTCGATCTCCACGCCCAGGCGCAACTCGACCTGGCGCAGGTGTTCGTCGAACGGCCCGCACAGGTTCGCCAGCCGAGCGTTGTCTTCCGGGTCGAGGGTGAAGTCGCGTTCGTTGAGGCCGTTGGTCATGGGGCTCCGTGAGTTGGCTCCTCTCCCTGCTTGCAGGGGGAGGCCGGGAGGGGGCTCTGATGTCGCCAAGGGCGACCCCTCCCCAGCCCTCCCCTGCAAGCAGGGGAGGGGGTTGAATCTCTAGAGCCCTCCCCTGCAAGCAGGGGAGGGGGTTGAATCTCTAGAACCCTCCCTGCAAGCAGGGGAGGGGGTTGAGTCTCTAGGCGACGACGGCTTCCTCGGCCAGGTGCACCCGCCCGCGCAGCGAGTTGGTCATGGCCTCGGTGATTTCGACGTCGATGAACTGGCCGATCAAACGTGCGTTGCCGGGGAAGTTCACGAAGCGCATGTTTTCGGTGCGACCGGTGAGCTCGTCCGGGTTCTTGCGGCTGGGCTTCTCCACCAGCACGCGCTGTACGGTGCCGACCATCGCTTCATTGATGATCCGCGCGTTGTCGTTGATCTTCGCCTGCAGCTGCGACAGGCGTGCGTGCTTGACCTCGGAGGGCGTGTCGTCGGCGAGGTTCGCCGCCGGCGTGCCGGGGCGGGCGGAGAAGATGAAGGAGAAGCTCTGGTCGAAACCGACGTCCTCGATCAGCTTCATCGTCTTCTGGAAATCGTCCTCGGTCTCGCCGGGAAAGCCGACGATGAAGTCCGAGCTGATGCAGATGTCCGGGCGCACCGTGCGCAGCTTGCGGATCTTCTGCTTGAACTCGAGCGTGGTGTAGCCGCGCTTCATCGCCGCCAGGATGCGGTCGGAGCCGGCCTGCACCGGCAGGTGCAGGAAGTTGGCGAGCTTGGGCACGCTGGCGTAGGCCTCGATCAGCGAGTCGGAAAACTCCAGCGGGTGCGAGGTGGTGAAGCGGATGCGGCCGATCGGCTCGATCTGGGCGATCGCATGGATCAGCACGGCCAGGTCCGCGGTGCCGCCGTCATGCGTCGGGCCCTGGTAGGCATTGACGTTCTGCCCCAGCAGGGTGACCTCGCGCACGCCCTGCTCGGCCAGCTGCGCCACTTCCACCAGCACGTCGTCGAACGGGCGGCTGATCTCGGTGCCGCGCGTATAGGGCACCACGCAATAGCTGCAGTATTTGGAGCACCCTTCCATGATCGAGACGAAGGCGGTGGGGCCTTCGGCGCGCGGCTCGGGCAGGCGATCGAACTTCTCGATCTCGGGGAAGGAGATGTCCACCTGCGGCTTGCCGCTCTCGCGCTTGGCGTCGATCAGCTCGGGCAGGCGGTGCAGCGTCTGCGGGCCGAACACGAGGTCCACGAACGGCGCGCGCTTGATGATCGCCTCGCCCTCCTGGCTGGCCACGCAGCCGCCGACCCCGATCAGCACCGGCTTGCCGCCCTGCTTGAACTCCTTCCAGCGGCCGAGCTGGCTGAACACCTTCTCCTGCGCCTTTTCGCGGATCGAGCAGGTGTTGATCAGGATCACGTCCGCCTCGGACTCGTCCTGGGTCAGTTCCAGGCCGTGCGAGGCCTTGAGCACGTCGGCCATCTTGGCCGAGTCGTACTCGTTCATCTGGCAGCCGTGGGTCTTGATGAAGAGTTTGCCGCTCATGGGCTGGGGTACCGTTTGCCTGAGGCGCCAGCGGATGGGCGCCGAACCGCACAGTTTACGCGGGTGGGTGAGCGGGTTCCAGTTTCCGGGGTGAATCAGGCACTTGCGGTCGGGGCGGCGGTCTCCGGCCGTCCGGTCACGACCGGACGGCTCCCGCTGCGCTTCTGCGCCTTTGCGCGAGGCCTCGGAAGTCCAGACCAAAGCTTGCCATTGCGCACGGAACCGCGGGGCGGTGCTGGCTTCCGCCCCGCCATGGGGGCAAACTCCGCGCATGTTTGCCGCCGCACGCCATGGGGAGAGCGCCGGCGCGGTTTCCGCTGCTTTCCCAGGTCGCACGATCCTGCGAAGGATCGCGCTCGCATGTGTGCTGTCGGCGGGTTTGCTCTGGTTGCCCAGGGCCCATGCCGGTGCGCTGTACCAGTGCACTGGGTCCGGCGGGGAAACGGTGTACAGCAGCACCACCGCCGGCTACGGCGGCTGCCGCAAGGTGGCGTCCTTCGCCGACGCGCCGCGCCGCAGGCCCCGGGCGCCCGCACGCAAGCGGGTCGCCTCGCTGGCGGGCGTGCACGGCTGGGTACAGACCACGGCGCGGCCGGTATCGCTGGCCGAGGTCGAGGGCTCGGTGCAGACCACGGCGCGGACCGTCGACCCCGGCAAGTGGACCTATCGCGAGGATGCCGACCGCATGGCCGCCGCGCCGGCACCCGCGAACCGGGTGCTGCGCGGCGCGGTGTACCGGGTGGAGAAGGCCGACGGCTCGGTCGAGTACACCAACCTCCGGCCGGGCGGCGGCAAGGGCCGCGCGGTCACCACGCTGTTCACGTACATCGCCACCTGCGTTGCCTGCAACCTGCACTCGACCATCGACTGGAGCCGGGTGCGGCTGAACCTCACCGCGTACGCCGCGGCCATCCGCGCGGCCAGCGCGGAATCGGGTGTGAACGAGGCCTTCCTGCGCGCCGTGATCCACGCCGAGAGCGCATTCAACCCCAACGCGCTCTCGCTCAAGGGCGCGCAGGGCCTGATGCAGCTGATGCCCGCCACTGCCAGTGACATGGGCGTGCTCGATGCCTTCGATGCCGCCCAGAACATCCGCGGCGGCGCCCGCTACCTTGCGCAGCTGCTGCGGACCTTCGGCGGTGACGAGCAGCTCGCCGCGGCGGCCTACAATGCCGGACCGGGGGCCGTGCAGCGTTACAACGGCGTGCCGCCCTTCGCGGAGACCCGGGTCTACGTGAAACGCGTCGGCGAGCTGCGCCGGCGCTATGGCACGGCGCTGCATGGGCCGATGGCCGCGATGCGCAGCAGCGGCGCGCCCTGATCCGTTTCCCTTAGGATGGTGCCACCCGTGTGCCATCCGGACCGGGCGTTTGCGCGCGGCCATCCGTCCCAACCACGGGCCAGTCATCGACCATGGACCTACCGTCTCTTCCGCTGCCCGAAGGTGCGCGGCGCGGCAGCCTCGCCTGCGTCGGCCTGGGCATGACCCTGGGCTCCCACCTCACGCCGCTGGCGCGCAGCCACATCGAGCAGGCGGATGTCGTGTTCGCCGGGCTCTCCGACGGCATCGTGGAGCTGTGGTTGCAGCGCATGCACCCGGACGTGCGCAGCCTCCAGCCGTACTACGCGGAAGGCAAGTCGCGCCTGGAAACCTACCGGGAATGGGTCGGGCTGATGATGGCCCAGGTGCGTGCGGGCAAGCGGGTCTGCGGTGTGTTCTACGGCCACCCGGGCATCTTTGCCTGGTCGCCCCACAAGGCTGTCGCCACGGCGCGGGCGGAGGGGTTCGAGGCACACATGGAGCCGGGGGTTTCGGCGGAGGATTGCCTTTACGCGGACCTGGGCATCGACCCGGGGCGCTTCGGTTGCCAACACTACGAGGCCAGCCAGCTGCTGCTGTTCGAGCGGCGCATCGATCCGACGGCCTACCTGGTGCTGTGGCAGGTCGGGCTGGTCGGGGATCGCTCGCTGACCCGCTTCCAGACCGGACCGGCCTATCGCCAGGTGCTGGTCGACCTGCTGAGCCGGGACTACCCGCTGGACCACCGGCTGATCGTCTACCGGGCCGCCACGCTGCCGATCGAGAAGCCGCGCATCCGCCGACTGGCCCTGCGCGACCTGCCGCGGGTGCCATTGACCGCCGAGGAGACGGTGGTGCTGCCGCCGCTGCGGCCGATGCAGCCGAACCTGGCGATTCGGGAGCGCCTGGCCGAGCTGGATCGGGCAAGCCTGCTGGACCGGAACGCCGCGGAGGCGTCCTTCGGCGCCCAGGCGGCGGCGAGGCCAGCCACCGACCCGGCAAATGGCTAGACTAGCCGCGGCGCGGCAGCCAGGCAGCGCAGGGAAGGGGGACCGATGTCAGACACGATTGATCTGCTCGAGGCGATCGGCCGCGACGCCTCGCTTCGTCATGCCCCGGCGCATGAACTCCAGCAACGGCTGCAGGAAGCAGGGGCATCGGGCGCGCTGAAGGCGGCCGCGTCGTCCGGTGACGCCTCGCGGCTGGCCGTCGAGTTCGGCCCCAAGGCCATGTACAGCCCGCAGACGTCGCAGACTTTCCACGAAGACGAAGGGCTGGGGGAAGAGGAGGGGCCGCCGCCCTTGCCGTCGCCCGACCCCGACTCCGATCACGCTCCCCCCCAGCCCTAGCGCCATCGACATGGCCAGGTGGTGGTGCCAGAGTGCGCGACCCGCGCTGGCGGGCCTGTTCCTGTGCACGCTCGCGCATGCCGTCCACGCCGATGCCCCGATCGGCGACCCGTCGGCCTTTCTCCAGCAGACCGAGCAGGTACGCACCCGCGACAACGCGCGTTACGTACGGATGCTCGAACAGATCCACCGCCAGGCTCCGCATCTGACCCCCGCCGAGCAATGGCGGCTGCGTTATCTCGACGCGTGGCAGACGGCTTACCGGGGCGACTACGCCCAGGCCGAGCCGGTGCTCCGGGATGTCATCGCCCACTCCGGCGACCGCGCCCTGGCCGCCAAGGCATCCGCGCTGCTGATGAGCAACCTGGCGATCAACAGTCGCTACGAGGAGGCCTTCGCGCTGGCCAACCGGTTGGCCAGTGAACTTCCCGGGATCACCGACAGGCTGGCCCGTTTCATCGTGCTGGCCAATCTGTCGCAGGCGATGAACCTGGCCGGCGAGCAGGATCTCGCGCTCCGCTACGCCCGCATGATGGAGCAGCGGCTTCCGCCGGGCGAGACGCTGTGCAGTCCGCGCAACATGCAGGCCGCTGCGCTCGACCAGGCCGGGCGACTGCACAGCGCCAGCCCCGAGCTGACGCGGGCGATCGACACCTGCCTGGCCGCCGGCCAGCCGGTGCTGGCCAACACCATGCGACTGGTCAAGGTGCGCCTCTATCGCAACGAGGGCCACCCGCGCGAGGCCCTGGCCTTGCTTATGCGGATCGGTCCGAGCATCCGGGCCAGTCGCTACTTCAGCCACCTTCGCGGCGCGCAGTCGGAACTGGCGCTGACCTACGAGAAGCTGGGCGAGGATGACCAGGCCCGCAAGGCAGCGCTGGCCGTGGTGGCGATGAGTTCACCGGGCGACGCCAACACGTGGCTGCAGGAGGCCTACGAGCTGCTCTATCGGATCGCCAGGAAGAAAGGCGACACCGCCGCGGCGCTGGACTACTACGAGCATGCCGTCGCCCAGGACCGACTCAACCTGAACGACGTCGGTGCGCGGGCGCATGCCTACCAGGTGGTGCAGCAGCACCTCCTGACCCGGAAGCTGGAGACCGAAGCGCTCAGCAGGCAGAACAACATCCTCAGGCTGCAGCAGGCCCTGGCCACCAAGGCCGCCGAGACAGGCCGTCTGTACAACCTGCTGCTGCTGGTGGTGCTCGCCTCGATCGTCTTCTGGCTCTTGCGGCTCAAGCGCTCCCAACTGCGCTTCAAGAAGCTGGCCCAGCGTGACAGTCTCACCGGCATCCTCAACCACCAGCACTTCATCAGGGAAGCCGAGCGCAACCTGCAGCTGCTGGACAAGCGTGTCGGCCATGCCTGCCTGGTCGTGCTCGACCTGGACCACTTCAAGTCGATCAACGACACCCACGGCCATGCGGTGGGCGACATGGTGCTCAAGCGCACGGTCGCCGCCTGCCAGCGACAGTTGCGGCCGGCCGACGTGTTCGGCCGGCTCGGGGGCGAGGAGTTCGGCATTCTGCTGCACGAGTGCTCCCGCGAGCAGGGGATGGACATCGCCAACCGCATCCGCCTGGCCATCGCCGAGGCGCCCGACGGGGAGGAGGGGGGCGATGTCGCGGTGTCGGCCAGCGTCGGCCTGGCATCCACCGCCACCTCCGGCTACGGCGTGCAGCGGCTTTGCAGGGAAGCCGATGCGGCGCTCTATCGCGCCAAGCGCGCGGGGCGCGATTGCGTCATGGGCGATGTCGAGATGGCGAGCGCCCTGGTCCAGGCCCGCTGACTGGGGCCTTCGTCCGGTCTGGCGCGGGACGTGGCGCCTACCGGCGCGTCGCCAGCACCCCATCCAGCGCCAGTCGGGTGTTGAAGCCGGCGTTCTCCAGTCGACGCGCGACTTCGCGCGGCACGTCGCGGCCGCTGGTGAGCTTGTTCGGGCTGCCGGTGTAGTGGAACAGGCGGCCACCCCGGCGCAGCACGCGGGCGAGCTGATCGTAGAACGCCTGCGCATACAGTTCGCCGGCGATGCCGAAGCGCGGCGGGTCGTGCAGCAGGGCATCGACCGAGGCGTCGGCCACCTGCCGGATCGCCGCGGTCACGTCGGCGTGGGTCAGTTGCAGACGGCCACCGGTCGCTGCGGCGTCGGGGTCGGGCGACCACGGGTTGAGGGTGCGCAGCCACAACACGTCGGGGTTCTTCTCGAACGAGTGGATGCGCACCACACCGGCCTCCAGGCAGCAGCCGGCGAAGTAGCCCAGCCCGCCGCAGGTGTCGAGCACCACCTTGCCGCGCGGCTCGATGAGGGCCACCTTGCGCCGCGCGTCCTCGACCGGCGAGTCCTTGGCGGTGGGCAGCATCTTGATGCCGTCGATCTCGAAGGTCGGCGCCCCCCACCCGGTCGGCACCAGCTTGATCAGCGAGCCGGAGAAGCGCGACACCGGTGCGAATGCCTCGCCGTCCCAGTAGTAGACGGTGCGGTCCTTGAGCCGGGCCGGGTACGGGTAGGACCGGTCCTGCCATCGCCATGCATCCGCGAGCAGTGCCACGTCGGCGCGCGAGCGGTCCAGGTCCAGCGACCCGTGCCATGCGCCGCTGCCGGCTTCGCGCGCGGCAGCCAGCGAGTCGGCGACCGGGCGGGTGAGCAGTGGACCGGGGTAGTGCGACACGGAGGGCGATTTCCTTGGTGGGGGCGCGTGCGGGAGCGCGACCATAGCGAATCGGCGCCCGGCCGGCCATTCCCGACGGCCAGCCGTCCGTAGGAGTGCACCTGCGCGCGACCGGGATGCCGCTCCGGGCGACACCGGACATGGCGGTCGCGTTCGGATGAGCTCCTACAGGGGATCGGCGGACGCCTGGCTGGACAGCCATCCGTCCGGCGCGAGGCTCGTCGCCAGCATGACCTCGTTGATGTCCCGATGTGCGGTCCAGGAGAACGCGGCGCGGTTGGCCGGTTCCAGCCAGAACCGGTTGATCGCCGCGCGCAGCGGCACCTGCGCGCGCAGGGCGTCGACCGCCGGTCGCAGGCGCCGGTCGTCGGTGGCCAGGCGCTCGATCGCCGCCAGGCCGATGGCCAGGCCCAGTTCCCTGAATCCCAGGCGCGCGTCGGCGGGTGCGTAGAGCGGCAACTGGCAGTGGGGCAGGCTGGCCGCCGCGCTTTCGAGGATGTGGCCGAGCAACGCCCGGCAGTGCTCCGCGCCCGCGCGCACGAGCCGTTCCAGGCGCAATGCGTCCATCAGCAGGCCGCCCAGGCCAAGCGGGTCGCCGGTGGCCAGCGGGCTGGCTTCCAGCATGGCGGTGTAGTCCGCAACGGCCTCGTTGAGGGGCGGCGCCGGCGCCTGCAGCGAGGCTGCGGTGGCGCGCAGGACCAGGGTGGTGACCAGCCCGTCGAGCGCATCGTGCTGGCCCATCGACGCGACCAGCGGACGCGAGAGGTCGGTGCTCATCTTCCAGTACAGGCGCCGATGGCCGTGCACCGCTGCGTGGGTAAAGGCGCGATGGGCGGTGTCCGCCAGCTCGCATGCCCAGCGGCTTGCTTGAGGTTCGCGGCGGCACCGGGCGGCCAGGTCGAGGGCCTGCATCCAACGGGTCAGGTAGTGGAAGTACTGGCCGTCGCGCTCCCACTCCAGGCGCTCGTCGACGGGTTCGTCCGGACGGCGCTCGGGCAGCGGCTTGCCGATGCGCAGGCCGGCGCGGGTCGGGTGGTCATCGCTGGCCTGTCCGCAGCGGCCGGCGAGCCAGCCGCGGCGACTGTCGTCGGCGCGGAAATGGCCCAGCACCGCGTGCACCTGGTGGATGAGGCGCTGCGCGAGCGCGTCGAATCCGGGCCCCGCGCCGTCCCGCGCCAGGCCGAGGAAATTGCCGACCGCGAAGGCGTCGGTCCACAGGTAGCGCACCGGCGCCATGTCGGCCGCAAGGCCCGTGCGACGCGCGAACTGCGCCATGAGTTCGATCGCGGCGAGGGTGTCCGGGGCGGGCATGGCGCAAGCCTTGTCCCGGCCCCCCGAAGGGGGCGTGAAGCCCGGCGGGTGCCGCGACCGGCTTGCCGGGATGGGACGCACCGCAAGAACCGCCCCTCGCCCGCTGTGCCGCATGCGGGCAAGGGCCCACAGCCTTCAGCTCCCTCTCCCCGTCGAGAGAGGATCGGGGTGTGAGGGGCCGGGGCTCGCCGGGACCCGCAGCGATGTCGGATGCGTGCTCTCCGGCTCCCACGCGCCTCGTCAGGCAGAAGATTCACTCCCCGCCCAGCTTCCCGATCACGTTCTCCAGGCTCTGCCGGACCTCGTCGATGCCCGCCCACGGATCCTTGCGCAACCGTTTCAGCCGCGCCGGCACGCTGCGGATGTCGAACTGCGCGCCGCTCTTGATCCTGCCCAGTTCCTCCCAGCGCAGCGGCACCGCCACCGGCGCGCCTGGCCGCCCGCGCAATGAATAGGACGCCACCGCCGTGGCGCCGCGCCCGTTGCGCAGGTAGTCGACGAAGATCTTCCGGTTGCGTATCGACTTGGTGCTGACCGCCACGAACTCCAGCGGATGGATGCCCGCCAGTGCACCGGCGAAGCCCTGCGCGAACTGCTTGACCGTACCCCAGTCCGACGGCGGATCGAGCGGTACCACCACGTGCAGCCCCTTGCCGCCGGTGGTGCGCAGGAACGACTGGAGATCGAGGTCCGCGAGCAGCTTGCGCACCAGCCGCGCGGCGGCGACCACGCGTGACCATGCCACGTCGGGCCCGGGGTCCAGGTCGAACACCACCCGGTCGGCGAGGTCCGGCGTGTCGACCCTGGCGCCCCAGGGGTGGAATTCCAGCGTGCCGTACTGCACCAGCTCCATCACCGAATCGGCGGATTGCGGGTAGAGGTAGACCGCCGACGCGCCCGTCTCTTCCTTCAACTTCACGCTGCCGACGAACTTCAGGCCGCCGGAGGGAATGTGTTTCTGGAAGAACGAGGGTTTGTCGATCCCCTCGGGGAAACGGATGATCGAGGTCGGCCGGTTGATCACGCCGGGCAGGAACCAGTCCATCACCGCGCGGTAGTAATCGGCCACGTCCTGCTTGGTGTAGCCGTCGGCCGGATAGACCACGCGTTCGGGGTGGGTGAGGGTGATGCCCGTGGACCCGGCGGCCGCGGATTTGCGCGTGGAGGGCCTGCGCCTGGCGGCGGTGGCTGTGGGCGCGGCGCGGTCGCTGTCGCGCAGGTCGGCCGGGCTCTTGTCCGGGCGCATGGCCTTCAGGCTCGGCTGGCGCAGCAGGCCCTGGTTGCCGATGCCGCGGTAGTTCACCTCCGCCACCGCGGTGGGCTCGATCCAGGTGACACCGCGCCCCGCGTCCTCGGGGTTGCGCACGGTCGGCTTGCTGCTCCCGCCGGTGGCCAGCGTGCGGCTCAGGTCGAGCAGTTGCCGATGGCTGAAACCGCTGCCGACCTGGCCCATGAAGTGCCAGCCGCCGTCCGGTGCCGGCCTGGCGAGCAGCAGTGCGCCGAAGCCCTTGCGCCCGCCCTTGGGCGCGGTGTAGCCGACTACCGCGAATTCGTCGGACTCCACGCGCTTGATCTTCAGCCAGTCGTCGCCACGGCCGGCGCGGTAGGGAGAGTCCACGCGCTTGCTGAGGATGCCCTCGAGCTTCTGCGCGCTGGCCATGGTGAACACCTGGTCGCCGTTGCCCACCACGTGGCTGCTGTAGGAAAGGTGCGCCGGCGCATCCTCCAGCAATACCTCGAGGATCGCCTTGCGCACGTGCAACGGCGTGTTGGAGAGGTCGTAGCCCTCCAGGTACGGCAGGTCGAACAGCATGTAGGCCAGTGGCGCGTTGGCCTCGCCCGAGAGGGTTTTCTGCAGGGCATTGAAATCCGCCTGGCCGTCTGCGCTCAGGGCGATCAGCTCACCGTCCAGGCGTGCCGACCCGATACCGAGCGATTCGATCGCCTGGCGGATGTCGGGGATCTTGTCCGACCACGTCAGCCCGTTGCGCGACCACAGCTCGACCCGGCCATCGGCCACGGTGGCGAGAATGCGGTAGCCGTCCCACTTCACCTCGTGCAGCCACTGCTCGCCGGCGGGCGGGTTCTCGCGCAGGATCGCCAGCTCCGGCTTGAAGAACTCACCGCTGGGCCTGGCCTTCCTCGCGCCCTGCGCCGCGGCGGCCAGTTTGCCGGCCTTGCTGGCGCGGTGGCCGGCGGCCGGCACCTGCTTGCGCTTGCGCGTGTCCAGCGTCGCGGCGACCTCCTTCGCGCCGCCGGAGCGGCCGGCGGCGGCGCGGGTGCTGGCGATCATGCGCTCGTCGAGCAGGTCGTCCGCCTCCACGTCGCCGGCGTAGGCGTCCTTGTCGTGCATCAGGAACCACTGCGGCTGCCTGGCCGGCTTGCCGCTGCGCACCAGGTGCCAGCTGCCCTTGAGCCGGGTGCCGAACAGCTCGAAGCGCAGGTGGCCTTTCTCCAGCTGCGCCTCCGGATCGTACGGAGTGGACCACACACCGGTGTCGAAGGTGTCGACGTGGCCACCGCCGTAGGCGCCGGCCGGAATGTCGCCCTGGAACGTGGCGTAGGAAATCGGGTGGTCTTCCACCTCCACAGCCAGGCGCTTGACCTCCGGGTCGTAGCTCGGCCCCTTGGGGCAGGCCCAGGACTTCAGCGTATCGCCCACCTGCAGCCGGAAGTCGTAGTGCCGGCGACTGGCGTGATGCAGTTGCACCACGAAGATGGGTCGCCCGCCCTGCGCCGCCGAGCCCTCCGAACGTGGTTCGGGCGTGGTGTCGAAGCGTCGCTTGCGATCGTATTCCCTGAGGCTCAACCGGTGGCTCCGCGAAGGCTACCGGCTTGTTGTGGCACCGGGATCGTGAACCCCGGGTGGAATGGCCGACGCCGGCCGGGGTGCGCGAGGGGCCGCCGCTGTCCGGCGGGCACGACCAACGGCACTTCTGGCCGGACGCGGAGCGGGACAGAGTGCCGCTCCCTTCATCCAGGTGGATCCGCCATGCGTTCGCTGCTCGTTGCCCTCGCCTTCTTCCTCGGCCTGTCCGTCGTGCCGCTGCGCGCACAGGCCGGCGAGGCCCGGCACGATGCCGTGATCAACGGCGTACGCCTGGCCTACTGGACCTCGCGGCCGATCGGGCGGACCGACGTGCCGGTGCTGTTCCTGCACGGCGGGCCGGGCTACAACTCCTACAGCTTCCGCATGACGGCGGGGCAGGCGCTGGATGCGCGTTACCCGATGGTCTACCTGGACGAACGCGGCAGCGGCGAAAGCGAGCGGCCCTGGCGCGGCGACTATGCACTGCCCACCCTGGTCGAGGACATCGAGGGTCTGCGCCGGCGGCTGGGAGTCCGGCGGATGGTGGTCGCCGGGCACAGCTTTGGAGGCACCCTGGCGGTGGAATACGCGCAGACGCATCCGGAGCACGTGGCACGTTTGATCCTGATCGATGCCGCGGTGGACCTGCCGGGCGCGATGGAAAGCTGGGTGCACACGCTGGCCACGCAGTTCCCCGCGGCGTACGCGGCGGCCGAGCGCTCGGCCGCCGGCAAGGCCTTGCGTGCCGTGCCGCCCGGCGACACCTGTGCGCTGGCACGCGCCCGCATGGCCTTCGTCGGCGCCGGCACGGCCACCCTGCCGCGGGGGCGCGTGTTCCACGATCGCCAGCAGTTCCACGAGCCGGCCGCGAAGGCGGAGCAGGAGCGGCTGGACGCGCAGAGCGGTTTGCGCAACACGGGCGAGATCGGCGCGGCGTTGATGGCCCCGGGCTCGGGCTTCATCTGCTATTCGGTCACCCATCCGGAGCGGCTGCGCATGCCCACGCTGGTCCTGGTAGGCGCGCACGACCGGGCGGTGGGCGTCGCGCCGCAGCGCGCGCTGGCCAATCGCCTGGCGGATGCGACGCTGGTGGTTTTCCCCGACAGCGCGCACTTCCCCTACCAGGAGGAACCGGCGGCGTTCCTGCAGGCGGTGGACCGGTTCATGGGGCGGGGTGCGTCAGTGGCGTCGAAGCCGGATCACGTGCCGATGCGCCGCCGCTAACGCGCACTTTCCTAGCCTGTCGGCGTGGCCTGCGGGACCCACCGGATTCCCGTCCGGCCACGCCACGACCATCCGGTCTGCGACAGGAGAACCCATGCGCCCCGACCACCAGAAATTGAACGCACAGCACAAGGAAGGCCTGAAAAACGACGCCAAGGACATCGAGAACCGTCGCCAGCCCCAGGCGGCCTCCAGGCAGGGCTACCACGAGCAGGGCAGCGGGCAGGGCCTGGTCCGCCGCCACGACGGCGACCGGGACAACAAGCGCGGCTAGCCCCGCGAGACAGCCGGGCCGTTCCGTCGGTCAGTCCCGATCGGGTGCGCCGAGCGGGAAGTAGGCGCGATAGGGGCGGCCTTCGTCCACCGCGCGTGCGACCGACGGGCGGGCCAGCAGGCGCGCGCGGTAGGCGAGCACGTTGGCGAACGCGCGGTCGATCGGATGCGTCCAGTCGGCGTAGAACAGGAAGGGTGCCGCGGCGCAGTCGGCCAGGCTGAAACCGTCGCCGGCGGCCCACTCGCGACCGGCCATGTGCCGGTCCAGCCAGGCGTAGGCCGTCTCCAGCATGGACCTGGCCTCGGTCACGCCGTAGGCGTCGCGGACGCTTTCCGGACGCAGGCTGTCGAACACCACCTTCTGCACCGGCGTGGATACGTAGTTGTCGAACACGCGGTCGAGCATGCGCACCTCCAGCGCCGCTCCGGCGTCCGCGGGAATCAGCCGCACCGGTCCGGGATGGTGCAGCTGGAGGTGTTCGACGATGCAGCTGGCTTCCAGGATCGTCCGGCCATGGTCGACCAGCAGCGGAAAGCGCCGCATCGGCCACAGTGCCGCCAGTTCCTCGTTCGCCTCGGGCTGTTCCAGCGAGCGGTATTCGAATGCGGTGCCGTTCTCGTAGAGGGCGACGAGCACCTTCTGCGAGTAGGAAGAAAACGGGTGGGCGTAGAGGCGGGGCAGGCTCGCGGGCATGGTGGGCTCCAGGTGGTCTGCCTCCACGACGAACCGCCGCCGCGGGATTCGACACGCGGGCGTTGCACCCGATGCGTCAGTCGCGCACGCGTGCCGGGTTGCCGACCACGGTGGCGCCTTCGGGTACGTCACGGGTGACCACGCTGCCCGCGCCAACCAGCGCGTCGTCTCCCACGCTGACCCCGGGCAGGATCAGCGCGCCGGCACCGATCCAGACGTTGCTGCCGATCCGCACCGGCCGGCCGAACTCCAGGCCGGTCGCGCGCCTGGCCGGGTCACGCGGGTGGTCGGCGGCAAGGATCTGCACGCCCGGGCCGATCTGCGTGCGCTCGCCGATCCGCACGTCGACCACGTCCAGGATGACGCAATGGAAGTTCAGGAAGGCGCCGGCCCCCAGGTGGATGTTGAAGCCGTAGTCGCAGTGGAAAGGCGGGCGGATCACCGCCCCGTCGCCCACCGTGGCGAGGCGTTCCCTGAGCAGGGCGTGCCAGCGCACGGGGCCATCGGCCAGCGCGGCGTTGTAGCGGGCCAGCCAGCGGTGGTTGGCGGCCAGTTCCGCCTGCAGCTCCGGTGCGCTGGCGTCATAGAGCTCGCCTGCCAGCATCTTCTGCCTTTCGCTGCGCACGCGCCGGTCAGTCCTTCAGCGCGCCTTCCTTCGGATCGCTCGCGGCGTACACCGAGTCCGGGTACTCGGCGGCGTGCGGGTGTTTCAGGGCCTGGCGCACGGCCTGCGGCAGGTGGTCGACGTCCAGGATCACCTTGCCTTCGTGCACTTCGCGGATGGCGTCAGCCGGCAGCGTGAAGTCGCCGCCGTTCTCGATGTTGACGACCAGTTCCCTGCTGTCGGCATGGACTTCGCGCACGGCGCCCACGCCCAGTTCGCCGTCGGCGACGAACACCATGAAGCCCGGTTCGATCGGTTCTTGCATGAGACTGACCTCGCTGGGGGAGACCACCCCAGTGTGGCGCCCCGGCTGTGCGGGCCGGGTGACGGTCAGGGCGCCACCTCGCGCACCAGCAACGCGGCGAGTGCGCGCCTGTGCGGCACGCCAATGCCGTTGGGCTCGCCGCGCACGTAGTGGGTCACGTGCGGCACGGGGTCGGCGAAGGCCTGGCCCAGCTGGCCGGCAAGTTCGTCGCGGAAGGCGTGCATCGCGGGCAGGTCCAGGTACTCGATCAGCGACCAGCTGTCGGGTGTGCCGGCATCACCGGAGCCGGCCTTGTGCAGCAGGGCATAGCGGCCGCTGCGCCGCGGCCTCCAGGACAGCGATTCGTACAGCGCTCGCAGCCTTGCCACGCCCAGTCCGGCGGCCGCGGCGCGGGACATCTCCTGGCTCAGCACGGTGGCGTGGAATTCGGCCTTGCGTCGAAGCCGCACTCCGTCGAATTCGCAGGCATCCCCGAAGGGCGTGGCCATCCGCGCGGCCGGCAGCGGCAGCACGAACGCACGCTCCGGCGAGAATCCGGGCCAGGGAAGGGCGGGAAGGCGGGCTTCGTCCATGCGGCGCATGCTCGGGTGGCAGGCGTCGAGGATGGGCGAACGCAGGCCCGTTGTCGCCTCGCCGGGGCGGGGACTCAGGCTGCCGGCATCCTGTACGCTCAGCGCATTTCAGGTCGACCTGCCAGGAACCATGGACCCCAACGCCCCCGCGCACATCGGCATCATCGGACTGGGATACGTCGGCCTGCCGCTGGCGGTGGAGTTCGGGCGGCGCTTCGACACGCTCGGCTACGACATCGACGCCGCGCGCGTGGCGGAACTGCGCGACGGCAACGACCACACGCTGGAGACCTCGCCCGACCAGTTGCGCGCCGCCACGCGCCTGTCGTTCACCGGGCGCGCCGCGGACCTCGCGCCGTGCAACGTGTACATCGTCACCGTGCCCACGCCCATCGACGAGGCGCAGCGGCCGGACCTCAAGCCCCTGGAGGCGGCCTGCCGCATGCTCGGCCCGCTGCTGAAGCGCGGCGACCTGGTGGTGTTCGAGTCGACCGTGTACCCGGGCACCACCGAGGAAGTCTGCGTGCCGCTGCTGGCCGAGGGATCGGGCCTGGCCTTCAATAACGACTTCTTCTGCGGCTACAGCCCGGAGCGGATCAACCCGGGCGATCACGCGCGGCGGGTGACCGACATCGTCAAGCTCACCTCCGGCTCGACGCCGGCCGCGGCCGAGCGGGTGGACGCGCTTTACCGCACGATCATCCGCGCGGGCACGCACAAGACCTCATCGATTCGCGTGGCCGAGTCGGCCAAGGTGATCGAGAACGTGCAGCGCGACGTCAACATCGCCCTGGTCAACGAGCTGGCGCTGATCTTCCACCGGCTGGGCATCGATACCGAGGAAGTGCTCGCCGCCGCGGGCACCAAATGGAACTTCCTGCCGTTCCGGCCGGGCCTGGTCGGCGGTCACTGCATCGGCGTGGACCCGTACTACCTGACCCACAAGGCCGAGATCACCGGTTACCACCCCGAGCTGATCCTGGCCGCGCGGCGCATCAACAGCCGCATGGGCAGCTACGTGGCCGACCGGGTGATCCGCCTGATGAGCGAGCGGCGCCTGCACATCGTCGATGCGCGCGTGCTGGTGCTGGGCTTCGCCTTCAAGGAGAACTGCCCGGACCTGCGCAACACGCGGGTGATCGACATCGTGCGCGAGCTGGAATCCTCCGCCGCCCAGGTGGACGTGTACGACCCCTGGGTGGACGCGGCCGAAGCCGAGCGGGCCTACCGCGTGCGGCTGGTGGAACAGCCGGGCGAGGGCTACGACGCGATCATCGTGGCGGTGGCGCACCGGCAGTTCCAGGAGCTTGGCGCCGAACGCATCCGCGCGCTGGGCAAGCCGGGGGCGGTGATCTACGACGTCAAGTCGGTGCTGCCGCAGCAAGCTGTCGACGGCCGGTTGTAAGCCGCCGACCCCGCACCCGGGCCGTTCCGCCGCGGCGAAAGGACCGGTTCAGTCCGGTTGACCTTGAATCGTCTAATCCGTACCATTTTGGTCTGGATTCGACGAGGCTTTCCCCTTGCTTCGCGTCAGTCGCCTCACCGATTACGCCACGGTGGTGATGACCTGCATTGCCGCCCATCCGCACGACGTGCTCAGCACGGCGCAGATCGCCGACGAGACGCGGCTGGAAGGGCCGACCGTGAGCAAGCTGCTGAAGTCGCTGGGCCATGCCGGCCTGGTCGAATCGTTCCGCGGCGTCAACGGCGGCTACCGGCTGGCGCGACCGGCGCGCGAGATCAGCCTGGCGCAGATCGTCGAGGCGATGGAAGGGCCGATCGGCATGACCGAATGCAGCGTCGAAGGGCAGTGTGGCCGCGAGTCGCAATGCGGCGTGCGCGGCAGCTGGCGGCGCATCAGCAGCGTGCTGGACAACGCGCTGCGCGCGGTCAGCCTGGCCGACATGCTGCAACCGCCGCGCCCGGCGGTGGCCACCGTGGCGCTGAGCGAACTGAAGGGCAGGACCCACGCGTGACCGCTGAATCTATCGAAACCCGCACCGACAACACCGCCTTGCGCGACAACGCCGAGGTCGCCGAAGCCCTGGGCCGCAACTACGCGGCCGGCTTCGTCACCGAGATCGAGAGCGAGAGCCTGCCGCCAGGGCTCAACGAGGACATCATCCGCCAGCTCTCGGCGATCAAGCGCGAGCCGGAGTGGATGACCGAGTGGCGCCTGGCCGCCTTCCGCCACTGGCAGACCATGCCGCAGCCCGACTGGGCCAAGCTGAAGATCGATCCGATCGATTACCAGGCGCTGAGCTACTACTCCGCCCCCAAGGCCGGTCCCAAGTCGCTGGACGAAGTCGATCCGAAGCTGCTGGAAACCTACGAGAAGCTGGGCGTGCCGCTGCACGAACGCGCCGCGCTGGCCGGCGTGGCGGTGGACGCGGTGTTCGACTCGGTCTCGGTCGGCACGACCTTCCGCAAGAAACTGGCCGAGGCCGGCGTGATCTTCTGCTCGATGAGCGAGGCGATCCGCGAGCATCCCGAACTGGTGCAGAAGTACCTCGGCAGTGTCGTCCCGCAGGGCGACAACTACTTTGCCGCGCTCAACTCGGCGGTGTTCTCCGACGGCAGCTTCGTGTTCGTGCCCGCGGGCGTGCGCTGCCCGATGGAGCTGTCCACCTATTTCCGCATCAATGCACAGAACACCGGCCAGTTCGAGCGCACGCTGATCGTCTGCGAGGACCGCGCGCAGGTCTCCTACCTGGAAGGCTGCACCGCGCCGCGGCGCGACGAGAACCAGCTGCACGCGGCGGTGGTCGAGCTGGTCGCGCTCGAGGGCGCGGACATCAAGTATTCGACCGTGCAGAACTGGTACCCCGGCGACGAGAACGGCGTCGGCGGCATCTACAACTTCGTGACCAAGCGCGGCGACTGCCGCGGCGCCGACAGCAAGATCAGCTGGACGCAGGTGGAGACCGGCTCGGCGGTGACCTGGAAGTACCCGTCCGTGGTGCTGCGTGGCGACCGTTCGGTCGGCGAGTTTTACTCGGTGGCGTTGACCCACCATTTCCAGCAGGCCGACACCGGCACCAAGATGATCCACCTGGGCAAGGACACCAAGTCCAAGATCGTCTCCAAGGGCATCTCCGCCGGGCGCAGTTCCAACAGCTACCGCGGCCTGGTCAAGGTGGAGAAGGGCGCCGAGCGCGCGCGCAACTACACCCAGTGCGACTCCCTGCTGATCGGCAAGAAGTGCGGCGCGCACACCTTCCCGTACATGGAAGTGAAGAACCCCAGCGCGATCGTCGAGCACGAGGCGACCACCTCGAAGATCTCCGACGACCAGCTGTTCTACTGCCGCAGCCGCGGCATCGGCGAGGAAGACGCCGTGTCGATGATCGTCGACGGGTTCTGCAAGCAGGTCTTCCGCGAGCTGCCGATGGAGTTCGCGGTCGAGGCGAAGAAGCTGCTGGAGGTCTCGCTGGAAGGGGCGGTCGGATGACCACGGCCGCGACCAGCACGCACCCCGGCGGCACCGACCTGCAGGCCTTGCTGGCGGGACTGAACCCGCGCCTGCATCCGATGCCGCGGCGGTTCCTGTTCGTTTCGCACGAGAAGGCCGCCGCGCGCCTGCATGAAGCGCTGATGATGTTCCGCGAGGACGAGGGCGTCACGCTGATCGTCGACCACGACCTGGAAGGCGCCGAAGTGGTCGCCGACCGCCTGCTGTGGGCGCAGATCACGCTCGGCGTCGAATCCAGTCTCGACGCGGTCGGCATGATGGCCGCCGTCTCCGCCGCGCTCGCCGCGCGCGGCATCTCCTGCAACCCGGTTTCCGCGTTCCTGCACGACCACGTGTTCGTGCCCTGGGACCGTCGCGAGGACGCGCTCGACGCGCTCGCGCACCTCTCCGCCTGATGGAAAGACCATGCTGAAGATTGACAACCTGCACGCCCGCGTCGAGGGCAAGGACATCTTGAAAGGCCTCTCGCTCGAGGTGAAGCCGGGCGAGGTGCACGCCATCATGGGCCCCAACGGCGCCGGCAAGTCCACGCTGGGTAACGTGCTGTCCGGCCGCGAAGGCTACGAGGTGACCGAAGGCTCGGTGCTGTTCGAAGGTCGCAACCTGTTCGAGCTCGAGCCCGAGGAGCGCGCCGCTGCCGGCGTGTTCCTCGCCTTCCAGTACCCGGTCGAGATTCCGGGCGTGAACAACACCTATTTCCTGCGCGCGGCCTTCAACGCGCAGCGCAGGGCGCGCGGCGAGGCGGAGCTCGACTCCATGCAGTTCCTCAAGCTGGTGCGCGAGAAGCTCAAGATCATGCAGCTCTCGCCGGATCTGCTGAACCGGGCGGTGAACGAGGGCTTCTCCGGTGGCGAGAAGAAGCGCAACGAGATCTTCCAGATGGCGCTGCTGGAGCCGAAGCTCGCGATCCTGGACGAGACCGATTCGGGCCTGGACATCGACGCGCTCAAGCAGGTGGCCGAGGGCGTCAAGGCGCTGCGCTCGCCGGAGCGCTCGTTCATCGTGGTGACGCACTACCAGCGGCTGCTCGACTACATCGTGCCGGATTTCGTGCACGTGCTGGCCGGCGGGCGCATCGTCGAGAGCGGCGATCGCAGCCTGGCGCTGAAGCTGGAAGAACACGGCTACGCCTGGGTCGCCGAGCACGGCGAACCGGCCGGGGCTTCGGCATGAACCAGCCGGCCCGCCCGCCGTTCGTCGCCGCCCTGGCCGACGCGCCGCTGCCGGCCAGCGGCATCGCCTGGCTGGACCAGGCGCGCCGCGAGAACCTCGACGCTTTTGTCGCCGCCGGCCTGCCGGACACGCGGGTGGAGGCATGGAAGTACACCGCGCTGCGCGCGCTGGCGCAGCGCAGTTTCGTTGCCGGCGATGGGCAGGCGGCCGGGCGTCCGGTCGATCGGGCCGCCCTGGCGCTTCCCGGCGTCGACGGACCCACGCTGGTGTTCGTCAACGGCGCGTTCCGGGCGGATCTTTCAGCACTCGATGCCCTGCCGGAAGGGGTGAGCCTGCTACCGCTGTCGCGTGCGCTGACCGAGGATCCGGAAACGTTGCGCTTCGCCTTGTCGCGGCATTACCGCGAGCCGGGCGACGCGTTCGCGCGGATCAATGGTGCTTTTGCCGCCGACGGTGCGGTGCTGCGCGTTGCCGACCGGGCCAGGATCGCCACGCCGTTGCGCCTGGTGTTCGTCGGCGCCGCAGCCGATCACGACCTGGCCTGGCACGTGCGCAACCTCGTCGAGGTGGGCGAGGGCGCCGAGATCACGCTGGTCGAGCAGCACCTGGATGCCGGCGGGCAAGCGCACCTGGGAACCCAGCTTGCCGAACTCACCCTGCGCGCCGATGCGGTCCTGCACCACGTGGTGCTGCAACAGGCGGGCGCCAGCAGCCTGGTCCGGCGCAGCCACTACCGGCTGGACACGCGCACCCGGGCGCACCTGCACGTGCTGGAGCTCGGTGGTGCATTGGCCCGGCATGACCTGTGGGCGGAGCTGGTCGGTGATGCGGCCGCCTTCCACACGCATGGCGCCTTCCTGCCCGACGGCCGCCAGCACGTGGACACCCAGCTGGCGATCCACCACCGCGCGCGCGACACCGTGTCGTCCTCGACCTGGCGCGGCGTGGCCAGCGGCCGCGGGCGTGGCGTGTTCCGTGGCGCGATCGTGGTGAACGCCGGTGCCGATGGGGCCGACGCCTCGCTCAACAACAAGAACCTGCTGCTCTCGCCACAGGCCGAGATCGACACCAAGCCGGAGCTGGAGATCTACGCCGACGAGGTGAAGGCCGCGCACGGCGCCACGGTCGGCCAGCTCGACGAGCGTGCGCTCTTCTACCTGCGCTCGCGCGGCATTCCCGGCGCGCAGGCGCGCACGTTGCTGACCTCCGCGTTCGCCCGCGCCCCGTTCGAGTCGCTGCCGCACCAGGCGCTGCGCGAGCATATCGACCAGCTGCTGCTGTCCCGGCTTCCCGCGTGACTCTGCCTTCCCCGCCGGGCAGCGGACCGCGTCGCGGGCGGGGCCGGGCATGATCCCCTCGCGGGCAAACCGAACTTTTCTTCACATCCGGCAGGCTAAAACCTCGTGATCCCTTCACAAAACGAGCCACCGATGTCCGCTACCGCCGCCCACGCACATCCGGCGCCTGCCCTCGACCTCGAGCGGATCCGCGCCGACTTCCCGCTGCTCGCCCGCAGCGTGCATGGCAAGCCGCTGGTCTACCTGGACAACGCCAATACCAGCCAGAAGCCCGCGGCCGTGATCGAAGCGGTCGATGCGCACTACCGCCTGCACAACGCCAACGTCTCCCGCGCCGTGCACCAGCTGGGCGAGGAGGCGACCCTCGCCTACGAGGGCGCGCGCGACAAGCTGGCCCGCTTCATCAATGCGCCCTCGCGCAACGAGCTGGTGCTCACCTCCGGCACGACCCAGGCGATCAACCTGGTCGCCTACAGCTACGCGCTGCCGCAGCTGCAGCCCGGCGACGCCATCCTCACCACGCTGATGGAGCATCACGCCAACATCGTGCCGTGGCAGCTGGTGGCCGGGCGCAGTGGCGCCACGGTGAAGTTCGCCCCGATCGACGAACGCGGCCAGCTGGACGTGGAGCGCTACGTCGCGATGCTGACCCCCGAGGTGAAGCTGGCCTGCGTGGCGCACGTGTCGAACGTACTCGGCACCGTGAACCCGGTGCGCGAGATCGCCCGCGAGTGTGCGCGCCGCGGCATCCCGCTGCTGGTCGACGGTTCGCAGGCGGTGCCGCACCGTCCGGTCGACGTGCAGGCGCTGGGCTGCGACTTCTACGCCTTCACCGGGCACAAGATGCTCGGCCCGACCGGCACCGGCGCACTCTGGGCGCGCCGTGCGCACCTGGATGCGATGCCGCCGTTCTTCGGCGGCGGCGACATGATCCGGCAGGTGCGCGTGGATGGCACCACCTTCGCCGATCCGCCGCACAAGTTCGAGGCCGGTACGCCCAACATCGCCGGCTTCGTCGGCCTGGGCGCGGCGGTGGACTACTACCACTCGCTGGACCTGGGTGCGATCCACGCCTGGGAGCAGGAGCTGCTTGCCTACGCCACCGCGCGCCTGCGCGAGGTACCGGGGCTGCGGCTGTTCGGGGAGGCGGCGGAGAAGGAGCCGGTGATCTCGTTCCTGGTCGAGGGGACGCAGTCGACCGATCTGGCCACGCTGCTGGACCTGGAAGGGGTGGCCGTGCGCTCCGGTCACCACTGCGCCCATCCGCTGATGCAGCACTATGGCGTGCCGGCCACGCTGCGCGCCTCGCTGGCCTTCTACAACACCATGGACGAGGTCGACGTGTTCGTCGCGGCGCTGCAGAAGGTGCGCAAGCTGCTGATGTAGGCCGGGCCCATCGTCGGCGTGATCGGCGGTGGGCTCACGTCTATGGATGTGCCGGGGCCACCCGCCAGACGGTATTGCCCACGTCATCGGCGACCAGCAGCGCACCATCCCGCGCCACCGCCACGCCAACCGGACGCCCCTGTGCGTGCCCATCGTGGTCGACGAAGCCCGTCAGCACGTCCTGCGGCGGGCCGGCGGGCCGGCCGTCGGCGAACGGCACGAAGATCACCCGGTATCCGCTCCGCGGCTTGCGGTTCCATGAGCCGTGCTGGCCGACGAAGGCACCGTTGCGGTACCGCGGCATCGACGGGGCGTCGTAGAACGCCAGGCCGAGCGGGGCGGTGTGGGCGCCCAGTGCGTAGTCGGGTACCACGGCCCGGGCGACCCGTGCCGGGTCCTGCGGGCGCACGCGTTCATCCACGTGTGCGCCGTAGTAGCTGTAGGGCCAGCCGTAGAAGGCGCCCCGGCGCACGGCGGTCATGTAGTCGGGCACCAGGTCGCTGCCCAGCTCGTCGCGTTCGTTGACCGCCACCCACAGCGCACCGCTCTGCGGCTGCCAGGCCATGCCGACCGGGTTGCGCAGGCCGGTGGCGTAGGCGCGCGTGGCGCCGGTGGCCGGGTCGATTTCGAGGATGCGCGCGCGATCCCGTTCCACGGCCAGGCCGTTCTCGCCCGCGTTGCTGTTGGAGCCCACGCTGACGTACAGCCGCCTGCCGTCGGGGCTGGCGACCACGTTCTTGGTCCAGTGGTGATTGATCGCTCCGGCGGGCAGGTCGGCGACCTTGGCGCCGGCAGCGCCGATGCGCGTCTGGCCTTCGCGGTAGGGGAAGCGCAGGAGCGCGTCGGTGTCGGCCACGTACAGCACCTTCCCGACCAGTGCCATGCCGAAGGGCGAATGCAGGTGGTCGAGCAGCACGCTGCGGGTCTCGGCCACGCCATCGCCGTCGGCGTCGCGCAGCAGGGTGATGCGGTCGGCGCTGGGCACGCCGGCACCCGCGCGCCGCTGGATCCGGCGCATGGCCCAGCCCTTCAGTCCCCTGGCGTCTTCCGGTCGCGGCGGCGCGTTGGTCTCGGCCACCAGCACGTCGCCGTCGGGCAGCACATAGAGCCAGCGCGGATGGTCCAGGTCGCGCGCGAAGGCCCGCACCGTCAGGCCGGGCGCGGCGATGGGCCGGGCACCCGGTCGCCAGCCCCGGGCCGGAGCGATATTCACCGTGGGAAGCAGCGAACGGGCGGGCGGTGGCAGCACCGGGTCGGGACCGATGCCCGCCGCCAGCGGCAGGCGCGCGCGGACGCCGCAGGCGGTCAGCATCAGCAGGCAGGGAAACAGCCACAGCGGGCGGTGGATCGGTGGCATCCGGGAAACCTCCAGGGAGGCCCAGTGGAAGCATTCCGGGAGCAAGCCGGCGTGAACCGCGGCCTGTCCCAGGTCATCGTCCCTAGCGTGCCCGTCGCTATCATGTACGCATGACCACGTCTTCCCAGCCCACCTACCGCATGGCCACCGCGGCCGACATTCCCGCCATCGTCGCCCTGGTCGAATCGGCCTATCGCGGGGAGTCGGGCCGACGCGGATGGACCACCGAATCGGACCTCCTGGACGGCCAGCGCACCGACGCGGCCGGCGTCGCCGACGCCTTGTCCCGCCCCGGCAGTTGCATCCTGCTGCTGGAGCACGACGGGCAACCGCTCGCCAGTTGCCAGCTCGAGCGCAAGGGCGAGGCCGCGTACTTCGGGATGTTCGCGGTCGATCCCGCACGGCAGGCCGGGGGCTTGGGCAAGCGGCTGCTGGGCGAAGCCGAGCGGCTCGCGCGGGAGGATTGGGGGTGCCGCCTGATGGAAATGACCGTCATCGTGCAGCGCGAGGAACTGATCGCCTGGTATGAACGCCGCGGCTATCGGCGTACCGGCCAGTTCGCGCCGTTCCCCTACGGCGACGAGCGTTTCGGCATCCCGCGTCGCGGCGACCTGCGCTTCGAGGTGCTGGTGAAGCGACTGGCCGGGGAGGCGGCATGAGTCCGGCGGCCGGGGGCTGGGTCCGCGTGTGCCGGCAGGGCGAGTTGCTGCCGGGCGAGTTCAAGCTGGTCTTCGACGGCGACACGCCGATCGCGGTCTACAACATCGATGGGGCTTACTACGCGATCGAGGACACCTGCACCCATGACGGCGGCGACCTCGCCGGTGGCGAGGTGTTCGGCTTCGAGGTCGAATGTCCCCGGCATGGTGCTCGCTTCGACGTGCGCACCGGCGCCGTGACCCGTCCGCCGGCGTACGAACCGATCGCCAGCTTCCCGGTGCGCGAGGACGAAGGCGCCATCTGGACCCGCGACGACCGCTGAAACGCGCCGCGATTCGAACCTCCTTTCCTCCGCAGGGGGGGCGGTTTCACGCCCGGCCGGTAGCGAGGACGGGCCAGCGGGCACGGGGCCGGTGCCGGCCCGCGCCGGTTGCAGGAGCCCCCGGATACCGGTCCGCTGGCTAGTCCTCTTCCACCTCGGGCAGCGGCACGGCGAGGTGGCAGGTCAGGCCGCTTTCGCGGTAGTCGATGCTCACCGCGCCGTTGCGCGACGGATTGAGGCTGCGTTCGATCAGCCGGGTGCCGAAGCCCTTGTGGGTCGGCGGCTGGACCGGCGGGCCGTCGTGTTCGATCCAGTCCAGATGCAGGATGCGCCGGCCGTTCGTCTCGCCGACGCGCCAGTGGATGCGCACGCCGCCGCCGCATTCCCCCAGGGCGCCGTACTTGATCGCGTTGGTGGCCAGTTCGTGCAGCGCCAGCGCGAAGGACAACGCGTTCTGTGGCGACAGCCGCACGGGTGGCCCCTCGATCTCGAAGCGCTCGCTGCCCCGGAAGTTGTGCGACTGGGCCATCTGCTCGACCAGGTCGCCCAGCAGGGCGCTGTGCCAGTGCTCGCGGGTGAGCACGTCGTGCGCATGCGAGAGCGAGATCAGGCGCGCGTTGAACACCTCGGCCGCGGCCTCCACCGAGTCCGCGTTGCTGAACGACTGCGCGGCCAGGGACTGCACGATCGCCAGGGTGTTTTTCACCCGGTGGTTGAGCTCGTTGATCATGATCCGCTGTTGTTGCTCGGCCAGTTTTCGCTCGTGCACGTCCACGATCAGGCCGGCGAAATAGGTCGGTCGGCCGTCCGCCCCGCGTTGGCAGCGCCCGGAGCCTTCCACCCAGAGGTACTCGTCGCCGGATCTTTGAATGCGGTACTGGCAGCGGTAGGGCAGGCCGCGGCTGACCGTCTCGTGCACGCGCACCTCGACCTCAGGCAGGTCATGCGGATGGATGCGCTCGAAGAAGCGCTCGATCGGCAGGCCGGCGGCGGCCTCCACCGGGTCGACTGCGAAGATGCGCGCAAGGCGGTGGTCGACGACGACCCGGTCGTTCGGCACGTCCCACATCCAGGTACCGAGGACGGCGCCGGCGTCCAGCGCCAGCTCGACCTGCTCGCGTGCGCGATGGTAGGCGCGCTCGGCCTTCACGCGCGCGGTGGTTTCCACCACGGTGGCGAGGAACCCGCGCGGCACCCCCGCGGCGTCGCGCAGCGGGGTGTAGTCCAGGTCGAGCCAGACGTCCTCGGCATGGCCGTTGCGGAACAGGACCAGCGGCTGGTCCTTGTAGGACAGCGCCTGCCCCGCCAGGGTGGCGGCCAGCACGTGCTGGTTGAACTCCGCTACTTCCGGCCAGGCCGCCAGCACGTTCAGCCCCAGCAGGTAGGGGTGTCGCCCGCCGGCGAATTCCGCATAGGCGTCGTTGTAGATCAACTGCGCATCCGGGCCCCACACCATCACCATCGGCAGGTTGGACGACAGGATGAGGTCGACCATGGTGCGCAACGGCTGGGGCCAGGTCGCGATCGGGCCCAGTGCGGTGGCGCCCCAGTCATGGAGGCGTACCCGTTCTTTCATGCCTGGTTCGTTCGGCGTCCGTTCGCTTTGCTCTTCCATGGGGTGGCTTTGTTGTTGGTCTTCCACGTAAGGCGCGCCCGATGCATGGCATGGTTGCGGCCGCCCGGGGGCGCCGGCGGAGGGTCCGCACTGCAAAGCTTAGTGCCCCGGCGCGGCCGTGCGGTTCCCCGCTGCCGGGAATGTGATGTGGCCGGCTTATCCCTGTCGGCGCAGGCGTTCGTCCAGCTCGGCCAGGCGCGCGGGCGTGCCCACGTCCGTCCAGGATCCCCGGTGATGGGTGCCGGACACCTGGCCGTCGCCCATGGCCGTGCGAAGCAGCGGGGCGAGCTTGAAGCGCGGCGGCCGCGCCTGCGCTCCGGGCGTGTCGCCGATCGCCGCGCGCCACCCGCGCAGCAGCCCCGGCCGGTAGACGCCGATGCCGCTGAAGGTCAGCCGCGGCGCGCCTTCGGCGTGCAGCACCCCGTGCGCGTCGAGGTTGAAGTCGCCCTCCGGGTGATGCCCGGGGTTGTCGACCATCACCAGCTGCGCGAGGCCCTGCGGTTCGGCCGGCAGCCGCGTGTAGTCCACGTCGCTGTGGATGTCACCGTTGACCGCGATGAACGGCGCGTCGCCCAGCAACGCCAGCGCGTTGAGCATGCCGCCGCCGGTTTCCAGGGGGACCGCGCCCTCGTAGGCGTAGCGGATGCGCAGGCCCCAGCGGCTGCCGTCGCCGAGCAGCTCGGGGAACTGTCCGGCCAGGTGCGAGGTGTTGATCACCACGTAATGCACGCCGGCGCCGGCGAGTTTCTCCAGGTGCCAGGCGATCAGCGGCTTGCCGCCGGCCTCGAGCAACGGCTTGGGGGTGTGATCGGTGAGCGGGCGCATGCGCTCGCCCAGTCCGGCGGCGAAGATCAGCGCGTGCCTCATGCGGCCGCCGGTACGGTGATGTCGCGGCCGGCCACGCAGCGCTCGACCAGTGCGGCCAGGTCGGCCAGTTCCGGATAGCGGCGTGCCACGGTGAGCACGTAGCCGAGCACGCGCGGCAGGTCGGCGAGGTAGCCACGCTTGCCGTCGCGGTACCAGAGCCGGCAGAAGATGCCGAGCACCTTGATGTGGCGCTGCAGGCCGATCAGGTCGAACCAGCGCTGGAAGCGCTCGCGGTCGACCGAGGCATCGAGCAGGCCCGCCTGTTGCGCGCGCCGGCGGTAGTGCTCGACCCACTGGGCGACGCGCGTCTCGTCCCAGGCGATGTAGCAGTCGCGCAGCAGCGAGGCCAGGTCGTAGGCGAGCGGGCCGTGCAGCGCGCCCTGGAAATCGATAATGCCGGGGTTGCGCAACCACGCGCGGGCCTCCGCGTCCGCCGGGCCGGCATCGAGGAAGGGCGTCAGGCAGGGGACGTGGATCGGGCCGGATCGCTCCGTTTGCATCAGGTTGCGGCTGTGGAAATCGCGGTGCACGAACACGCGCGGCTGCTCGGCCGCGTTGCGCAGAAGCACGGTGAATGCCTGCTCGATCACGTCCCATTCCACGCACTCGGGCGTGTAGCCCAGGTGGCGCTGCAGGAACCACTCGGGCATCAGCTCCAGCTCGCGCTGCAGGAAGGCGTGGCTGTAGGGCGGCAGGTCCGAGCCGTCCACCCGGGTCTGGATGCGCAGCAGGGCATCCATCGCCTGTCCGTAGAGCGCGTCCGCCGTGTCCGGCTTCAGGCAGGACAGGTAGTCCTGCCGGCCGAAGTCCTCGATCAACAGGAAGCCCTGCGCCAGATCGTGCGCAAGCACCTTCGGCGCGTGCAGCCCGGCATCGCGCAGGCGCTCCCCGATGGCCAGCCATGGCGCGGGATCTTCCAGCGCGGGCGGCGAGTCCATCACGATCCAGCCGTGCCCTTCCTGTGGCCGCCAGTAGCTGCGGAAGCTGGCATCGGACGAGGCCGGCGCCAGCGTCAGCGTGTCGTCGTGCAGTGTGGCGCGGGCCCAGGCGAGGCGGGCAGCGGCGCGGTCGGAGGCGGTCTGGGGAAGGTCGGGCGAGGGCATCGCACCAGCTTAGCGAGGCGACGCGCGTGCGGTCCATCGGGGTGTGCGGACACGGACTGGCGGCCGTTCATCCCGTGAGACTGGCGTTTGCGATACTCGGAAAGCACCGGGCGGGTGTAAGCCGCCCGTCGTGCTGTCCGTTCTTCCGCTGGAGCCCCACCCGCATGACCCGACGATCCGGAAGCGCCGACCTGCCGCTGCATGGCGGGCGCGTGCCGCGCTGGCTGGCAGACCGGATGACCCGGTTGGGCGCACTGATGGCCGAGGCGATCGTGCGCGAGTACGGCCGCGACGAGTTCCTGCGCCGCCTGGCGCATCCGTTCTGGTTCCAGTCCTTCGGTGCGGTGATGGGAATGGACTGGCATTCCTCCGGCATCACCACCAGCGTGATCGGCGCGCTCAAGCGCGGCCTGGCGCCGCTGGCGAACGAGCTGGGCATCCACGTCTGCGGCGGGCGCGGCAAGCATTCGCGTGCCACGCCGGGCGAGCTGGTGGCGATCGGCGAGAAGGTCGGCTTCGATGGTGCCGCGCTGGCGGGCGCGAGCCGCCTGGTGGCCAAGGTGGACAGCGCCGCGGTGCAGGACGGGTTCGACCTCTACCTGCACGGCTTCGTGGTGACCGACGATGGCCGGTGGGTGGTGATCCAGCAGGGCATGAACGGCGAGCGCCGGCAGGCGCGGCGCTACCACTGGCTGTCGGAGAACCTGAAGAGCTTCGTCGACGACCCGCACGCGGCGGTCGACGGGCCTGCACAGGGGCAGATCGTCAACCTGGCCGACCACCGCGCGCAGGCCTCGCGCCTGGCGCAACTGGAGCTGCTGCAGACGCTCGGACCGGACGGCATCGCACGCGAGTTCGTGCAGATCGAAGGCAAGGCGGCGCCCGTGCCGCCGGTCGAGGCCCCCCTGCAACTCGGCCTGCTGCCGCATCTGTCGATGCCCGACCACCACGACGTGCGCGGCAGCGACGTCGTCGCACGCCGCCTGCATGGTGCGCTCGCCGCCGCGGCCGAAAACGGACCGCGCGATTTCACCGAACTGCTGCAGGTGCCGGGCATCGGCGCGCGCACCGTGCGCGCGCTGGCGATGGTGGCCGAGGTGGTCCACGGCGCGCCCTGCCGTTTCAGCGATCCGGCGCGTTTTTCGCTGGCGCACGGCGGCAAGGACCGCCACCCGTTCCCGGTCCCCACGCGCGTCTACGACCACACCATCGGCGTGCTCAGGTCCGCGGTGGAGAACGCCAGGCTCGGCCGCGACGAACAACTGGCGGCAGTCAAGCGGCTCGACGAGCAGGCGCGGCGGCTGGAGCGGTACGCCAGCGGCCCGTCGGTCGAGCAGTACATCGCCGGGGAACGCCTGCGCTCGCACGAGTATGGCGGGCGCAGCGTGTTCGGTTGGGAGCCTCCCGCGGCAGTGCCGGTCGCCCGGAAAAAGGCATCCTGACGCCTGCGCAGGGCTCGGGGTCGGCCTTGCCGATTCACATGCCCGGCGACATACGCCGGTGGTTCGGCAGCACCGGTGGCCGTGTGGTCATCATGGAGACGGGCACGAGCGAGCGGCTGCCGGCCGCGAGGCCTGCGCGTGCGTCGTTTCGGTACGGCTCCGCCCAGGTCGTGGCGCTGGAGGCGCCGGCCTCCGCGCCGCCGGGCATCAGTCCCGGTTCCTGGGCGCGTCGCTGTCGTAGCGGCGCTGCAGGCGATGCGTTTCCTGATCGAGCTCGGTTTCCACCTCGTCGCCCCGCGCGGTCTTCGCCTGGCCTGTCCGATCGCGATCCAGCTCGCGGCGTGCGTCGGTGTCCCGCGGCGGCTGCTTGTTCTGGCTCATCACGTGTCTCCTCCGGTTGCAGGAAACCGTTGTACCGCCACGTGCGTCGGCCGCCCGTGGAGGCTCGGGCTCAGCCGCGCGGGGATTGCGCCAGGCAGCGCCGGTAGCGCCCGTCGACGCGCCTGGCGAACCATGCGGTGGTGAGCTTGCGGGTGATCTTCGGGCTTTCCAGCCGGATGCGCGGCAGCATGGCGCGCGGCAGCGGCTTGCGCGCGGTGGCTTCAGCCAGGGCGAACACGCGCGCGTACAGGTCCGTGCGGGTGAAGTCCGGGGACTCGCCTTCGGCCAGCGCATCATGGATGTCGCCCGGCTCCAGCTCCAGGCGCCCGGCGAGGGTGCGCGCGGCCCGTTCGGTGGCCCCGAGCCCGCCGTCATAGCGGATCAGGTCGCCGTCGAAATCCAGCGGAATGCCGGAGGCCGTGCTCAGCGCCTGCTGGAACGCCGCGTTGCGGCTGGCATACCAGCCGGCGTTGTAGTCGGCGAAGCGGTAGAGCATCTGCGGGTAATCGGCCGGGTAGGCGAGCAGGTGGGCGATGCCGAAGTACAGACCGCCGCGCCGGCTGAACACCTCGTGGCGGATCGAACCGTCGAGCGCGTAGGGGTAGGGGTGCCGGTTCGCGTAATCCTCGGCGAAGGCCACGCTCACCTGCATCGGACCGCCGGTGTGTATCGGGTTGTCGTCGCCGAGCAGGCGGCGCCCGAGCGGCACCATGCCGATGAAGTCCTCGTACAGGCGGCTCAGTTCGCGTTCGGTGCGGACGGCAGCCAGGCGGTCGCCGTAGCTCCTGCCGTCCGGTGACTTCAGCGCCAGCGCCGCACGGACCAGGAATTGCGGGACGTGGTGCTGCGCGGCGCGGCGGTCGATCTCCTTGCGCGCGATCCGGCCCAGGCCGGGCACCACCGGGTCGGCGTGATAGCCGGATTCCTGCGCGGCGACGGCGAGGGTCGCGCAGAGATTGCTGGCGGTCGGCGGCATGTCCAGCGCGGAAAACGCGGCGTAGATGTCGGTCGCCCAGCCCTGGCGGTCCGCGGTATCGGCGGGCAGCAGGTGCACGATCTGCGCGCGCACCTCGTCGGGGCGGCGCTGCGGTGCCTCCACCCGCGGGCGTGCGCAGCCGGCGAGCAGGGCCAGCAGCGCAAGCAGGACGACGGAGCGGGAGGGGGGTCGCAGTCGCATTCCGGCCATTCTGCGGTAGCGCCCGCCAATGGTGACTGAAGCCCTCGGCGGCGCCCGACCCGTGACGCCGGGCGGACGGCCCTGCACGCATGGCCCGGAGCGACCCTATGATGGCCGGTCGGCCTGGCGCCTGCGTCGTTTCCAGCGCAGCCACTGGCGTTCGAGCGCGACCAGCGACCAGCGCGTCGGGCGGCGCAGGAACGGCAGATCCTGGGCAAGCAGCAGTACGCCCAGCGGCAACATCCACAGTCCCAGCAGCGGCAGGAAGCTGAACAGTCCGGCCACGATCAGCAACAGGCCCACCGGGATGCGCACCCAGCGGGACGAGGGCGCGCGCAACCATCGCAGCGGGCCCGCGATCCAGCGGGGCAGGCGACGCTCGAAGCGATCCAGATGGTGGTTGAGGCGGTCGGCGTCTTTGATCACCCAAGGCTCCGGTGCAGGCTGCCGGCCATTCGACTACGCGCCGGGGGGAAAGGCCAGCGTGGCGGCGGTCGATGGTTCAGCGTCGGCCGCGCATGAGGCGGATCATCCAGCCCATGCCCGCGATGCCCACGACCAGGCCGACGCCGGTGCCCCACAGGGCGCCGGCCGTGCCGTTGACGGCGTAGCCGATACCGAAGCCCAGCAGGAAGAACAGCGGAACGGGAAGGCAGCCCATGGGGTCAAGAGGTGGGCGCGGCCGACGCCGTCTTCAACCGCGCTGATCCTCTCGGGGGGCTGGCCGGACCCGGCCCCCGGGCAGCCCGGCGAGAACCGCCCACGCGGCGGGCATGCCAAACAGTTCACACGGGCGTGGGTGGCGATCCGGGCAGGCGCCCGGTTTGGTTAGTATCGGACTACTTTGCGGGGAGACGTGCCATGAAACGCCTGCTGGTCGGATCGATCGTCGTCGTGCTGGGCCTGATCGTGCTGGCCGTGGCCGCGCTGCTGCTGGTGGACGCCAACCACTTCCGCCCGCAGATCCAGGCCTCGCTCGGCAAGGCGCTGGGGCGCGAGGTGAGCATCGGCCAGTTGCACCTGACGGTGTGGTCGGGGTCGCTGCAGGCCGACCAGCTGCGCATCGGCGAGGACCCTGCCTTCGGCAGGCAGCCCTTCGTCAGCGCCCGGTCGCTGGAAGTCGGGGTCCGGATGTGGCCCTTGCTGCTCCATCGCGAATTGCACATCACCGCCCTCACGCTCGACCAGCCGGTGGTGCGCCTGCTGCAGAACCGCAAGGGTGGCTGGAACTTCGCCGGGCTCGGCGGCGGCGGGGCCTCGCCCCCGGGGCATGAGGCCGCGCCGGCCGGGCTCACCGTCGACCGGTTGCGTATCGACGATGGACGCATCGAGCTCACGCGCGCGGCCGGCGATCGCAAGGTCTACGACCACGTGCAGCTGAGCGCCGACCACGTCGACATGGGGGCGGCGTTCCCGTTCGAGCTGAAGGCGGACATCGCCGGCGGCGGCTCGCTCGCACTGGACGGCACGCTTGGCCCCTGGCACGCCGGTAACGCAGTTCTGACGCCGCTGGACGCGCACCTGGCGATGCGCGACCTGGACCTGGTCGGTGCGGGCCTGATGGCGCACGAAAGCGGTGTCGGCGGGGTGCTCGACCTGGATACGAAGATCGCTTCGGCCCAGGGCGTGCTGCGCTCCAACGGCCGCATCGACGCGCGCAAGCTGCAACTGGTCGCCTCCGGGTCGCCGTCGCCGCAGCCGCTGCGGATCGACTACACGGCGAGCTACCGGCTGGATGCCGGCACCGGCCGGATCGCCGACTCCGTGCTCCATGCGGGCGCCGCCCGGCTGGCCATCGCGGGCAGTTTCGACAACCGGCCCGCCGTGATGCGGCTGGACCTCAAGGTGAAGGGCCAGCGGCAGCCGGTCGACGACCTGCAGCCATTGTTGCCGGTGTTCGGCGTGATCCTGCCGAAGGACTCGCGGTTGGCCGGCGGCGTCGCCAGCATGGACCTCACCGTGCGTGGGCCGCTCGATGCGTTGGTGATCCATGGGCCGGTCTCCCTGGACGACACGCGCCTGGCCGGCTACAGCCTGGGGGCCAAGCTGGGCGGCGCGTTGGCGCTGGCTGGCGTCAGCGCGCCGAAGGACACCGTGATCCGCCATGCCGAGGCCATGCTGACCATCTCGCCCAAGGGCATCGAGGCCGATCCGGCCAAGGCGCAGATCGCGCAGCTGGGCGGTTTCACCGGCAAGGGCCGCATGGCCGCCGACGGCGCGCTCGATTTCCGCATGCTGGTCAAGCTCGACGCGGGTGTGACCGGGGCGGGGCAGGCCGGCCAGGGGATCGCAGGCCTGCTGGGCGGCTCGAAGGCGGGCGGCGCGCTCGGCGGCCTGATCAAGGGCATGAGCACCAACGGGGTAGGTGTGCGCATCGGCGGCACGGCCAGCGCCCCCAGCTTCAAGCTCGACCCGCGCGCGGCGGCCGGCCTGCTGGATGCCGGTACGCAAGGCAACAGCGGCAAACCGGCCACGAAGCAGCCCTCCGGCAACCAGAAGGATGTGCTCAAGAGCCTGTTGCAGGACGCGCTCAAGCCCAAGCAGCCGGCCACCGGCCACTGAGCATGGGCAACGAGGAGAGCGCCGATTTCATCGTGGTCGGCGCCGGCCCCGCCGGCTGCGCCGTGGCGGCCCGGCTGGCCGATGCGCCCGGCCGCCCGGGCGTCGTCCTCGTCGAGACCGGGCCGGCCAAGCCCTCGTGGCTGAGCCGGATGCCGATGGGTATCGCGGCGCTCGTGCCATTCCGCAGCCGCCACAACTACGCCTACCAGACGGTGCCGCAGGCGCAGCTCGGCGGGCGCCGCGGCTACGTGCCGCGCGGGCGCGGCCTCGGCGGCAGCAGCCTGATCAACGCGATGATCTGCACCCGCGGCCAACCCGAGGACTACGACGGCTGGGCCGCGCGCGGCTGCGGCGGCTGGGGCTGGCAGGACGTGCTGCCGGTGTTCCGCCACATCGAGGACAACCAGCGCGGCGCCGATGCCTGGCACGGTACCGGCGGTCCGCTGCCGGTGAGCGACCTGCGCTCGCCCAGCCCCTTGAGCCGCGCCTTCGTGGAGGCCGCGGTGCAATGTGGCTATCCGCGCAACGACGATTTCAACGGCCCGCGCCAGGAGGGCGTGGGCCTGTACCAGGTGTTCCAGCGCGACGGTCAGCGCGTCGATGCGGGCAGCGCCTACCTTGGCGATGGCAAGGCCCGTCCCAACCTGCGCGTGCTGACCGGACGGCCGGTACAGCGCATCCTGTTCGAGGGACGACGTGCGAGCGGGGTGCTGGTCGGCGGGCGGCCTCTGCGGGCGCGCCGGGAGGTGGTCCTCTGTGCCGGCGCGATCGCCTCGCCGCAACTGCTGATGCTCTCCGGCATCGGCCCGGCGGGGCACCTGCAGGCGCTGGACATTCCGGTGCTGCACGACGCTCCCGGCGTGGGCGAAAACCTGCAGGACCATATCGACTACACCGCCAACGTGCGGGTCCGCGCCCCCGGCCTGTTCGGCATGAATCCGGCGACCCTCGCGCGCATGGCCGCGGGGGCGCGGGCCTACCGCCGGCGCGGCGAGGGCATGCTCACCAGCAACGCGGCCGAAGCCGGCGCCTTCCTGCGCAGTCGCCCGGATGTCGAGCGTCCCGACCTTCAGCTGCACTTCTGCATCGGCATGGTGGACGACCACAACCGCCGCATGCATCTGGCGACCGGGCTGGCCCTGCACGTGTGCGTGCTGCGCCCGGCCAGCCGCGGGAGTGTGCGCCTGGCGGGGCCGGAGGTGACGACCCCGCCGCTGATCGATCCGGCCTTCCTGTCCGCCCCGCAGGACATGGAACTGCTGCTCGCAGGGGCGCACATCGTCCGCCGCATCCTGGCCGCGCCCGCCCTGGCGGCCTATGGCGGGCGGCCGCTGTACGGCACGGGCGCCGAGGACGACGAGGGGCTGCGTGGGCTGATCCGCGCCCACGCCGACACCATCTACCACCCGGTCGGCACCTGCCGCATGGGTGCCGATGCGGGCTCGGTGGTCGATCCTCAGTTGCGCGTGCGGGGCACGCAGGGCCTGCGCGTGGCCGACGCGTCGATCATGCCCACGCTGATCAGCGGCAACACCGAGGCGCCCTCGGCGATGATCGGCGAGATGGCCGCCACCTTCGTGCTTGCCGACCAGTCCTAGCGACTTTCCGTGGTACGCGCATCGGCGTCGTGGCTCCGGCGCTCGCGCGTTATCGAGGCGCTACCCTTCCCGCCGGGGCGGGGCCGTTCCGCCATCACGTGCGGCAGCGCACTTGCGCGCACCGCCATCCTCGCCACGAGCAGTGGGCGGCCATTGCGGCAACGCTTCCGCTCCAGCGCCGGGTCGCGCGCAGGCGCGCCGATGCAACGATGCAGAGGGGCAATCCGGGAGCTCGGTGCGACGCGCCGTTGGCGCCTCACGTGGAGGAGCGCACTCGTGTGCGACCCCCATCCGAGGCATGAGCAATGGCTTGATCGCGGCACCGCCTCCACTCCTGCGCCCGGTCGCACGCAGGCGCGCTCCCAGACCCACGCAGGGGGAGCTTGGCAGCTCCGCCGACACTCTCACTTCGCGGTAATCGCCTGTGCCCGCCGCAGGTGCTCGCGCAGCAAGGGCAGGCCTTCCTTCGCCAGTTGACGCAGCTTCGCATCCTGGCTGTCCTTCGCGGCCTGCTCGTACAGCGGAATGATCTTCTGGTGTTCCGCCACCATCATCCCCGCGAAAGCCTGGTCCAGGGCCGCGCCCTGCAATCGCTGCAGGCGCAGCTTGTCTTCGGTGACGTCCTTCGACGGCAGGCCGTGGGCCTGGCCGTGTGCCTTCCTGGCGACCGAGAAGGCCGTGAACTTGCGGTTCAGCGCCTTGTGGTCGTCGATGATGCGCCTGGCCAGTTCACGCACCTGTGGCGAGGTGGATCGCTCGCCCGCGACCTTGGCCAGTTCGATCTGCATCGAGTTGTCGGCGGTGGCCTTCGCGACGAAGGCCTGCTCCTGCTTGTCCAGCGTGGGCGGGATGTCCACGGCGCCGGCGGACAGTGCGGGCAAGGCGAGGCCGAGGCAGAGCAGGCCGCGGGCCAGGAAGGACGGGAGAGAGGGCAGCGTCATGGGCGGATCCGGAACGGTGTGGAAGCCCGACGCTAACCCCGGCGCCGGCAATGGCTGCTCTAGGGCCCGTGAATACGCGGGTAACGGCGGCCCTCGGGGACGGGCTTGTGCGCTTGCCGCCGGAACCGATACGGTCGCGCTTTCCATGTCCCGGAAGCTGCCATGCCCGTCCAGGTTCGCCAGGCCACCGTCCATGACCTCTCCACGCTGGTGCCGCTGTTCGACGGCTACCGGCAGTTTTACGGCCAGCGGTCCGATCCGGAGGGCGTGCGCGCCTTTCTCGGTGCGCGCTTCGCGCACCACCAATCGGTGATCCTGCTGGCGTCGGACGGCCGGGGTGAGGGGCTGGGCTTTACCCAGCTCTACCCGCTGTTCTCGTCGGTGCGGATGGTGCGTACCTACCTGCTCAACGATCTGTTCGTGGCGCCCGAGGCGCGTCGCCACGGCGTGGCGGCGGCGCTGCTGCACGAAGCGGCGGCCCATGCACGTGCGTTGGGCGCGGCCAGCCTGTCGTTGTCTACCGCGCTGGACAACGTGCCGGCGCAGGCGCTGTACGAATCGCTGGGCTGGCAGCGCGACCGCCAGTTCTGCGAATACACGCTTGCCCTGTGACGGCCATGCTCTATCTGGCTTCGCAATCGCCACGACGGCGCGAGCTGCTGCGGCAACTCGGGGTCGAGTACAGGGCGCTGGACGTGGACGTGCCCGAAATGCGCGCCCCCGGCGAACCGCCGGAGGAGTACGTCAGCCGCGTCGCGCTCGAGAAAGCACAGGCTGGCCTCGCTCTGCTGGAAAGCGCGGAGGAAGCTGTCGTGCTCGGCTCGGACACCGAAGTGGTGCTGGACGGCGAGGTGTTCGGCAAGCCGGCCGATGCCGGCCAGGCGAGGGCCATGCTGCAGCGCCTCTCCGGTCGGACCCACACCGTGGTCTCCGCCGTGTGGGCGGCCAGTGCCGCGCACACCGGCCAGGAGGTGTGCGTCTCGAAGGTGCGCTTCGCGCCGCTGGAGGAGGCAGCCATTGCGGCCTACGTCGCCACCGGCGAGCCCTTCGGCAAGGCCGGCGGCTACGCGATCCAGGGGCGTGGCGCCGCCCTGGTGGAACACCTCGAGGGGAGCTATTCGGGGGTGATGGGGCTGCCACTGTTCGAGACGGCGCGGCTTTTGCGGCGCTTCGGCCTCCTGCCGGCGTAGGGCCGCCTACGGCTGCAGTACGAGGTATTCGCCATGACGCCCGGCCCGGCGGGGGGTGGGGCCGATGCGCGCGCACAGCGCCTGGCTGTCCGGACAGCGCACCAGCGCGCCCGAGCCTACGGCTCGGCGCAGGTCGTCGCTCCACGCCGCGCCGCGCAGTCCGTGCCATGCGAGGTAGCCGCTGCCGCACGCTGCCAGTAGCGATCCCAGAAGCAACGCGCGCAGGCTCCTGCGGACCAGCGCACGCTGGGCCGCGGTGAGCAGCTTGCGCTGCTCCGCCAGTGCGTCCGCCGCCCACTTCGCGGCCTCGGCGCTCCGGTGCAGCTGCGCATCCAGCGGCGCGAGAGCCTGGCGGGCCGTGGTGGCGATCCCGTCGCGCGCCTGCGTGCCGAGCATCTCCATCAGCTTGCGCGAGAAGTCCTCCCCACCTTCCGTCCAGTGCCGGGTACTGCGGTCGAGTGACGCCACGCTGGCGTCGATGCGCTGCAAGGCGCCACGGCTACGCGTGTCGAGCTGCTCGGCAATGACCGCGAGCTTCACCAGCAGTTGCTTGACCTCGTCGATGTTGCCGCCGTCCATGGCAGTTCCTCCGGTCAATGCTGCGCGACGGTGGTCAGTGCAGTCGCCGCGGCCTGTTCGTGGTAGGTGAGCGCAGGCGCCGGAACCTGCATCTCCTGGCTGTACTGCTGGACCTCGCGCCACCAGGCGGTGCCCTGGGGTGACTGCAGGTAGTCGCCCGCCACGGCGTCCATGGCGTGGTCGTCCTGGTCGAGCGCGGCGCGGTACAACCGCTCGATCATCGCGTCGACCGGATCCGGCGTGGCGACAGGAGCGGGCACGGGGTGCCGGGCCGTCTCCCGGGCGCCGGGCGCCGGGGCGATCGCCACGGCACGGAAATCAAAGAGGCTGCTCAAGGCCTCGTCGCGCGGTTCGGCGTTGTAGGGATCGCCCACCACGCGATAACCGTGATGGTGGTGCCTGGGGACTTCCAGCGTGTTGTAGCCGTCCGGCTGGAGCCGGTCGACCTTGTGCCAGACGCGATAGAGCAGCAGGCCTTCGGTCGAGCGGTGCACGACGTTGAGGCGCGGGTCGGTGGGCTCGGGCGACTTTTCGAGGAACGGACGGTCGCTGAGCGCATTGAGGTAATCCACCATCAGGTTGCCGCTGCGGATGCTCAGGCCGTCACGCAGGTAGCCGCCCCCCACGTCCGAGTGCGCACCGGGCACCAGCACGCCAAGGAAGCGGCCATCCGGCGTCACGCCCGGATCGATGATGTGGTCGGACTTGAACAGGCCGCGATGTTCGTCCCTGGAGAAGATCTGCAGGCCCGAGATGACCGACGGCGGCAGCCGCCGGTCATAGTCATTCATCGGCACCCCGGTACCCACCGGGTCGAACAAGCCCACGGCCTGGGCCACCTTGCCCGGCCCGACCAGCGGCGGCTTGGTGTAGTGCACGTGGGTGATGTCGCCGTGGAGGTTGCGGGTGTAGATGGCGCCACTGACGTCCTGGATGCCGCGTTCATGCACCAAGCGAGCGAAGCTCGCGGCTTCCTCCCCACCACGACTAAAGCCGATATCAACCAAGCGGATCTGCGCATGCGGGTCTTGCCTGAGCCACTCCGCGGCCTGCTGAATGAATAGCTGGTACATCTTTTCGACACGTGCTTCATGCGTGTATCCAATAGCACCGTCAAAGGTGCGGGCGACTAACCCATCCTGAGTGCCGGGGCCAGGAACGTACCCTTCGGCAATTTGCAAGTTTCCTGCGGATGAGAGTGCAGACACCTGATTGTCAATTAAGGCGACATTTGTGGCATGCAAAGGGTCCTTGTACTTGTCATCGCCAGTTCCATCAAAAGCGGATATATAGAGCCTCTCGTGTGGGATGAGTTGGTGAACAAGGACTGGTACTTTGAATTGCTCCAGCGCTAAGTCTGCCTTGTTATACAAGGCCATATCGCTGGCGCTAGCGGTATAGGTAGGGACGTCGTCATCCAGAAGCCTATCCTTAAGCGGTTTGTTATTGCTGGCCATTTCCCTGGCACTCGATCATGAGGATTAGTACGTCTTGTTCCAGACGGGAATGAGATCGGCTCTGTAGTAGCTGTTCTTGTTTCCAGGTTCCTGCTCGGTCTTGGTTGGAATGAGCGTTTTGGTGAAAACGCTAATCGTTCGGTTGTTCACCTCAAGAAAGATGCTCGGGTCTGCTGCGGGGCCTGGGCCCGGGAAAATGCCAGCTCTTATTTCATCGTTTGGTACGCGGTAGAGGATCAGCTCGTCTTTGAAGATCGCTCCGATATCCACTTCGGCGGCGTGAGAGGCCCCGTCCAGCGACTTCCACCTAACCAGCGCGGGGGGTGGAAAATTCGGAATGCCACCGTAGGACGCGAAACCCCACTTGTCCCGATAATCCGCCGACGCAGGCGGCGGGCTTATGACGTTCCCGGAGCGGAGTCGGGTGAAGTTGTAATTAGCGTAAATCACCTCGCACCCGATCGTGTTGTAACAGTAGGCGCGGAAATCGTGCCGCTTGAACTTCAACGGAAAGTGGTTCGGTGCCAGGTGTTGACTCGAACTATCCGAAGAAAACGCCATGGCCGAAAGACTCCCTGTCAGCGCGGTAAGGAACAGCAAGGCGAGAAGGGCAAAACGGGCGTGTCGCATGCTCGGGCGTCCTGCTCGATGCGGAAACGAGGAAGACCGAATCTAGGCCACGCGGCTGGAACCGGGCAATGGACGATTCCCTACTTTCGGGACGGGGATCGCTGATTCTCAGCGAGCAACGGAGGACGCGACGAACCAGGCCGTCACCGCCAGCAGGTTGTTGACGCCGTGCGCCACCACCGCGGGCCACAGCGAGCCAGAGCGCAGGCGCAGCCAGGCCAGCGCGGCCGCCAGCAGGACCAGATTGGGCACCGCATACCAGAGGAAGCCCAGATCGGGCAGGTGCACGCAGGCGAACAGGAGTGAACTGATGGCGACCGCCCAAGCAGCCGGCATGCGCCGCAGCAGCGCCGAGAGCAGCGCGCCGCGGAAGAGCAGCTCTTCCACCAGCGGCCCCAGCGTGACCACTACCAGCGCCAGCGGCAGCCGCAGCGCCAGCGACGCGGCGCCGCCGATCTGCTTGACGTCCTGGGTGACCTGGTGGCCCTGGGCCACCCAGCGGGTGAGCCAGCCACCTGCGATCGGAAGAGCCAGGCCGAGCACGATCGCGGCCAGGTAGAACAACGGCCGGCCGGGCCGGGTCAGGCCAAGGCCCGGCGGTGCGCCATGCGACCAGGCCGCCGGCCAGAGGCGCCTGACCAGCACGATGGTGACGCTCGCAGCCAGCAACAGGGTCAGGATCACCATCATCGCGTTGGTGTCCGGCTGTGCCAGCACCGTGCGGATGCGTGCGGTCAGGCCCGCCGCCGGCGCCCCTGAGGCGCCCAGGGCGAAGCCCAGCCCGACGCCGACCAGGCCGCTGGCCAGGAACTGCAGTGCGAAGTACAGGATGATCACGCCGACCGCGCTGCCCAGGTGTGGCAGCCGCGCGTCGTGCAGCGAGGGATGGAGCGGGCGGGAGGGCATCGGCCGGAAGCAACCTGCGAGGAAGGGACGGACGTGCGCGGCCCGGGCGCCCACGCTAGCCGTGGGACGAGGGTCGCGCAATCCGGTGGCCGCTCAGCCGGCCAGCATGGCGCGACCGAGGCCGGCCAGCGCCATCAGCAACGTGGCCATCCAGGCGACCATGCCGAGTGCGAAACCACCGCCGCGCCTGGCCGCTTCCCGCAGGTAGGCCAGCGCGTACCAGGTCCGCGCCGCGATCCACACCAATCCGGCGATGCCTGCCCAGAACGCGAAGCCGTAGTGCGCGGCCAACCAGAGCGTCGGCAGGAACAGCAGCGTCGCCTCGAGCGTGTTCATCTGCACGCGGAAGGCGCGCTCGAACGCCGGGTGGCCACTGGTCGCCGGAGCCTGGATGCCATAGCGCCCGCGTGCGAGGCCGACCGCGAAGGCCGTGCCGAACATCAACAGGATGGTGAGCAGGGTAACCAGGGCGGGCAGGTGTTCTGTCATGGCATCTGGGCAGTTGAACGGTGGCCTACTGTAGCGGCAACGTCTACGCCTGGGCGACGTACCGCCGGGTAGGTTCGCCGAAGCGCGCTGTGGCGCATGCGAGGTGGGCGGGATGGACTGGCAAAAGGGCGAGCGCAGCCGCAACGTGGAGGTCGACAGCGGCCGCGGGGGCGGTGGTGGCTTCGGTTTCGGCGGTGGCCGTGGCCTGGGCATCGGCGGCCTGATCGTGCTGGCGATCCTGGGCTGGGTGTTCTTCAAGGACCCCACCGCGTTGCTCGATCAGGGCGGAACCGCGGGCCCGACCGCACCGGTGAGCGAGCCGGCGCAGGTCGATCCGCAGCAACGCGACTTCGTCAGCGCGATCCTCGGTTCCACCGAGAAAACCTGGGGCGACATCTTCGCCGCCGGCGGGCGGCAGTACACCGACCCGAGGCTCGACCTGTTCAGCGGTGGCGTGCGCACCGCCTGCGGCCTGGCCTCCACGGCGGTGGGGCCGTTCTACTGTCCCGGGGACGAGAAGGTGTATCTGGACCTGTCCTTCTTCCGGGAGCTGCAGGACCGCTTCGGCGCCGCTGGCGACTTCGCCCGCGCCTACGTGATTGCTCACGAAGTCGGCCATCACGTGCAGAAGCTGTTGGGCGTGTTCGACCGGGTGCAGCAGGCGCGCGAGCGGGGCGCCCCGATGGAAGGGGCCAATGGTCTGTCGGTGCGGCAGGAACTGCAGGCCGACTGCTTCGCCGGCGTGTGGGCCAACCGTAGCGAGCAGCGGCTGCACTGGCTGGAGGCGGGCGACGTGGAGGAGGCGCTCAACGCCGCCAGCCAGATCGGTGACGACACGCTGCAACGCGAAAGCCGGGGCGCGGTGGTGCCGGACTCGTTCACCCACGGTACCTCGGCCCAGCGCGTGAAATGGTTCAAGACCGGACTGGAAAGTGGGAAGGTGTCCAGCTGCGACACCTTCTCGGGTGATATCTGAGGGCCGCCACAGGCGACGCGAATGGCCGACGCAGGGCGGAGCCGGGAAGCGCCCATCGAGCCTTGCGCTCCAAACCGACTGCGCGATAAACGTCTGCCTCCAAAGAGTTTTCCCGCACCCGCCACCCATCTTCCGCCGGGCCGCGCCACGCCCTAGAATCCGCGCGCCGCGCGCCAGGGGGTGCGCCTTCCGTTCGTCCCATGGCCCATCCCTGCCTGAGTTGCGGCGCGTGCTGCGCCTTCTTCCGCATCGCCTTCCACTGGTCCGAGACCGATCCTTTCCTCGGTGGCACGGTGCCGGTCGAACTCACCGAGCAACTCGATCCGCACCGCGTGGTGATGCGCGGCACGCAATCCAGGCAGCCGCGCTGCGTGGCGCTGCAGGGAACCATCGGCGAGGCGGCCCACTGCGGCATCCATCCGATCAAGCCGTCGGTCTGCCGCGAGGTGGAGCCCTCGTGGGAGTTCGGCCGGCACAGCCCGCAGTGCGACAAGGGCCGCATCGCCCATGGCCTGCGGCCGTTGACGCCGGAAGACTGGCTCGATCCGTCCGGCGACAGCGCCCCGCCGCTGCCGCAGAGCGCCTGAGGCGCATCAGGCGGGCTGCAGCCCGCCCCGCGCCCCATCGAAGCGGTAGATGTCCATCGCCAGGATGCCGTGGTCGATGCCGGCATCGATACGCCGTGCGCGCGGTTGCGCGCCGGCAGCGCCGAGCGCCACGAACAGCGGCAGCAGGTGCTCGTCGGTCGGATGCGCGCGCTGGGCAAACGGGGCCTGGCGGCGGTAGTCGAGCAGCGCGCGCACGTCGCCGGCGGCCAGGCGCGCCTCGACCCAGGCAATGAACGGGCGCACGTAAGGCGCCTCACGCCCGGGTCCGTAGCCCATGCGCAGGTCGCCCAGGTTATGGGTGATGCTTCCCGAACCGATGACCAGCACGCCTTCGTCGCGCAAGGGCGCCAGCGCGCGGCCGACCGCCAGGTGATGCGCCGGATCGCGGTCCGGCTGGATCGAGATCGGCACCACCGGGATGTCCGCTTCCGGATAAAGCAGGCGCAGCGGAACCCAGACGCCGTGGTCCAGGCCCTGTTGCGGATCGAGCACGGGCTCCAGATCCGCCTGCGCGAGCAGGCCCTGCACGCGCTCGGCGAGGGCCGGGGCGCCCGGTGCGGGGTAGCGGATCTCGTACAGCGCGGCGGGAAAGCCGAAGAAGTCGTGCACCGTTTCCGGTTGCGCCGCGCCGCCCACCCGGGGCCGCGAGCCCAGCCAATGGGCGGTGGCGATCACGATCGCTCGAGGGCGCGGCAATGCGGCGGCCAGTTCGGCCAGGCGCTCGCGCACGGAACCGGGCTGCAGCGCGGTCATCGGGGAGCCGTGAGAGATGTAGAGGCTGGGCAGGGCGGTCATGTTCGTACCTCGCGAAGCCCGCTCGCGGGCCATGGTCTGCGCAGAGATCGGGGCGCACCCGCCGGCCGCAAGCGGCTGCTACAGGGACCGCTCCGCCAACGGCCGCCCCAGGCCAAGCCGCAGCGGATCGAGCAGCCGGCCGTAGCGTTCGGCACGCGCGGTGTCGCGGTCGAGCGGCTGGCGCACCTGCGCGGCACTGGGCGTGCGGATCGCGCGCATGGTGCGGTGGAACGCCAGGCACGCGGCATCGAACGGCAGCTCGCAGAAGTCCAGCAGGGCGCGGATCTCGCCTTCCAGATCGGCGAGCAGGGCTTCGTAGCCCTGGGTGCGGATGCGTTCCGGCACGGCGGCCCGCCACCGGTCCAGCGCCGCCTCGTAATCGCGCACGTAGGCGGCGATGTCGGTCAGCGTGCAGGCGAAATGCGGCAGCCGGTAGAACTGCTGCTTGAAGCACGACCAGCCCGCCTCCAGCGCGTCGCGCCGCACGTCGACGATGCGCGCGCCCGGCAGCATCGCGCCCAGTATGCCGGCGTAGAGCCAGTTCTCCGGCAGCTTGTCGGTAAAGCGCGGGCGCTGCCTGCGCCACCGGGCGGTCCGCTCGAGATAGCGCAGGCCCAGGCGCTGCCAGTCCGGTGCGGTCGCCGCCGGCACCCAGCGCGGGAACGGCTGGCCGCGCCGGACCGATTCCTCCACCAGCACCTCGCCCAGGTCCGGCAGCTCGCTGGCACCTTCCACCTGCGGGTGCGCGGCGAGGATCTGCTCGAACAGGGTCGAGCCGGAGCGCGGCAGGCCGACGATGAAGATCGCTTCCTCGCCCAGCCGGGGCGCGACCGGCGCCGGCAGCTTCGTGCCGGCGTCGACCACCGAATCGACGAAGGCATGGAAGCCGCCGGCGTGCCAGGGGGCCATGCGACGCTGGCGCGCGTTGGCGTCGCTCAGGGCGGCGAAGGCATCCTCGTAGCGGCCCTGGTCCTCATTGACCTTGCCCAGCGCGAAGCCGATCGCGATGCGATCGGCTTCGCCGAGGTCACTGCGCCCGAGCAGGCCGGCGAGGCGCGAGCGGTCCTCGTCCGAAAGCGGCCGCGTCTTGATGTTGGCCAAGCCACGCCAGGCGTCCCCGCAGGCCGGGTGGAGCGCGAGCGCGACGCGGTAGCGGCGGTCCGCCTCGTCGAAGCGTCCCAGGTGGACCAGGGCATCACCCAGCAGGACATGGGCGGGCAGCAGCGTCGGTTCCAGGGCACAGGCGCGTTCGAGCGCCTCCACGGCAGGCTCGGTGTGGCCGAGCACCTGCAGGTTGCGCCCGAGGTTGAACCAGCCCATGGGATAGTCCGGCGCCAGCGCGCAGGCCTCTCGCCAGTGCGCCAGCGCGGCGTCGACATCGCCGGCCGCTTGCTCGGCATTGGCCAGGTCGGTGAGCGCCAGCGGGTCGTCCGGCCACTGCCGCAGGGCTTCGCCCAGCGTGTCGCGCGCGGCCCCGTACTGCCGCCCGCGGGTATGCAGGATGCCGAGCAGGCGGAGCGCTTCGGGGTGTGCGGGCGCCTCCGCCAGTACGGCGTCGAGCACCTGCCGTGCCGGTGCCAGCGCACCGTCGCGGATGGACCGGGCGGCCATCTCGAGCTGCTGGCGCAGTCCCGGCGACAGGCCCGCGGCACGGGTGGCCATGTCGGTCGGATGCTCGGGGCGGGGCCAGGAAGCGGGCATGGCAGGCCTTGAGGACGAAAACGCCGATGGTACGTGCAGGAACCGGTCCCGTGCGTGATGCCCCCGGGGCGGCCGTCCCGCGCCGCACATGTCCCATGCGCAGGCTGGCGCAAGTCTGCTAGCTTGTCCGCTTCGCCCGCGCCGCGCGGGCCAGGAACATGCCCGTCCGATGCAACGCCTGTCCCACCTCGACGATCTGGAAGCGGAGAGCATCCAGATACTTCGTGAAGTGTTCGCCTGTTTCGACCGTCCGGTGATGCTCTATTCCATCGGCAAGGACTCCACGGTGCTGCTGCACCTGCTGCGCAAGGCCAGCCGTCCGGCGCGTCCGCCGCTGCCGCTGCTGCACGTGGACACCACCTGGAAGTTCCGCGAGATGATCGCCTTTCGTGATCGCGTGGCGGCCGCAGGCGACGTCGAGATGCTGGTGCACGTGAACCAGGAGGGCGTGCGCCAGGGCATCTCGCCGCTGACCCATGGCTCGGCGGTGCACACCGATGTGATGAAGACCCAGGCGCTGAAGCAGGCGCTGGATCACTACCGGTTCGACGCGGCGATCGGTGGCGCCCGCCGCGACGAGGAAAAGTCGCGCGCCAAGGAGCGCGTCTTTTCGTTCCGCAGCGCGCAGCATCGCTGGGACCCGAAGCAGCAGCGGCCCGAGCTGTGGCGCAGCTGGAACACCCGGATCCGCCAGGGCGAGAGCGTGCGGGTGTTTCCGCTGTCGAACTGGACCGAACTGGACGTGTGGGAATACATCCGCCGCGAGAAGATCGACGTGGTGCCGCTGTATTTCGCGAAGGAGCGGCCGGTGGTGCAGCGCGACGGCGCGCTGATCATGGTGGACGACGAGCGCTTCGTGCTGCGCGAAGGCGAGCGCGTCGAGCGGCGGCGGGTGCGATTCCGCACGCTGGGCTGTTATCCCCTCACCGGCGCGATCGAGTCGGAGGCCGACTCGCTGGACGCGATCATCGAGGAGATGCGCGCCTCGCGCAGTTCCGAGCGGCAGGGGCGCATCATCGACCACGACGGCGGCAGCTCGATGGAGCGCAAGAAGCAGGAGGGCTACTTCTGATGGCCGAGGGCCTGCTTCGCTTCATTACCTGCGGCAGCGTCGACGACGGCAAGAGCACGCTGCTCGGCCGCCTGCTGTACGACGCCGGCATGCTCGCCGACGACCAGCTCGACGCGCTGCGCCGCGACAGCCGCAAGCGCGGGGGCGAGGCGCTGGATTTCGCCCTGGTGACCGATGGGCTGGACGCCGAGCGCGAGCAGGGCATCACCATCGACGTGGCCTGGCGTTATTTCCACACCGCCCGGCGCAGCTTCATCGTCGGCGATTGTCCGGGCCACGAGCAGTACACCCGCAACATGGCCACCGGCGCCTCGCAGGTGGACCTGGCGGTAGTGCTGGTCGATGCCCGCAAGGGGTTGCTGCCGCAGACCCGCCGGCACACCTACATCTGCGCACTGTTGGGCATTCGCCGGGTCATCCTGGCGGTCAACAAGATGGATCTGGTCGGGCTCGATGCTGGCGTCTACGCCTCCATCGTGGAGCCCTACCACGCGCTGGCCGCGTCGCTGGGCATCGAGTCGGTCAACGCGCTGCCCGTGGTGGCGCCCGACGGCGACAACGTGGGCCTGCGCTCGACCCGGATGCCCTGGTACCAGGGGCCGAGTCTGCTCGAGCTGCTCGACACTTTAGACGCCAGGGCGGAGCCGCCCACGCGGTTCCGCCTGCCGGTGCAGTGGGTCAACCGCCCGGACCAGCACTTCCGCGGCTACGCCGGCACGGTCTGTGGCGGGCGCGTGGCGGTGGGCGAGGAGGTGCTGGTCCAGCCGGGTGGGCAGCGCGCGCGGGTCGAGCGCATCGTCGGGCCGTCGGCCGAGCTTGCGCAGGCATCGGCCGGACAGGCCGTCACCCTGTGCCTGGATCGCGAACTGGACATCAGCCGGGGTGACGTGATCAGTGCCGCCGCGCAGCCGGCGCCGGTCGCCGACCAGTTCGGCTGCCACCTGGTCTGGTTTGGCGATGCGCCACTGCTGCCCGGCCGCAGCTATCTGCTGCGCCTGGGCACGGCGACGGTCAACGCGCGGGTCACCACGATCAAGCACAAGATCGACATCAACACGCAGGCGCCGCTGGCCGCACGACGGTTGCTGCTGAACGAGGTCGGCTACTGCAACATCGATCTCGACCGGCCGGTCGCGTTCGAACGCTACGCGGACAACCGCACGCTGGGCGGCTTCATCCTCATCGACCGCCAGAGCCAGGCGACGGTCGCCTGCGGCATGCTCGACTTCGCCCTGCACCGCGCGACCAACATCCACTGGCAGCACACCGACGTGGACAAGTCCACGCGCGCGCTGGCCAAGGGGCAGCAGCCGATCTGCCTGTGGTTCACGGGCCTGTCCGGCGCGGGCAAGTCGACCATCGCGAACCTGGTCGAACGGAAGCTGGCCGCGCAGGGCTTCCATACCTACCTGCTGGACGGCGACAACCTGCGCCACGGGCTCAACGTGGACCTGGGCTTCACCGCCGAGGCGCGCGTGGAGAACGTGCGCCGCGTCGCCGAAGTGGCGCACCTGATGGTCGATGCCGGGCTGGTGGTGCTGGTTTGCGTGATCTCGCCGTTTGCCGGCGAGCGCGAGTTCGCACGCAGGCGCTTCGCCGAGGGTGAGTTCATCGAAGTGTTCGTGGACACGCCGCTGGCCGAATGCGAGCAGCGCGATCCCAAGGGACTCTACGCCAAGGCGCGTGCCGGCAGGATCAGCAATTTCACCGGCATCGACTCGCCCTACGAACGGCCGACGGCGGCGGAGCTGCACCTGCAGGCGGCAGGGCAGCGCGCCGAGCAGCTCGCCGAGCAGGTGCTGGCGTACCTGCAGGAGCGGTTGGGCTAGCGCGGGCTGGCGCGTGCCGCTTGCCGTGCAAGCTGCACGCGCCGCAAACGGCGCCGGAGGGTGGCGGGTGGCGGGGACCCCGAGCGCCGTTCCCCTGCAGGCCGCGGGCCGGTGCCGAACGGATTGCGGCGGGTCGGCTACTTTCGCCGCGGCGGCTTGCCGCCGCCCGGCCTCGGCTTGAACCCGCCCGGGCGCGGCCGGCGCGGGGGAGCGGCACCGGCCGGCTCCTCCGTGCCGTCCCACTCGCTGATGCGCAGCTGCTGCTGGCTGACCCAGACCTTCTTGAGGTGGTCGAACACCTCCTGGGGCATGCCTTCGGGCAGGTCGATCAGGCTGTAGTCGCCGCGGATGCTGACACGGCCGATGAACTGGCTCTCCAGGCCGGCCTCGTTGGCGATGGCGCCGACGATGTTGCCCGGCTTGACGCCGTGCTCGTGGCCGACCTCGATGCGGTAGGTGCGCTTGCCGGGCTCCGGCGCATTGTGCGGGCGGGGCGGGCGCGCGTCGAAGCTGCGGGGCTCGCGCGCTTCACGGGGCTTGCGCTCGTGGCGCTCGCTGCCGTGTTCGCGCATGTCGCGCGGCGCCTGCTCGCGCCGCTCGTATTCGCGCTTAGGCGGGGGCGTCAGCAGCAGCGGGCGATCGCCCTGGGCAAGGCGCGCAAGCGCCGCGGCGATCTCCAGCGCCGGCACGTTCTGCTCCTGCTCGTACTGCTCGATCAGACGCTGGAAATCGCCCAGGTCGTCCTGCGCGAGCGTGTCGGTGATGCGCTGCTTGAAGCGCGCGATGCGCACGTCGTTGACCGCCTCGACGGTCGGCAGCTTCATCTCCTCGATCGGCTGGCGGGTGGCCCGCTCGATCGCGCGCAGCATGCCCTTCTCGCGCGGCGTGACGAACAGGATCGCCTCGCCGCTGCGGCCCGCGCGGCCGGTGCGGCCGATGCGGTGCACGTAGCTTTCGGTGTCGTAGGGGATGTCGTAGTTGAAGACGTGGCTGATGCGCTCGACATCCAGGCCGCGCGCGGCCACGTCGGTGGCGACAAGGATGTCCAGCTTGCCGTCCTTGAGCTGCTGGATCACGCGCTCGCGCTGCGGCTGGGCGATGTCGCCGTTGATCGCGGCGGCGGCCAGGCCGCGTGCGGTGAGCTTCTCGGCCAGCTCCTCGGTGGCCTGCTTGGTGCGCGCGAAGATGATCATCGCGTCGAACGGCTCGGCTTCCAGGATGCGGGTCAGCGCATCGAGCTTGTGCATCCCGCTGACGAACCAGTAGCGCTGGCGGATGTTGGCCGCGGTGGTGGTCTTGGCCTTGATGGTGACCTCGACCGGGTCCTTGAGGTGCCGCTGCGCGATCTTGCGGATCGGCGCCGGCATGGTGGCCGAGAACAGTGCGACCTGGCGCGTCGGCGGCGTCGCCTCGAGCACCTTCTCGACGTCATCGATGAAGCCCATCCGCAACATTTCGTCCGCTTCGTCGAGCACCAGGTACTTGAGCTCGGAGAGATCGAGCGTCTGCTTGTCCAGGTGGTCGATCACGCGACCGGGCGTGCCGACGACGACGTGCACGCCGCGGCGCAACGCGTGCAGCTGCGGGCCGTAGCTCTGGCCGCCGTAGATCGGCAGCACCTGGAAGCCGGGGATGTGCGCGGCGTAGCGCTGGAAGGCCTCGGCCACCTGGATGGCCAGTTCGCGCGTGGGCGCGAGCACCAGCGCCTGCGGCTTGCCGGGCCTGGCCTCGATGCGCGAGAGGATCGGCAACGCGAACGCGGCAGTCTTGCCGGTGCCGGTCTGCGCCTGGCCAAGCACGTCGCGCCCTTCGAGCAGCGGCGGAATGGTGGCCGCCTGGATCGGCGAGGGCGATTCGTAGCCGACGTCGGACAGCGCCTGCTGGACTTCGGGGCGCAGCGCGAGCGTGGCAAAACCGGCCGGCGCCGGGTCGTAGTCGGCCGGCGTGGGACCTGAAACGGGGGATGACATGGGAACCTCAGGAATTGGGCAGCGGCGAGCGAGGGCGGCGCCGCGCGGGCGCGGCATTCTAGCAGCCTCGCCGGCGTGACGTCGGTGTGGGGTACACGTGGCGTGGGCGTGTCGTGGTTATGATCGGACGCTTGTGTGGTTGTGGAGGCGCCGCATGGCGACGGTCGAAACGCTTTCCGAACAGCGATGCCATGGCGGCGTGCAGGGCTTCTACCGGCATGTCTCGGAGAACTGCGGGCCGATGCGCTTTGCGGTGTACCTGCCGCCGCTGGCAGAGCGGCAGGCCTGCCCCGTGCTGTATTTCCTTGCCGGGCTGACCTGTACGGAGGAGACCGCCGCCATCAAGGCGGGCGCCCAGCGCGTCGCCTCCGAGCTGGGGCTGGCGCTGGTGATGCCCGACACCAGCCCGCGCAATACCGGCTTCGCCGGCGCCACCGGCGACTGGGAGTTCGGCGAGGGCGCGGGCTTCTACCTGGACGCCACGCAGGCGCCGTGGTCGTCACGCTTTCGCATGCGCAGCTACCTGGTCGATGAACTGCCCCGGTTGCTGGCCGGGCGCTTTCCGCTCGACGTCGCCCGCGCAGGCGTCTGCGGCCACTCGATGGGCGGCCACGGCGCGCTTACGCTGGCGCTGGCGCATCCGCAACGCTATCGCTCGGTTTCCGCCTTCGCGCCGATCGTGGCGCCCTCGCGCGTGCCGTGGGGGCAGAAGGCATTCGCGCGCTATCTGGGCGAGGACCGGGAGGCGTGGGCCGACCATGACGCCTGTGCCCTGGTCAGGCGGCAACCGTTTCCCGGCACCATCCTGATCGACCAGGGCGAGGCCGACCGCTTTCTTGCCGAGCAATTGCGTCCGGAGCTGTTCGAGGAGGCCTGTGCCGAGGCCGGACAGCGGCTCGTGCTGCGCCGGCACCCCGGCTACGACCACAGCTACTGGTTCGTCGGCAGCTTCATCGACGACCACCTGCGTCACCACGCGTCGGCACTGGCAAGGTAGCGGCGCGTCTCCGTCGCGGGGCGGGCGTCAGCCCCGCCCCCCAGCATCGGGTCAGCCCCGGGGCGCCGGGCGCGGCGCGCCGCCGGCACGCCGGCGGCGGCCGCTGGCGCGACCGGCGTTGGCGGCGTTGCGGTTGGCCTGGCCGTTCCCATGGCCGCCACCGGCGTGACCGTTGCCGTGGTTGCCGTGGCTGCCCGCGCGCTGCGCACGCGGCTGGCGCTGGCCCTGCACCGGGCGCGGTGCGCCGGCGTCCAGGCGTAGCGGCGCGGAAGGCTCGAAACCCGGGACGTCGCTGATCGCGATCTCCTGCTTGAGCAGCTTGCGGATGTCGCGCAGCAGGCCCGATTCGTCATGGCTGACCAGTGACACGGCCATGCCCTCGGCACCGGCACGCCCGGTGCGGCCGATGCGGTGCACGTAATCCTCGGCGACCATCGGCAGGTCGTGGTTGATGACCATCGGCAACTGGTCGATGTCGATCCCGCGGGCGGCGATGTCGGTCGCCACCAGCACGGTGACGCGGCCGCTCTTGAAGTCGCCCAGCGCCTTGGTGCGCGCGTTCTGGCTCTTGTTGCCGTGGATCGCCGCGGAGCGCACTCCGGAAGCCTCCAGGAACTTCACCAGCTTGTCGGCGCCGTGCTTGGTGCGGCTGAACACCAGGCTCTGGCGGCGGCTGTCCTGCGAGAGCACGTGCAGCAGCAGGTCACGCTTGCGCGCGGCATCGACCGGGTGCACGTGGTGGCTGACGGTGTTCGCCACGGTGTTGGGCGGCGTCACCGACACCTCGCGCGGCGAGCGCATGAACTGCATCGCCAGCGCCTTGATCGGTTCGGCGAAGGTGGCGGAGAAGAGCAGCGTCTGGCGCTGCTTCGGCAGTGCCTGGAGGATGCGCTTGATCGCCGGCAGGAAGCCCATGTCGAGCATGCGGTCGGCTTCGTCCAGCACCAGCACCTCGACCCCGGACAGGTCGACCGAGCGCTGCTGCATGTGATCGATCAGGCGACCGGGCGTGGCGATCACCACGTCCACGCCACGGCGCAGCGCCTGCATCTGCGGACCCATGCCGACGCCACCGAAGATGGTCGTGCTGGAAACCCGCAGGTGCTTGCCGTAGTCGCGCAGGTTGTCGTGCACCTGCGCGGCGAGTTCGCGGGTCGGGGTCAGCACCAGCGCACGCGGGCGGCGGGTCTGGGTGGCGCCGGCGGTCGACAGGTGCTGCAGCAGCGGCAGCGCGAAGGCGGCGGTCTTGCCGGTGCCGGTCTGCGCGGCGGCCAGCAGGTCGTGGCCCTCCAGCACCAGCGGGATGGCGCCGGCCTGGATCGGGGTGGGCTGGGTGTAGCCCTGTTCGGCGAGCGCGCGCAACAACGCGGGCGCAAGGCCCAGCGATTCGAAAGACATGAAAACACTCCTGTGCAACCCGGAGCGTTCTTCAGAACCGCGTTGCGATATTGGGGAAGGGGCGGCGGAGAGCCGCAACGGCAGGAAGCCGTCCGCGCAGTATAGCGCAAGAGGCGCAAGGCTGCCTGCAGGAGCGCCCCTGTGCGCGACCCGCATTCAGGTCATGCGCCGCCGGCGCTTTTGCCGGAGCGCGTCAGGCCGGCCGCCGGGCGACGATCAGGTAGCTGTTGAACGGCGTGCGACCCCACAGCGGCGTGAGCGTGGTGACCAGTCCGGCACGCTCGAGCGGGGCGATGACCTCTTGCGCGGTCGGGTAGTGGTCGGCCCCCACGCGCATCCAGCCGGTGGCGTGCAGCAGGTGCTCCTCGAGCACCGTGGCGTGGAAGCGCCAGTGCTTCGCCCGCAACACGTTCCGGATCATGAGCTGGGCGCCGGGTGCGACATGGCCGGCCAGTTGCTCCAGCAGTGGCGACTGGCGCGCCGCCGGCAGGTAATGCAGCACGTCCAGCAGGCTGACGTGTCCGCGGAACTCCGGCAGGTCGGCGACGTCGGCGCAGCGCAGGTCGAGGGCATCGCCGATCGCCACGGCGGCCCGGCGGCCGGCGGCGATCTTCCGTTCGTCGTGGTCGATGCCGACGTAGCCGCGCAACACGCCGACGCCGTGCAGGTAGTGACCGAGCAGGCCCAGGCCGCAGCCGACGTCGAGCAGCGGGAAGGGGGCGGAATCCTGCAGCAGCCTCGCCACGCCGGCGTAAACCGGATCGCCGGCCAGCTTGCCACGCACGTACTGGCGCTGATTGAAGCCGGTGAAGCGGGCCGACAGGGTGGCGCGCATCGAGCGGTCGAGGCGGTACCGCGGCCGCACCGTCAAGGCCGGCGCTCCGGCGGGAGGGGCGTGGGGGTGGCCTGGCGCCGGGACGATCGTTGCATGGTCGTACTCCGCGGACGGGACGGCAGTATAGGCAGGCTGCGGGCGCCAGGATGTGCAGGTGATGCATGGAGGCTTCGTCCACCGCACTTGCTGCCGCGCCCCGCCGCGGCGCAACGAACGAGCCCGGCGCGGGGCCGGGCTCGTGGGAACGACCTGAAGGGCCGGCTTACTGGCAGGTTACGCCTACCGCGTTGAACGCGGCCACGACGTCGCTGCGGGAATAGCCGTAGTCGTCCGCCGCGTTCTCCACGCCGCAGGCGCCCGAGTTGAACGTGGCCGTGGCCGTCCAGTACATCGCGTTGGCCCGCTCGAACACCTCGAAGGCCTTGCGCGTGTTCCAGGTCGACGTCTTGGCCAGCGTGCAGAACGCCTTGTTGTAGACGCCGCTGGAATAGTGGACATCCAGGCCGCTGTAGTACTGCGAAGCGTTGTCGATCGAAGCGCCGTCCTTGCTAGGCGTGCACATCCAGCGCAGGGCCGGATCGGTCTTGGTGATGTCGGCGCCCACCAGCCAGTCGTTGGCGCCACGGTCGTAGTACTCGGCCGCTTCGCCGGCCATGTCCGAGAAGGCCTCGTTCATGCCGCCGGACTGGCCCGAGTACTGCAGGTTCGAATGCTGCTCGGTGAAGCCGTGGCTGATCTCGTGGCTGGTCACGTCCAGCGCGGTGAGCGGATAGAAGTAGCTGGCGCCGTCGCCGAAGTTCATCGACGAGCCGTTCCAGAACGCGTTCTCGTAGTTGCGGCTGTAGTGCACGTTCATCACCAGCTGCATGTTCAGCGGCGGGGCGCCGAACCAGGCGTTGTACATGTCGTGCACGACCGCGCCGAAGTGGTGCGCATCGTTGATCGGCGAGTAGGCGCCGTTGATGCCGTCGCCGCTGCTGGTCGGGCAGGTGAAGGTCCAGAGGGTCGCGCGGTTGCGGCTCTGGTTCATGTCGTTGGTCTTGACGTCGGTGTTGACCATCGAGCAGGTGCTGCCCGACTGGGTGACCGCCAATGCCGGGTAGTCGGTGCCGTAGAAGTACTCACCGGTCTTCTGGTTGCCGCCCGGGCCGTTGGCGCTGGCCGCCGTACCCGTGCCGCCACCACCGCCGCCACCGGGCTTGCCCTTGGTGGTCAGGCCTTCCCAGCTTTTCAGCACCGCGCCGGAATTGGCATCGATGATCGCCGTCGGGCGGGTCGGGCGGCCGTTGTGGTCGTCGAAGAACGAGGTGAGGTAGACCAGGCGCGCCTTCTTGCCTTCGGCATAGACGTACAACTCGTGCCTGACGTTCTGCAGGCTGGCGTCGGAGACCGCATTGGCACCGATGCCATAGGGCAGGAAGCCGGCATGCTGGCGCAGCGCGGCCAGCGCCTGGGCACCGCTGAGGCGCGGCGTGACCGATGCCAGGTCGAAGCCCAGGCCGTTGGACAGGTGGCCTTCGACGCTGCGCACATTACCGGCGCCGTCGCGTTCGACCACCACGCTGCGGCCGTATACCGGCACGCCGCGGAACATCTGGCGCTCGCGGGTCTTGATCGTGCCGTGGGCGGTGCGAAGTTGCAGGCCCGGGGCCAGCGAGGCCTGCGGGTCCATGCCCAGGCGCCGGGCCAGTGCGCTGGCATCCAGGCGACCCAGCGCCGGCGTGTGGATGAGGTTGGGCGTGGCGGCCTGGGCAGCAGCGGCCACGACGAGTCCGAGGGCGCCCAGCAGGGCGCCGGCAAGCGGTTTTTGCAGCATTGGTTTTTCCCTCCCAAGGAAATGGATGGGCGGTCGGTAGCGTCCTGCCTCGTCCGCCGTCGCGTCGGCACGCGCCGATCCTCCCCCGGGAAGCGCTGTGCCGACAGGGCAACCTGCGCCGCCCCGAGGGGGCATGTCATCCTGCCGCGTCGCATCCGCGCGGCGGCCCCCAGGGGACCGCGTGCTAGCCTGATGACCGGGTCGATGCTGAGAGTGGCTGCATGAGTGTTGTGTCCACGTTGCGTGAGCTGAACCATGACCAGCGCCACACGGTGCTGGCCAGTTTCCTGGGCTGGACGCTGGACGCCTTCGACTACTTCCTGCTGACCTTCGTGATCGTGGGCGTGGCCGGCGAATTCGGGGTCGACAAGCCGGAGGTGACGCTGGCGCTGCTGCTGACGCTGGCCGCCCGCCCCATCGGTGCCCTGATCTTCGGAAGGCTGGCCGACCGCTACGGGCGGCGGCCGATCCTGATGCTGGACGTGGTGCTGTTCTCGCTGTTCGAGCTGGCGACCGCGTTCTCCACCTCGCTCACGATGTTGCTGGTGCTGCGTTTCCTGTTCGGCATCGCGATGGGTGGCGAATGGGGTATCGGCGCCTCGCTGGCGATGGAGGCGATCCCGCCGAAGTCGCGCGGCATCGTCTCGGGCCTGCTGCAGAGCGGCTATCCCTGCGGCTTCTTCCTCGGTGCGCTGGCCAACTGGCTGCTGATCGACCACATCGGCTGGCGCGGGCTGTTCGTGGTCGGCGCCGCGCCGGCGCTGCTGGTGCTGTACATCCGCCGCAAGGTCCCGGAATCGCCGGTCTGGCGGCGGCAGCGCGAGGCACCCCGGGTCGGGCTGCGCGAGGCACTGCGCGGTCGCTGGAAACTGGTGCTGTACATGATGCTGCTGATGACCGCCTTCAACATGTTCAGCCACGGGTCGCAGGACCTGTACCACACCTTCGAGGAGGTCAACCTGCACCTGCCCACCGGCTCCGCCGCGGCGTTCGTGCTGGTGGCGCTGCTGAACCTCGGGGCGCTGGCCGGCGGCCTGTTCTTCGGTGCGCTGTCCGAGCGCATCGGCCGGCGCCGGGCGATCGTCATCGCCGCGTTGTTGGCCATCCCCGTTATTCCGCTGTGGATGTACGGCGGCACGCTGGTGCTCTACGGCCTGGGCGCGTTCCTGATCCAGGTGATGGTGCAGGGCGCCTGGGGCGTGGTGCCCACGCATCTCAACGAGCTTTCGCCCGGGCACATGCGTGGCACGCTGCCGGGCTTCGCCTACCAGACCGGCAACCTGCTGGCGGCGGTCACCGCCACGGCGCAGGCGTGGATCGCCAGGGCACACGGCGGCGACTACGCATTCGCCATGTCGGTGTGGATCGCCGTGGTGGCGCTGCTGCTGGCGCTGCTTGCCTGGCTGGGGCCGGAGGCGCGCGGGGTAGGCTTCGGCCACGCGCGGGACTGATAGAATCCCCGGCTTTGCACCCCACGAGACAGGCAATGAAGGCAGGCAAGGACAAGGTCATCGCGTTCCACTACACGCTCACGGTGGACGGCGACAAGGTGGAAAGCTCGCGCGACAACGGCGAGCCGCTGTGGATCCTGCTTGGCCACGGCCAGCTCATCCCGGGGCTGGAAAAGGCGCTGGAAGGCCATGAGGCCGGCGAGACGCTCGCGGTGGAGATCGCCCCGGCCGAGGGTTACGGCGAGCGCGAGGATGGCCGCATCCAGCGCGTGCCGAAGAAGTATTTCCAGCAGGCCAACAAGCTCAGGCCCGGCATGGCGACGGTGCTGGCGCTGAAGGAGGGCGGCCACCGCGCGGTCACCGTGCACAAGGTGGGCATGAGCACGATCGACGTGGACCTCAACCATCCGATGGCCGGCAAGACCCTGCACTTCGACGTGGCGATCGAGCAGGTGCGCGACGCCACCGAGGACGAGATCACGCACGGCCACGCGCATCCGCCGGGCCAGGAAGCGCACTGAAGCCGGGCTTCAAACGGTAACGAAAGCGGCGCCCCAAGGCGCCGTTTCCTTTGCACCTTCTCCCCTCCGGGAGAAGGTTGGTCCCGGCTTCAGCCCGCCGGATGAGCCGCCGATCCCGCCCCGGCCCGTCTTCCCTCAATCCAGCAGCCGCTTCCCGAACGCGAAGTGGTCGCGCCAGTACGGCCCGTCGATGTCGTCCAGGCGGACCGTGCCGCCACTGTTGGGCGCATGCACGAATCGCCCCTTGCCGACGTACACGCCCACGTGGCTGATGTCCCCGCCGATGTCGAAGAACACCAGGTCGCCGCTGGCCAGTTCGGTCATGCGCCTGACCTTGCGGCCGTCCATCTCGGACATGGCGTGGGAGCTGTGGGGCAGCACGATGTCGGCCGCATTGCGATAGATGTAGTCGACCAGGCCGCTGCAGTCGAAGCCGCTCTGCGGCGTGTTGCCGCCCCAGTGGTAGGGGGTGCCGACCAGCGCGATGGCGCGGAACAGGACATCGTTGGCAGTGCCTGCACTGGCTGCCGAGGGGGCCTTTGCAGGCAGGTCGGCCAGGGTCGAATGCGAAGCCCTGAAGGTCGGCTCGCGGCGGTGCGGGCTCCCGGCGCAGGCCGCCAGCAGCAGGGCCGCCGTCCCGACCAGGCCCATGCGCAGGCGCGTGGCAGCTGAAGGACGTCCGGACGCAGTCATGGCAACCTCGGCAGTGTTTTGGCCGAGCTTAGTCAATCAAGGGCTTGCGTCAAGTTGGTGAGGCTGGCTTGTAGCTTGCCGGATGCCGCGTCGGCCGGGCCCATTCACATCGATCAGCGGCGGGAGAGGCATGCTGGGGTGACTCCATGGAGGCTGCATGACCCAGCATTTCGATCTGATCGTGCTCGGCGCCGGTTCCGGCGGGCTGACGGTGGCGCAGCGCGCCGCGCGGTATGGCGCGAAGGTGGCGCTGCTCGATCCGGGCCCGCCGGGCGGCACTTGCGTGAACCTGGGTTGCGTGCCGAAGAAGGCGCTCTGGTTCGCCGCACAGCTCGCTCAGGGGCAATCGCTGGCGGTCGACTACGGATTCGACCTCAGGCCCGGCCGGCTGGACTGGAACCGTTTCCGCCTGATGCGCGAGCGCTATATCCAGGATATCCGCCGGCGCTACGCGCAACGGCTGGAGGAAGCGGGCGTGACGTGGATCGGCGCGGCCGGGCGACTGCTGGCGCGCGACACGGTGGAGGGAGGCGGCGCGCAGTACCGCGCCCCGCAGGTCATCATCGCCACCGGCGCCCGCCCGAAGCGGCTCCCGTTACCGGGCTTCGGGCTGGGCATGGTGTCGGACGACATTTTTTCGATCGAGAGATTGCCGCGTTCGATCGGGATCGTGGGCGGCGGCTACGTGGCGACCGAATTCGCCTGCCTGCTGCGGGCACTCGGCTGCGAGGTGGAACTGCTGATCCGCAAGCAGCTGCTCGACGGCTTCGATGCGGAGCTGGTGCAGGCACTGGCGGCCCAGATGCGCGAACAGGGCATCCGCATCACGCCGCAGAGCAACGTCACCGGGGCGCGCGGCACCGCGGGGGCCTTGCTGCTGGACGATGCCGGCGGAGCCGCGCACGGACCGTACGAGGCGGTGCTGTGGGCGGTCGGCCGCGTGCCGAACAGCGACACGCTCGGACTGGAGGAGCTGGGCGTGGGCCGCGACGGCAAGGGCTTCATCCAGGTCGACGCGCACCAGAACACCACGGTCCCGGGCATTACGGCGATCGGGGACGTGACCGCCTGTCCGGCGCTCACGCCGGTGGCGGTCTCGGCAGGGTACGCACTTGTCGAGCGACTGTTCGGTGGCCAGCCGGATGCCGGTTTTGACTACCAGGCAATCCCCAGCGTGGTATTCGCCGACCCGCCGCTGGGCAAGATCGGCCTGACCGAACAGGAGGCGCGGGCGCGTCATGGCGATGCGGTGAGGGTCTTCGGCAAGCGCTTCGTGCCACTGCAGTTCGCGGTCGCCGGGCGACGCGAGCCGACCGTGATGAAGCTGGTCTGCAGCGGTGACGACGAGCGCGTGCTCGGCCTGCATGCGCTGGGTCCGGGCGTCGACGAGATGCTGCAGGGCTTCGCGGTGGCGATGCGCCAGGGTCTCACCCGGCGCGAGCTGCGCGGCGCGGTGGCCATCCACCCGACGTCGTCGGAGGAACTGCTGCTGATGCACTGAGGCCCTGCCGGGCCGGCGTTACACTGACCGGATGGACATCTTCCGCCTCGATCAGGGCAGCGCGCCCCTGTTGATCAGCCTGCCGCACGACAGCAGCCACATTCCCGACGACATCGCCGCGCGCATGCATCCCTCGGCGCGGCGGTCCCCGGACACCGACTGGCACGTCGCCCGGCTGTACGCGCCGCTGGCCCAGGCCCTGGGCGCGAGCCTGCTGCGACCGCTGGCCTCGCGCTACGTGGTGGATCTCAACCGGCCTGCCGACGGTCACGCGCTGTATCCGGGCAGGCGCGAGACCGGGCTGGTGTCCACCATCGGTTTCGACGGTGAGCCACTGTATCTGGAAGGCGCCCCGGACGTCGCCGAAGTTCAACGCCGCGTGAACGATTATTGGCGTCCCTACCACGCGGCGCTCCAGCAGGAACTTGCGAGGTTGCGCGCCCTGCACGGGCGCGTGGTGCTCTGGGAGGGCCATTCGATCCGCAGCCGCGTGCCGATGCTGTTCGACGGCCAGCTGCCGGACTACAACCTCGGCACCGCCGATGGCGCCAGCTGCGGCGCGCCGCTGCAGGCGCGGCTCGATGCCGTGCTGCAGGGGCAGGACGGCTATAGCCACGTGGTCAACGGCCGCTTCAAAGGCGGCTACATCACCCGGCACTACGGCCGTCCGGCAGAGAAGGTGCAGGCGGTGCAGCTGGAACTGGCCCAGTACACCTACATGGACGAGGACAGCCTCGACTTCCTGCCTGCGCAGGCGGCGGGCGTGCAGGCGGTGATAGGCGCGCTGCTGCGCGCCTGTCTCACCGAAGACTAGGCTCGCCTCAGCGCGGCTCGCCGATGCGGCTGGCCAGACGCTCCAGTCCCGCCTCGTAGCTCGGCCAGATCGCGCCGTGACTGTCGATGTGCACGCCCAGGTCGTTCATGTGGCCATTGGTCAGGCTGTAGCACCAGGCGTGCACGCTGAGCTGCTGCCCGCGCTCCCAGGC